>NZ_JBEZEY010000013.1:0-179672 GCF_040649135.1 Micromonospora sp. NPDC049047
CCGTTGGTGTTGTAGGAGAACTTCTCCACCGCCACCGACCGGGTGTACCCACTACCACCGGGCAACGCCCCGTTGTGATAGAAGAAATACGACCCGCCAGCGAAATCCACCACCCCGGCGTGATTGGTGAAACTCGCCCCCTGCCGCGGCATGATCGTCCCCCGGTACGTCCACGGCCCGGTCGGCCCCGACGCCGTCGAGTACGCGATGAACTCCGAACAACACTCCGCCGCGAACACGTTGTAATACAACCCGTTACGCTTGAACACCCACGGCCCCTCCTCATACAGAGTCGGCCGACTCGCGTTACCACTGCGCGCACCGAACCCCGCGGTCGTCAACGCGATCCGCGTCACGGCACCCGAATACGAAATCATGTCCGCGTTCAACCGCACATACCACAGACCCGGATTACCCCAGTACAGATACGCCTGCCCGTCATCATCGATGAACACCGTCGGATCGATCTCGTTGTTCCCCACCAACGGTCGACCCAACGCGTCCCGGAACGGACCCGTCGGAGAATCCGCCACCCCCACACCAATGACCATCTGCCCGTTCGACCGCTGCCGCACCGGCACGTACCAGTAGAACTTCCCATTACGCGCCACGACCTGCCCCGCCCACGCGTTCGCATCTGCCCACGCGAACGTCGCCAGACCCATCGGCGACCCATGATCAGTCCAGTTCACCATGTCCGCCGACGACCACACCCGCCAATCCCTCATCGTGAAATACGTCGAACCATCCTCATCATGACCCGTGTACACATACACCCGACCGTTGTAAACCAACGGCGCCGGATCAGCCGTATAAATATGCTGAACAATAGGATTGTCCGCCTTCGCGACACCGGCGGGGAGCAATGTTGAGACCAGGAGCAGGCTCACCAGCCACGCGGCCGAACGCCGCAGTCTGGCAAGTGGTGTTGGTGCGGATTTCACGAGTGCCTCCGGGAAGCTGTCGATGGTGTCGAGCGGGGCACCGGACCCGGTGCGGGGCGTCGCCGACCGCGGCAGTCGCGCCGATTTGACACGTCGTCGCCCGTCAATGGGTGCGGTGGTGGTGCGGGTGCAGGGAACACCGCTGCGATGCCGGTGTCTGAGCATCGGACGCACCCGTGCCGTGGCCATGAACCATCGGTCCACGCCCGGCCATCGGCCTGCCCTGGGTGACGTCACGCCCGAGGTGCGACAAGCGGCTCGCCCGGTCAACCGTCGTCGGCACATCGCCCTCGTCCATCGACTGTGAGCGATAACATGAGCCGCGTCAAGTCGCCGTTGGGCTGCCAGGGTGGTGGGCTTCAGCCAGCTACCCGGACTTGGTCTGACGGCAGCTTAGAACGACACCTGTCGTCTGATGTGTGGCGTGGTTAGCGCTAATTTCCAGACGCGGGCGGCGCGGCGGCACGATGCGGGAGATCTCCTCGGGCGGCACCGGCGGGACCCGTGGCGAGAGCGGGATCACGACCCGGACCAAGGGTGAGATCTGGAGGTTCTTCGCGCAGTTCTCCGGACCGGCGGTTGCCGACGTCGTCGGCCTGGCGGCGCCTGCTCCCGTACCCCCGGGGGGTGGGCGCCGCGTCGGTGTCCCCGGTCAGCGTTGCAGGCGAACCGCCTCGCCCGAACCGCTGCGGCGCACCAGCCAGGCCTCGGTGATGTGGGTGAACATCGCCTCGGCGGCGCCTTCGGAGTCGTGCGCGGCGATGCGCTCGTAGATGCGCCGGTGGCCCTGGTTGGACGCCACGCACAGGGCGCGCTCGGTCCGGCCCATGTAGCGGGCGGTGTTGATGACCTGGCTCTCCAGCGCCCGCACGACGCCGCGGGCGATGCGGTTCCCGGACGTCTGCATGATCGCGTCGTGGAAGGCCCGGTCGTGCTCGTGGTAGGTGACGTGGTCGTCGACGAGTTCGTCCATCCGGTCCACCATGGTGTGCAGCCGGTCGACGGTCTGCGCGTCGGCGAGCCGGGCGGCGACGTTTGCCATGTCTGATTCCAGCACGCGCCGGGTGACGACGAGATCGTCGAGGATGGCGAGGCTGTCGTCCTCGGCGATGGTGGCGCCGAGGACGAGTTCGTCGAGCATGTCCCACTGCGCTGCCGGGTTGACCATGGTGCCGGCACCCTGGCGGACCTGCACCAGCCCCTTCTCCTGAAGGATCTTGACTGCTTCCCGGACGACGGTCCGGCTCACCGAGAAGGTCTCGCAGAGGATCGGTTCGGGAGGAAGGGGCGTCCCGGAGGGGTGTACGCCGCGGACGATGCGTTCGACCAGTTCGGCGGTGACCGCCTTGGCCAGGTTGGTCGGCCGACGCACCCACGCCGGTGTTGCTGGGCTGCTCAGGGCCGTCTCCTGCGATGGCGTCATGTCCCCTCCGAAAGGCTCGCCGTGGCACGACGTCTGGCTCAGTGTACGACTGAGTATTGACGTCAAACGTCATACGAGTTACGTTCCGGGCAACATTGGCACGGCGGCGCGACCGCCGGCCACCCCACTTTCTGAGGTGACAACTGATGAGACAGCGCGCAATATGGTCGGCCGTCCTCGTTGTGGGCCTGGCCCTGGCCGGTTGTGGAAGTGCTAGCGATTCAAGCTCGTCAAGCGGGTCGGACAGCAAGCTCGTGGTGTGGGACTGGAAGTCCGGCGAGTCGTTCGCCAAGTCCTATCTGGACAAGGCTAAGGCTGATTTCAAGAAGAAGCACCCAAAAGTTGAGGTTGAGTTCGTAGCGCAGCCCTTTGACCAGTACTACACGCTGCTCGGTGCGGCGATCCAGTCCGGCAAGGGCCCGGACGTCATGCTGTTCAATGGCGGCGGCCAGATCCGCGACCGGGTGGACGCATTGGTGCCTATCACCGACTACGTGGCCGAGGACAAGCAACGGCTGGCCGGATGGGACGCGTTCACCAAGGACGGCAAGGTCTACGCCGGTCCGGTGACGCTGCAGGGCTACCCGATCTACTACAACAAGGAGATCTACCGCAAGGCCGGCCTCGACCCGGCGACCCCGGCTGCCACCTGGGACAAGTTCGTCGCGGACTGCGCCGCCATCACCAAGGCCGGCTCGAAGTGCTTCGCCCTCGGCAACAAGGAGGGCGTCGGCATCCAGTTCTGGCTCTCCAGCATGGGGTCGGTCACCCTCACCGCGGCGGAGTACGACGCCTGGATCACCGGCAAGCGCGACTGGACCTCGCCGAACGTCAAGCGGATCTTCGAGCTCTGGAAGGAGACCGGCGACAAGAAGATGAACAGCGACGGGGCCAACTCGACAGCCATGTTCAACGACTCGTTCGCGTTCTTCCAGTCCGGTAAGGCCGCCCACGTCATGGGCCTGATGTCGGACGTCGGGCACTGGAAGGACTTCAACGAGTTCCTGACGGCGGAGAAGCTCGGCGTCATGAAGCCTCCGGTCGTCACCGCCGGCACCACCGCGAGCCTGCCGTACGACGGTGGTATCGGCTACGGCGTCGCCAAGTGGACCAAGGACCCGAAGGTGGCTGCCGACCTGGTGCGCTCGCTGACCTCGGCGGACGCGCTGAAGGCCTTCTACGCCGACGCCGGCGCGATTGTCGCCGACACCACTATCGACGTGTCGCAGAACGGTCCGGCCGTCTCCACGATCGTCAGCGAGCTGAAGACCGGCAAGCCGGCGCTGCACGTGGCGCTCTCCTCGAAGACGATCGACCTGATGGGTCGGCTGTCCCAGCAGTTGCTCAGCGGTTCGACCACCGTCGACGAGGTGGTGAAGCAGTTGGCCGCTTCGGACCAGGCGGGCTGACCCTCGTGTCAATCGGAAACACGCAACCGTCGGTCCGTCCGGCTCAGGCCGGACGGACCGACGGGGCGGCGATCACCCCCGCCGCCCATCGGCATGGTGCACAACCCCGGCGCGCCAGTGCCGGCCTGCGGGCCGAACGCTTCGCGCCCTACATCCTGGTCGCACCGGCGGTCCTGATCATCGTGTTGCTGCGGCTCTATCCGCTGGTGCTCGGCGTCAACTTCTCCTTCACCGGCGACGGTGCGCAGAACGGGACGGCGGTCGGATTCGGCAACTACCGCGAGCTGTTCCACGATCCGCTGTTCCGGACCGCGCTGAGCAACGTCGGGCTGCTGGTGCTGTTGCTCCCGGTGGCGGTGGCAATCCCCGGCCTGCTCGCCACGTTCATCTTCCTGCGGGTGCCCGGCCACCGCTTCTACCGCAGCGTCTACTTCTTTCCCGCGGTGCTCTCGCCGGTCATCGTCGGCGCGATCTTCAACCTGCTACTCGCCTTCGATGGCCCCCTCAACGCCATCCTCGGGTCGTTCGGCATCAGTCCGGTGGACTGGCTCGGCGATCCGGACCTGGCGATGTTCATGGTGGTCGGCGTGCACATCTGGGCCACCTTCGGAATGGCACTTGTGGTGTTCCTCGCCGGCTTCGCCACCCTGGACCCCGCGCTTCTGGACGCCGCCCGGGTGGACGGGGCGTCGCTACGCCAGGTGGTCTGGCACGTGATCATCCCGGGCCTCTCGCGCACCATCCAGTTCGTCTTCGTGACCACGATGATCGGGATGTTGACCTCGATGTTCGGCCTGCTCTTCGTGATGACCAGCGGCGGGCCGGAGGGTTCGACCTACCTGCCGGAGTACTACATCTGGATTCAGCAGGGCCAGATGAACCGGCCGGCGCTCGCATCTGCCGCCTCGACGATCCTCTTCATCATCATGCTCGTGGTCGGGCTGTTGCAGATCAAGCTGCTCGAACGATCCGGAAAGGAGGATTGATGTCTCGGAGCCGTCTGGGGTGGTGGTTGATCGCCATCCCCATGTCACTGCTCGCGCTGGCGACGATCTACCCGCTGCTCTTCACCGCCAACGTCGCGATGAAGACCCGCCGTGACTACATCCTCGACCGGTTCTCCATCACCGACGCGCTGCGCTGGGAGAACATCAGCACGGCGTGGAGCAGCGTCGGCATGGGTCGCTACTTCGTCAACTCGCTGCTCGTGGTGACGGTGTCGGTGATCCTGCTGCTGCTGCTCGGGTCGATGGCCGGGTTCGCGCTGAGTCAGCTGCGATTCCGGGGCTCGACGGCGTTGTTCCTGGGTTGCCTCGCGGGGCTCTTCATCCCGTTCCAGGTGATCATGGTGCCGCTGTCCCGGATCATGGCCGACACGGCGCTCATCGACACGTACCCCGGTCTGATCCTCGTCTACGTGGCCCAGTTCCTGCCGTTCACCGTGTTCCTGATGACGAGCTACTACCGGGGCATCCCGCCGGAGATCGTCGACGCCGCCCGGATCGACGGCAACACCGTGTACGGCGTGTACCGCCGGATCATGTTGCCGCTGGGCACCCCGGCACTGCTGTCGGTCGGCATCCTCAACGCCCTGTTCTGCTGGAACGACGTCCTCATGGCGCTGGTGATGATGCCCTCGGCCGATCACCGGACGCTCATGATCGGGGTGACCTCGTTGCGAGGGCAGTACTCCGACAACATTCCCACCTTCGCCTCCGGTGTGCTGATCGCCGCCATACCCGTCCTGTTGGTTTACCTGTTCCTCCAGCGCCAAATTGCCGACGGTGTAGCCGCCGGTTCCACGAAGGGTTGACATGCGGATCACGGGTTATCGGACGCTCTCCACGGTCCAGGAATGGGGGCGGCCCGTCGGCGATGCCAACGGGGTGTTCGCCGACGGGGTGGTTCCGATCTCGATCGTCATCGTCGACACCGACGAGGGCGTCTCGGGGGTCGGCCTCGGGCCGCACGTCGAGATCGAGCGGATCTTCGCAGCAATCGAGGGCGAAGACCCCCGTGCCGTGACGACCCTGTACGACCGCATGTTGCGGCACACCTTCAAGGCGGGCCACGCAGGCCCGGTGTTCGGCACCATCGGCGCACTTGACACCGCCCTCTGGGACATCAAGGCGCAGATCGCCGGCGAGCCGCTGTGGCGGCTGCTGGGCGGGCGGGACAGGAGGGTCACCGCCTACGCGTCCGGGCTGGACATCGGGCTCACCGACGACGAACTCGTCGCGGAGTACGAGGTCTACGCCAGCCACGGCCTGCGCGCCGCGAAGCTCAAGGGCGGTCTCGACATCGAGCGCGACCGGCACCGCCTCAGCCTGGTCAAGGACGTCCTGACCGAGGCGGGGCACGGCCGGCGACCGGGTCTCATGCTCGACGTCAACGAGGCCTGGACCCGTAAGCAGGCCGTCCGGCACGTCTGCGAACTCGAACGCTCCCTCGACCTCATCTGGATCGAGGAGCCGGTCCGACGCTGGGACGCCGAGGGCCTCGCCGCCGTCAGCCGTGGAGTCTGCGCGTCGGTCGCCACCGGGGAGAACCTCACCGGGCTCGAACAGTTCCGTCCGCTGCTCGCCGCCGGCGCTGTCGACGTCGTCCAGATGGCCGCCGTCTGGGGGGTCACCCACTTCCTGCGGGCGTCCGCCCTGGCGCACGCGTACGACCTGCCGGTCAGCCCGATCGGCAACAGCCCGATCGGTCTGTTGCACGCCGCGACCTCGGTGCCGAATCATCTGACAAGTGAGTTGCAGGATCTCCATCCACCGGTCGGTGTCTCCGTCGACCTGCACGTCGAGGACGGTGCCTTCATCCTCGGCGACGCACCAGGACTGGGTGTGCGCATCGACGAGGAGCGCATCCGGACGGCCAACCACCGCCCGCTGGCGCAGCAGGCCGAGAGCCCCAACGTCCGGCCGGAGCGGGCCGGCCGGCGGCTGCTGGCCGACATCGACGGGGTAGTCCCCGCCCGGCAGGTGCCGGTCGTGCCACTCAACTACCGCAACGAGGTGTCGCCCACCGTGCGGCACTGAGCTGACCGCCAGAAACAGAGGCGCGTGGGTGTACCGCCATCGCGGTGCACCCACGGCCATGTCCGGTCGGCACGAACGACGTGCCGGCCGTCGAGACGGAGGATCGATGAAGGCAGTCGTCTACCGGGGGGCGCGAGACCTCGGAATCGAGGATCGCGAACCGGTCCCGCCGGGGCCAGGCCAGGTGCGGATCGAGGTGGCGTACACCGGGATCTGCGGCACCGACCTGCACATCTACCACGGGGACATGGACGCCCGGGTCGGTGACTCCGCGATCATCGGGCACGAGATGTCCGGTCGGATCGCGGCCGTCGGCCCGGACACCACCGGCTGGCGCGTCGGGCAACCGGTCACCGTGCTACCGACCAGGCCGTGTGGGCAGTGCGCCGCCTGCAAGCGCGGGCACTCCCACGTCTGCCACGCCATGAATTTCCTCGGCATCGACTCACCGGGCGCCATGCAGTCCTACTGGACCGTGCCGGCGGAGCTGGTTCTGCCGCTGCCCGAGGAGTTGCCGCTGGACCACGCGGCGCTCGTCGAGCCGGTCGCGGTCGCCGTGCACGACGTCCGGCGGGGGAATGTGACAGCCGACGACCAGGTGGTCGTGGTCGGCGGCGGGCCGGTAGGGGCGCTCATCGCCGTGGTCGCGGCGGGCCGCGGCGCGCGGGTGCTCCTCGTCGAGCCGGATCCGTTCCGACGGGAGGTGGCGGCCGGGATCGGGATCGAGGCCGTCGACCCGGGAGCGACGGACGTGGTGGCACTTGTCAACGAGCGCACCAACGGCGCGGGCGCCGACATCGCCTTCGAGGTGTCCGGCTCCGCCGGTGGCGTCACCACCGCCGTCGACGTCCTCACCACCCGCGGCCGGCTGGTGATGGTGGCGATCCACCCCCGGCCGCGCGAGGTCAACCTGCACCGGTTCTTCTGGCGTGAGCTGGAACTCCTCGGCGCGCGGTTGTACCAGCGCGACGACATGGAGGAGGCGATCCGGTTGGTCGCCTCGGGTGCGATCCCGGCCCAACAGCTCATCTCCCGGGTGGAGCCGGTGGAGGCGGCCAGCGCCGCCTTCACCGCCCTTGAGGGTGGCGGTGTGATGAAGGTGCTGCTCGATCTGCGGGAGGGAAACAAGTGACGGCCCTGTTCGATCTGTCCGGACGCGTCGCGGTCGTGACCGGTGCCCGGCGCGGTATCGGCCTCGCCATGGCCGAGGCCCTGGCGCTGGCCGGTGCCGACATCGTGGGTGTTTCCGCCCAGCTCGAATCGGATGGCAGCGAGGTGGAACGCCGGGTGCGCGCCGCCGGCCGCCAGTTCACCGGGCTGCGTGCCGATCTCGGTGACCGGGCGGCCGTACACCAGCTGGCCCGGGACCTCACCGCGCTCGGACCGATCGACATCCTGGTGAACAACGGCGGCACGATCGCCCGCACCCCGGCCGCCGAGCACCCCGACGAGATGTGGGACCACGTCATCGAGGTGAACCTGAGCAGTCAGTTCATCCTGAGCCGGGAGATCGGCCGGACGATGGTCGAGCGGGGCCATGGGAAGATCATCTTTACCGCCTCGCTGTTGAGCTTCCAGGGCGGCATCACAGTGCCCGGTTACGCCGCGTCGAAATCGGGCATCGCCGGGCTCACCAAGGCGCTGGCGAACGAGTGGGCGGCCCACGGGGTGAACGTCAACGCCATCGCCCCCGGCTACATCGCCACCGACAACACCCAGGCGCTGCGCGACGACGCCGACCGCAACCAGGCGATCCTCACCCGGATCCCGGCCGGCCGGTGGGGTCGCGCCGACGATCTGGGCGGTGCCACGGTGTTCCTGGCGTCGTCGGCGTCGGACTACGTCAACGGGGTCGTACTGCCCGTCGACGGCGGCTGGATGGGCCGATGACGGCCCCCGGTGAGCCCGATCGCCGCGTACCCGGATCGGCGGCGGCATGACGGCGCGAGCGCTGCCGCGCCGCCCGCGGGTGCGTCTCACCGGGCTGGGGTTCGGCGCGGCCCAGGGGGGCAACCTGTACCGGGCGACGACGGACGAGGAGTTCGACGCGGCTGTCGACGCGGCGTGGGCCGCCGGTGTCCGGTACTACGACACCGCGCCGCACTACGGACTCGGGCTGTCCGAGCGCCGCCTCGGTGCGGCGTTGCGGCATCGGCCGCGCGACGAGTACGTCGTGTCGACGAAGGTCGGACGACTCCTGGTGCCGTCGCCCGAGATCGCGCACCTGCGGGACTCCGAGGGGTTCGACGTGCCCGCCAGCCACCGCCGGGTGTGGGACTTCAGCCGCGACGGTGTTCGTCGCTCGATCGAGGCCAGCCTCGAGCGCAGCGGGCTGGACCGGATCGACATCGTCTACCTGCACGACCCGGACGACCACTGGGAGCAGGCCGCGCACGAGGCCGTGCCGGCCCTGGTCGACCTGCGTGACCAGGGTGTCGTGGGTGCCATCGGTGCCGGGATGAACCAGTCGGCGATGCTGGCGCGGTTCGTGCGGGAGACCGACGTCGACGTGATGATGTGCGCCGGGCGGTACACCCTGCTCGAACAGGGGGCGGCGGACGACCTGTTGCCGGCCGCCGAGGAGCGAGGGGTGGGTGTGGTGATCGCGGGCGTCTACAACTCGGGGTTGCTGTCGCGGGACCAGCCGCCGGCCGATGCGGTCTACAACTACCAGCAGGCCCCCGCCGAGGTGATCGAGCGGGCCCGGCGGATCGCCGCGGTCTGCGAGACGCACGGGGTGACCCTGCCGCAGGCGGCACTGGCCTTCGTCCGTCGGCACCCGGCGGTGGTGTCGACGGTGGTCGGCGTCCGCACCGAGGCGCAGGTGGCCGAGACGGTACGACGCGCCGACGTTGCCGTACCGGACGAGCTGTGGGAGGCCCTGACAGCGGCCGGGCTGCTCGCCGTGGCGCCCGGTCCGGGCGCTGCGGGCCAGCCGAACTGACGGCGACGTCCCGGCCGGGACCGGCTCCGATTCTCGGACCGGTCCCGACCGGGACGTCATGTTCTACCGCGACAGCCGCAGATCAGAGAGCGGTGAACCGCCACTGCTGGTTGGCTGCGCTGTGGCAGGTCCACTGCAACAGCCGGGCGCCGTCGGCCGTGGAAGCGCCGTTGACGTCCACGCAGAGCCCGCTCAGCACACTCTTCACCGTGTACACGCCGGAGGTGCCCGTCGCGGTGGCGGTGAACTTCTGCTGGTTGCCGTTGTTGCAGGTGGCCTGCTGGAGGAAGGCACCCGCCGCGGTCGAGCTGCCGACCACCTCGACACACTTGCCGCTGTGCACCGCCTTCAGGTAGAGCGCGCCGTTGCCGGCGTCGACGGCCTGCCACTTCTGGTTGTTGCCGCCGGTGGACGCCCACTGGGTGATCTGGGCGCCGTCGGCGGTGGAGACCCCACTGACGTCCATCAGCTTGTTGCTGTGCTGTGCCGTGAGCGTGTAGGTCTTACCGGCCAGCCCGGTACCGGTGCCGGTGCCGGGTGTTCCGACGCCGTTTCCGCCGAAGGTGTGCGAGTCCAGATCGAACGAGTTGTTGGAGTTCTTGAACACCATGTAGAGCGTCTGGGTCCCACTGCTGGCGGCGACGCTCACCGGTGTCGTGGACTGGTAGTTGTCCCAGCCACCGGTGCTCGGCACCGTGGTGGTGGCCAGCAGGGTACCGGTCGGTGAGCCGGCGCGCAGCTCGATCGAACCGCCGCCGGAGGGCGACGAGACCCGGTAGCTGACCGTCGAGATACCCGACAGGCTCATCGGGCTGAAGGCGATCCAGTCGTTCGAGGAGATGTCACCGACGCGCTTGGTGCTCTCCGCGGCGGCCTGGTCGATGACCCGGATGCCGGACTGGCTGCTGAAGTACTCGGACTGCTTGTGCTTCGGTTGCAGGATCGCCTGTGCGGTGCCGGTGAGCGGGGACCCGCCCCCCGAGCCGCCGTTGTCGGTGTAGCGCGCGTTCAGCACGTAGAACAGGTTGGCGCCATCGGGGTGCCCGCCGAGTAGGTCGGTGGAGATGGTGCCCGAGCAACCCGGGTACTCGGTGGTCTCGTGCGCGTGGTCGTCGTGACCCAGCGCCGGGTTGAGGAACACCTTCGAGCAGTCGACAGTGCCGCCGTCCGGATCGGTGACGGTGATCTGGTACGGCACCTTGTCACCGAAGGTGAGCATGCCACCGTTGGCAGGTGTGGTGATGGTGACCACCGGGGCGCTGTTGCCGACGGTGATCGGGACGTTGGCGAAGCCGGTCTTACCGGTGCTGTCGGTGACCTTCAACTGGGCCGTGTAGTTGCCGTTGGAGGTGTACACCTTCGACGGGTTGGCCGCCGTGGAGGTGGTGCCGTCGCCGAACGTCCACAGGTAGCTGAGCGTGTTGCCGTCCGGGTCGGACGTGCCGGCGCTGCTGAACTGGACGGTGAGCGGTGCGCTGCCGCTGGTGGGCGTACCGGTGGCCTTGACGATCGGGGACCGGCCGCCCTGGATGTAGTCGATCCGGTAGAGCCCGGAGTCGCTGTTGCCGCCGCCGAAGTTGGTGCCCCACTCCAGCAGGTAGAGCGAGCCGTCCTTGCCGAACTCCATGTCCATCGGCTTGTTGAACCCGGTCCCGGGCAGGAACGGGTTGGTGCGGGTGACCGCCGAGGAGGAGTCGAAGTGGACCTCCTTGATGTAGTTACGCGCCCACTCGTAGAAGAAGTGCACACCGTCGTAGTAGGGCGGGAACTTCGTCGCGGACGGGTTCGACGCGTCGTACCGGTAGACCGGGCCACCCATCGGCGCGGAGCCGCCGGAGCCGAGCTCCGGGAAGGTCGTCGAGGCGGGGTAGCCATACCAGATGTTGGGCATGACAACAGGCTTCAGGTTGACCAGCCCGGTGTTGTTCGGCGAGTTGTTTACCGGTGCCGAGCAGTTGAACTTCGCGCCGACGACGCCGGTGTCCGGGTTGTACGGCGCGTAGGGCTGGTTGTTGCCGTGGCAGAACGGCCAGCCGTAGTTGCCGGGCGTCTTGATCACGTTCAGCTCGACCAGGCCCTCGGGGCCACGGTTGGTGGTGGGCGGGTTGCGGTCCGGCCCGTAGTCGGCCAGGTAGACCCAGCCGTTGGCGGGGTCGATCGAGAACCGGAACGGGTTGCGGAAGCCCATCGCGTAGATTTCCGGCTTGGTCTGCGCGGTGCCCTGCGGGTAGAGGTTGCCCGACGGGATGGTGTAGCCGCCGGTGGCTCCGGGGCGGATGCGTAGCAGCTTGCCGCGCAGGTCGTTCGTGTTACCCGCACTGCGGGCGGCGTCCAGGTTGGACTTGCCCGAGCGCCAGTCCAGCGGGGCGTAGCCCTGCCAGTTGGGGTCGAGGTTCGGCGGCGTGTCGTCACCGGTGCCGATGAAGAGGTTGCCGTCCGGACCGAACTCGATGTAACCGCCGGTGTGCCCGGGCTCCGGGAACGTCCGGTCCCGGTACGCCGGGATGTCGATGATCGTCACGCCGCTCGACATGTTCAGCGTGTCACCGCTCATCGTGTAGCGGGAGACCCGGTTGACGTCTGTCGAGCTGCTCGCCGGCGAGTGGTAGAGGTAGACGTACCCGTTCGTGGCGAAGTTGGGGTCCAGCGCCATGCCGGTGAGACCGTCCTCGCCGCCGGTGTAGACGCTCAGCGTGCCGGCGGTGACTGTGCTGTTCGTGGACGGCTTGAAGACCTTCAGCTGCCCGCCGCGCTGGGCGTAGAACACCCGCCCGTCCGGGGCCACCGCCATCGCCATCGGGTCGACCGTGTTGTCGTCGAGGGTGCGCTTCTCGAAGTTGCCCCAGACGGTGCCGCCGCAGTCGCCGGGGGCGTTGCCGGCGGCCCACTTGATCCCACCGAGGACGTGGTTGCGGAAGTTCGTCTCGCTGTAGGAGTCGATCGCGTGACCCATCGCGGTGGCCCACACACGCCCGCCGTTGGTGTCGCGACACCAGGAGATCGGGTGGTCCGGGCCCATCGCCCGGGAGCCCGGGTTGTAGGTGCGCTCGTCGGCGGTGACCAGCACGTGCACCTTGCCGCGTGGGTTGGAGTCGAAGTTGTACCACTCCTCGCTGCGGTTCCACCGATCCGGCAGCCCGGCCGTCGACGGGTGCTGCTTGTCGGCGACGATCGCGGTGCCGGGCAGCACGCCGGGGGAGTGCTCGGGCATGTGGGCGCCGCCGTTGATGGTCTGGTCCCACCACGGGTACTCGGACTCGATGCCCATGTCGGTGGCGTTGTGGATGGCCACGATGCCCTTGCCGCTGGCGAGGTAACCCTCCACCGCCTGGCGCTGCGCCGCCGAGGTCCAGACCATGCCGGAGGTCTGGAGCATGACGATCACGTCGAAGGTCGCCAGGTTGGCGGCGGTGAAGACGCTCGAGTCCTCGGTCGCCACGATTTCGAAGTTGTTCGCGGTGGCCTGCTGCTGGAGCATGCTGATCCCGGCGGGGATCGAGTCGTGCCGGTAGCCGGTGGTCTTGCTGAACACCAGGGCGCGGAAGGCGGGGGCCGCCGAAGCGGGTGGGGCGAGTCCGAGGGCCAGCAACAGGCCCGCGATCACCGAGATGATCATCGTATTGCGACGCATGGCGTCTCCTAGGTTGGACGGGCGACTCCGAGTGCGCCCACGGGTCCACGCTGCGTCAGGTTGTGCCTGGACGCAGGGGTGGGCACGAGTGCGCTGGGCTGTCCTCGTGCCGTTCGCCGAAACGGCAGTCAGACCCGCGGGACCTCACAGAGGGTGATGGCGGCTGTGAAGCTTGTCCCGTGGTCCACGAGGTCAGGATGAGCTAGAAATAGATGGGTGTCAATGAATGGGGTGACGTCCGACGTCTTGCCCTGATGACGACGGCCATGTCCGAATCTCTCGGGCACGGCTTCGCTGCCGTTCGAGTGATGGCCCTGGCAATCGGCCCCGGTCGAGGATTGCGGACCTGCATCCAAACATCTATCTTCTTCATACGTGTGATGTTTCGTCGATGTCAAGGGAATGTTCGCAACATAAAAACGTAAGTCTCCGCGGCCGGCTGCGAAAGTTCGCGGCGCGGCCACGCACGGGCCGGACGCCGACCCGGGCACCCTGTCTATGACTACTGTCTGTGAGGGCTTTCGGGATGTCAGACCCACCGCCGGCGCCGCTGCTCACCCTCCGGGGCATCGGCAAATCCTTCCTCGGGGTACGCGTGCTCGACGGTGTCGACCTCGATGTCGCGCCGGGCGAGGTGCACGCCGTTGTCGGTGAGAACGGCGCCGGCAAGTCGACCCTCATGAAGATCGTGTCCGGCGGGTACGCCCCGGACGAGGGCAGCGTCGAGTTCGCCGGTGAGCCCCGCGTCTTCCGTGGCCCCCGGGACGCCCAGCGCGCCGGGGTCGGCATCATCCACCAGGAGTTCAACCTGCTGCCGGAGCGCACCGTCGCGGAGAACGTCTACCTGGGCCACGAGCCGGTCCGGCGCGGGCTTGTCGACCGTCGGGAGATGCTCGACCGCACCACGCGTCTGCTCGCCTCGATCGGGGAGACCACGTTGCCCGCCGACGCCCGGGTGGGGCAGCTCGGTGTCGCCCAACAACAGGTGGTCGAGATCGCCAAGGCGCTCGCCCTGGACGCGCGGCTGCTCATCATGGACGAGCCGACCGCCGCGCTCGCCGACCACGAGGTCGAGCTGCTCTACGGCCTGGTGCGCCGACTCCAGGAGCGCGGCATCGGCCTGCTGTACGTCTCGCACCGGCTCGCCGAGGTCTTCGACCTGTCCAGCCGGATCACGGTCCTGAAGGACGGCCGCCGGGTGACCACAGTGGAGACCGCGGACACCAGCGCGGACGAGTTGGTCCGACACATGGTCGGCCGGGAGCTGTCGAGTTACTACCCCGATCGGGCCGATCCCGACGACCCCGGTCCGGTGCGGCTCACCGTCCGTGCCGGGGGCAACCGGAAACTCCGCGACATCGACATTGAGTTGCGGGCCGGCGAGGTGCTCGGCATCGGCGGCCTCCAGGGCTCCGGCCGATCCGCGCTGGCGCGTGCGCTCTTCGGGGTGGCCCCGTTCACCACCGGCGAGGTCACTGTTGACGGTCGGCAGCTGCGGCTGCGCTCGCCACGCACCGCGATGCGGGCCGGCATCGCCTACGTCACCGAGGACCGTAAGGGCGAGGGGATCGTCCCCCGGCAGTCGGTGCTCGACAACGCGCTGCTCGCCAGCCGGGCCGTCTTCGCCGCCCGCTCTGGCCGCGCGGCCCGCACCGGTCGGGTACGCGATCTGCTCGCCGCCGTGGAGGTCCGCGCCGCGGGCGACGACCAGGAGATCCGATTCCTGTCCGGCGGGAACCAGCAGAAGGTCGTCCTGGCCCGGTGGCTCGCGCTCAACCCGCAGATCCTGCTCTTCGACGAGCCGACCCGCGGCATCGACGTGGGCGCGAAGTCGGCAATCCACGACCTCGTCCGACGTCTCGCCCGCGACGGTGCGGCGGTGCTGATGATCTCGTCCGACCTGCCCGAGCTGTTGGGCATGAGCGACCGGATCGTCGTCCTGCGCGACGGTCGGATCGTGGGTGAACTACCAGCCGGCGCGAGCGAGGAAGACGTGGTCACCCTGGCGATCGGGGCCGCGCGGGAGGCTGCCGCATGAGCGCCCTGACGCTCCTGCCGGCCCGCCGCCCCGTACCCGGCGTGTTCGTGGCCCTGGCCCTCACCCTCGTGATCGGCTGGCTTGTCGTCCTCGTCGACGGCGGTCAGCTCTTCAACCAGTCCACGACGGTGAGCCTGCTGCACGTGGCGGCCGGCCTCGGGCTCGTCGCCGTCGGCCAGACCCTTGTCATCCTCGGCGGCTCGCTCGACCTGTCGGTGGCGTACGTGATCAGCCTCAGCACCCTGGTCGCGGCCGAGACGATGAACGGCAGCGACGGCGCGTTGCTACCGGCGATCGGCCTGGCGCTCGTGGTCAGCGCCGGCGTCGGGCTGCTCAACGGGCTGCTCGTCACCAAACTGCGCATCAACGCGTTCATCGCGACCCTCGGCGTCGGGCTGCTGCTCAAGGGATACCTCGACAACGGCTACGACGGGCCGGCCGGCACCACCGCGCCCGCACTCGTGCAGTCGCTCGGCTACCAGCGCATCGGCCCGGTGCCGGTGTCGTTCCTGCTGCTTGTCGCGGTGACCGCGGCGGCCTGGTTCGCGCTCTCGAAGACCCGCTTCGGTCACCACCTGGTCGCCGTCGGCGGAGACCCGGAGGTGGCCCGGCTCTCCGGCGTCCGCAACGACCGGGTCCTGGTCACGGCCCACGTGCTCTGTTCGATGTGTGCCGGGCTCGCCGGTGTCTACCTCGCCAGTCGGCTCGGCTCGGGCGCGCCCCGGGTGGGCACCGAGGGCCTCTACGACCTGGAGTCGATAGCTGCGGTGGTGATCGGCGGAACCGCCCTCGCCGGTGGGCGCGGTGGTGTCATCGGCACGGTCGGGGGAGTGCTGCTGCTCGCCAGCATCGACGCGATCTTCAACCAGTTGGAGGTCGACGCCTTCTTCAAGCAGGTGATCCGGGGCGCGATCATCATCGCCGCGGTGGCCGTCTACGCCCGTCGGACCATGCGAAAGGCGGCTGCCTAGCCATGCAGACAGTTCAGCGTCGTACGCTGCCACTGCGTCTCCCGCGGCTCCGCCCCGGTGGCCTGCTGCCGATCCTCGCGATCCTCGCCGTGCTCGTGGTGCTCGTCGGCGTCCGCCAGCCCGACTTCCTCGCCCCCGCGTCGCTGATGTCGTTCCTCGGGCGTTCGGCGCCGATCATCCTGCTCGCCGCCGGCCAGTACTTCGTGATCGTCTCCGGCGAGTTCGATCTCTCGGTCGGCTCCCTGGTCACCGCGCAGGTGGTGGTCGCCGCCCGGCTCATCGACAGTGACCCGGCGCGTACCTGGCCCGTGGTGCTGCTCCTGCTCGCCTTCGGCGCGCTCGTCGGGTTGGTGAACGGCCTGATCACCACACGGCTGCGGGTGCCGTCGTTCATCACGACGCTCGGCATGTTCCTGATCCTGGTCGGCGCCGTCTACCTGTGGTCCGACGGCGCGCCCAAGGGTGGGCTCTCGGAGGAGTTCCGCCGCTACGGTCGGCGGGCCTTCGAGGACGTGCCGCTGCTCGGTCGCGTGCCCTACGCGCTGCTGATCCTCGTGGCCATGGCGGTGCTGGCAGTGCTGCTGATGCGGTCCGACTTCGGCCGGACGCTCGTCGCCGTCGGCGACAATCCGCGCACCGCCGAGTTGAGCGGGGTACGCGTCTGGCGTACCCGGACGATCGCCTTCATCCTCAGCGGGCTCGTGGCGGCGGTCGCGGCGATCCTCCTGGGCGGCTACAGCGGTGTGTCGTTCCAGGCCGGCGTCGGCCTGGAGTTCGGTGCGATCACCGCGGTCGTCCTCGGTGGGGTAGCGCTGGGCGGCGGTCGCGGTTCGGTCGTCGGCGCGATGCTCGGTGCGCTGACCCTCGAACTTCTCTTCGCCCTCATGAATTTCTACGGCGTCTCCGGCGCCCTCAAGTCGACCGTCCAGGGCGGGATCATCCTGCTCGCCGTGGCGGTCTCGGCAACGCGTTCTTCGTCGAGATAAAGGGGAACCATAGTGCGACGTTCCATGGCGGCGTTGGCCGCTGTCACCTTGCTGTCCCTCGCCGCCTGTGCCACGGATGAGCCGGGCGCGAGCCCGTCGGGCAGCCCGCCCGCCGCCGGGTCGGGCACCGGGGAGCAGTCGAAGTTCTTCGTGCAGGCCGACTACGACGCCGAGCTCGCGCTGCTCGACGCGACCCCGACGGGTCCCGCCGACAAGCCGTGGGAGCAGGTGCTCAACCCGAAGATGGTGGACACCGCCAAGTTCAAGAAGAGCGGCCCGCACAAGATCTGCTTCTCGAACGCGGCGCTCAACAACCCGTGGCGGCAGGTCGGGTTCAAGACCATGCAGGCCGAGGTCGAGGCGCAGAAGAGCCGGATCAAGGAGTTCGTGCACGTCGACGCCGAGGGCAAGGACCAGAAGCAGATCGCGGACATCAACGATCTGCTCGGCAAGGGCTGCGACGCGCTCATCGTCTCACCGAACACCACCGCCACGCTCACCCCGGCCGTCGAGGCGGCCTGCCAGGCGGGCCTGCCGGTGATCGTCTTCGACCGGGGCGTCAACACGAAGTGCCCGGTGACGTTCATCAACCCCATCGGCGGCTACGGGTTCGGCCACGTCGGCGCCGACTTCGTCAGCCAGAAGATGAAGCCCGGCGGCAAGGTCCTCGCCCTGCGGATCCTGCCCGGCGTCGACGTCCTGGAGACCCGCTGGTCGGCCGCGAAGGTGGCGTTCGACAAGGCGAAGGTCGACGTCGTGGGCGTCGAGTTCACCGACGGCGACCCGGCCAAGACCAAGAAGATCGTCGACGACTACATCCAGCGGTACGGCACCATCGACGGTGTCTGGATGGACGCCGGGGCGACGGCCGTCGCGGCGGTCGAGGCGTTCCAGGACGCGGGTAAGCCGGTGCCGCCGATGAACGGCGAGGACCAGCTCGACTTCCTGAAGATCTGGAAGGACAAGAACCTCACAGCGATCGCGCCGACGTACCCGACCTACCAGTGGCGTACGCCGATCATCGCGGCGCTGCGGATCCTGGACGGCGAGCAGGTGTCCAACCCGTGGAAGCTGCCGCAGCCGACAGTCACCCAGGACAACCTGGACAAGTACCTCGACACGAGCATGCCGCCGCTGCACTACGCGATGTGTGGCTGCACCGACCTGCCCGGCTACCCGCAGCGCTGGAAGTAGGAACAGATGTACGCCATCGGCGTCAACCCGTGGGTGTGGGCCTCGCCGGTCGATGACAAGGCCCTGGCCGAGCTGATCCCGCGGATCGCGGCGTTCGGCTTCGACGCTGTCGAGTTGCCGATCGAACAGCCCGGCGACTGGGATCCGGCCCGCACCCGGGACCTGCTGGCGGAGCACGGCCTCGCCGCCGCCGGGGTCTGCGCGGTCACCCCACCCGGTCGGGAGTTGGTGGACGCCGCGCCAGCGGTCGTCGAGTCGACGGTGGCGTACCTGAGGAAGTGTGTGGCAGACGCGGCGGCCGTCGGCGCTGGATGCGTCGGCGGCCCCGTGTACGCCTCGGTCGGTCGCACCTGGCGGATGTCACAGGCGGCTCGCGCCGCCTGCTACGCGGACTTCCGGCGGGCCCTGGCGCCGGTGGCCGACCTGGCGGGCGAGCACGGCGTGAGCATCGGTGTCGAGGCGCTCAACCGCTACGAGACAAGCGTCGTCAACACGATCGAGCAGACGGTCGAGCTGATCGACGGTCTGCCGTCGAGCGTCGGCATCATGATCGATACCTATCACATGAACATCGAGGAGGCGGATCCCTACGCCGCCCTCGCGGTCGCCGGCCCGCACATCAAGCACGTGCAGGTCAGCGGCACCAATCGGGGCGCACCCGGGGCGGACCACTTCGACTGGCCCCGGTTCTTCACAGTCCTGCGGGACACCGGTTACCAGGGCGCGATCTGCATCGAGTCGTTCACGGGGGAGAACGAGGCGATCGCGACCGCCGCGGCGATCTGGCGTCCGTTGGCACCTTCACAGGACCGTCTCGCCACGGACGGCCTGCGCTATCTCCGGGAGATCCTCGGGTAACCGCCGCCCGGTCCCGGGGAACTCCCGCCCCCTCTAGAGTCAGGAGCACCGTCCCGTGTCCGTCTCCCCCATCCCACCGCTGCGGCGGATGCTGGCCGGCGTTGCCGCGTCCGCACTGACCGCGCTGGTCGCGGTGACCGCCTCGGCGTCCCCCGCGCTCGCGGCCACCACCACCCTCTACGCCTCGCCCGCCGGCGCCGGCACCACCTGCTCGGCAAGCCAACCGTGTTCGCTGTCCGCCGCGCAGACCGCGGTCCGGGCGGCCAACAGCACGATGTCCGGTGACATCGTTGTGGAGTTGGCCGACGGGGTGTACCGACTCTCGGCGCCGATGCGGCTGACCGCCGCCGACTCCGGCAACAACGGCTACCAGGTGATCTGGCGGGCCGCCGCCTCGGCGCGTCCGACGATCACCGGCGCTCGCGCGGTCACCGGTTGGTCGCTCGTCGACTCCGGGAAGAACATCTGGCGGGCCACCGTTCCCGCCGGGCTGGACTCCCGTCAGCTGTACGTCAACGGGGCCGTCGCCACCCGGGCGCGTACCGCCGTCAACCGCGCCGACTTCACCTTCACCACCTCCGGCATGCGGTTCAGCAACAGCGCACTGAACTACCTCAACAACCTCGGTAACCAGAACCGGGTCGAGGTGGAGAGTGTCGGCTCGTTCACCGACAGGTACTCGCCGGTGCAGAGCATCAGCGGCAACTTCCTGACGATGCAGCAGCCCGCCTGGAACAACAACACCTTCGGCTTCGACACCCTGTCCCGCCCGCACCGCGCCGGCCCGTTCTACCTGGCCAACGCGTACGAGTTCCTGGACTCGGCGGGGGAGTGGTATCTCAACCCCGGCAGCGGCCAGCTCAACTACATCCCGCTCGCCGGGCAGAACATGAGCACCGTCAGCGTGGAGCTGCCGCAGTTGCAGTCCCTGGTGAACGTCGGCGGCACCCTTGACGCGCCCGCCCACCACATCTCGTTCAGCGGGATCACCTTCACCGGCACCAGTTGGCTCGGCCCGAGCAGCAGCAACGGCTTCGCCGACCAGCAGACCGGCGCGCACATCGTCGGCTCCTGGGCCCGCCCGTCCGACGCGCTGACCTCCTGCCAGGAGGGCTGCCCGCTGTTCGAGGCGACCCGCCCGAGCTGGGCCCAGATGCCCGCCGCGGTGCAGGTTTCGGCCGCCAACACCATCAGCTTCAGCGACTCCCAGTTCGTCAACCTGGGACAGACGGCCATCGGCATCGGCAACGACGCCAACGCCCACGCCAGCGGCGTCGGCCTGGGCGCCAGCAACATCACCGTCACCCGCTCCGAGATCGCCCGCAACTCCGCCGGTGGCATCGTGGTGGGCGGCGTGCGCGCCGACGCCCACCACCCGAGCGACCAGCGGATGGTCAACCGCAACATCACCATCAGCAACAACCGGGTGCACGACCTCGGCCTTGAGTACCGGGGTGTGGTGTCGATCCTGACCACCTACGTGAACACCTCGCTGGTGTCGCACAACGAGGTCTACAACATGCCGTACACCGGTCTGTCCGTCGGTTACGGCTGGGGCGCCAACGATGCCGGCGGCAGCCAGCACTACGCCAACCGTGGCCT
Organism: Micromonospora sp. NPDC049047; assembly: GCF_040649135.1. Lineage (NCBI taxonomy): Bacteria > Bacillati > Actinomycetota > Actinomycetes > Micromonosporales > Micromonosporaceae > Micromonospora > Micromonospora sp. NPDC049047. Next base: position 21,039 of record NZ_JBEZEY010000013.1, read on the forward strand.
GTACAACTACCAGCCGCGGTACTCGACGGCGACCACCGCGGCCAACAACCAGGTGATCGGCAACTACGTGCACGACGTGATGCAACAGATGACCGACGGCGGCTGCATCTACACGCTCTCGGCGAACCCGGGCGGGTTGATCGCCGAGAACTACTGCCTGCGGACCAACGGCTGGTTCGGGCTCTACTTCGACGAGGGCTCGCGCTACTACACCGCCCGCAACAACGTGTTCTCCTCCACCGGCACCTGGGCCACGGCCAACTACTACTACGCCGAGAACATGGGCAACTTCACTGTCACCAACAACTGGTCGACGAACGGCAGCACGAACGTGACGAACGGAGACCGCGGCAACGTCGTCAACGGCAACGTCACGGTGTCCAACGGCAGTTGGCCGTCCGGTGCGCAGACGGTGCTCAACACGGCCGGTGTGCAGAGCGGTGGCAGCACCAACCCGACGAACGTGCAGATCGTGGGCGCCCAGTCCGGCCGCTGTGTCGAGATCGGCAACTCCAGCACCACCAACGGCACGCAGGCTCAGATCTGGGACTGCATAAGTGGGGCCGCCAACCAGCGGTGGACCCACACCGCGAGCCGTCAGCTCATGGTGTACGGCACCAAGTGCCTGGACGCCTCCGGCCAGGGCACCAGCAACGGGACCACTGTGGTGATCTGGGACTGCAACGGCCAGGCGAACCAGCAGTGGAACGTCAACGCCAACGGCACGATCACCGGGGTGCAGTCGGGTCTCTGCCTGGACGCCAACGGCGCCGCGACGGCGAACGGCACGAAGTTGATCCTGTGGGCCTGCTCCGGCGGCGCCAACCAGCGGTGGCAGCTGCGTAGCTGACAGATCCGCGGGCGCTCGGCCGGCCGCAGTTGGCCGAGGAGCGGTACACCTCAGAGGGATATCCCTCTGAGGTGTACCGCTCACTCCTGTCTCCGCCCCGACGGCAGAGACCGACGGTGGTCGTGGACGGCGGCGAGCACCTCGCTGTCGTCGAGGACGGGTTAAGGCCGGGGGAGTGTCCGTTGTGGCGGGTGTGGGGTTACGGGGATAGTTCGGGCGTGTTTCATTGACGGTCTTGACAGTCGTTGTTAGCGATAACACGATGGCCTTCACGCCGCTCTCGCGTTTGGAGTTCGCCTTGGTCGTGTCGGTCCGCTCGCGTCTCCTGAACACCGCCCGTGCATCCGCTGTGAACAGCCTGAACGCCGCCGCTCGTCACGTCTGGAAGGCACTCGCCCCACGACTTCCCACTGCGCCCGTCGGTCGGCTCCGTCCACTGTGCGCGTTCGCATCGGCGGCCCTCATCGGCGGCGCCGCACTGGTCGTCGCCCCGGCCGCCGCGCACGCCGCCGAAGCATGGTCGCCGCGCTCGTCGTACACCTCGACCGACACCGGCGCCGGCACCTACTCGGTGCCGCTGCTCAACGCCGACGTGCCGGACATCAGCGTCGAGCGGGTGCCGGCCGCCGAGAACGACGAAGGCCGCGACGTCTACTACATGATCAGCACGACGATGCACCTGAGTCCGGGTGCGCCGATCATGAAATCGTACGACCTGGTCAACTGGGAGATCGTCAACTACGTCTTCGACCGGGCGAGCATCGGCGACTCGTTCTCGCTGCGCAACGGCCAGAACTCGTACGGCCAGGGCCAGTGGGCGTCGTCACTGCGCTACCACGACGGCATGTTCTACGCCGTCTTCAACACCAACAACCTCAACGGCGCGTACCTCTACCGCACCGACGACATCGAGAACGGCGCGTGGCGGCGCACCGCCCTCGGCCGAGGCCTGCACGACCCGTCGCTCTTCTTCGACGTCGACGGCACGCCGTACATCTTCTACGGCTCCGGCGGCACCAGCGCGGTACGCCTCAACGCCGACCTGACCGCCGTCGCGCAGGACTACCCGAACATCTTCACCGCGAACAACTACGCCGGTCAGCCGTTCATCGGCGGGCTGTTCGAGGGCGCGCAGGTCTACCACATCGACGGCTGGTACTACGCCGTCATCATCACCTGGCCGTCCGGGCAGGGCCGCCAGGTGGTGATGTTCCGGTCGAAGGACCTGCTCGGGCGTTACACCTCGGCCGGCGGGGTCAACACCTACGAGGCGCGCGGCGTGCTCAACTCCAACGGCTTCGCGCAGGGCAGCCTGGTGCCGATCAGCCGGGCCGACGGCCGGACCGACTGGCACGGCATGTTCTTCCGCGACACGTTCCCGGTCGGGCGGATCCCGGCGCTCATCCCCGCCACCTGGCAGGACGGCTGGCCGACCTTCGGCACCAACGGGGTCGTGCCGGTGAACGGTGTGTTCGACAAGCCGATCCGGCTCAGCCCGGCGCAGGAGGCGTTCGAACGGCAGAAGAGCGTCGTCGCCTCGGACGACTTCGCCAACGACGCGCCGCACAAGGCGTACCAGGACGAGCAGTGGACGGTCCCGGCGCCGCTCGACCCGGCGGAGATCGCGCCCAACGGCTCACGGCTGGACCTGGCGTGGGAGTGGAACCACGCACCGGACAACAGGTACTGGTCACTCACCGACCGCGACGGTTGGCTGCGGTTGACCGCCGGCAAGGTGGTCACCGGCCAGTACGTCTACACGAAACTGTCCAACCGGGCCGAGTTGGCCTGGTTCGAGGAAGCCCGTAACACCCTCTCGCAGCGGACGTTCGGGCCACGGCAGTCGGTGGAGACCCGGATGGACATCTCCGCGATGAAGAACGGGGACGTCGCCGGCCTGGCCGCCTACAACCGCGGCTTCTCGTACGTGGCGGTCAAGCGCGTCGGTGGGGTCAACACGCTCGGCGTGGTCAACCGGTCGCAGCCGTTCGCTGTCGACCTGGACCAGTCGACGCTTGAGAACTTCGTGGCGGGCACGACAGTGGCGCTGGGGGATGCGACAGAGGTGCACGTGAAGGCGGACCTCGACTTCACCTCGCCGGTCGGCCAACTGTGGACCACGTTCTACTACAGCCTCGACGGGTTGACGTGGACCCGGCTGGGCAGCCGCGTCGGCCCGCAGGCGTTGGACGGCAGCCTCGCGCACTTCATGGGCCACCGGGTCGGTCTGTTCAACTACGCGACCCAGGAGACCGGCGGCAGCGTCGACTTCGATCACTACCTGCTCAGCGACACGCTTACCGAGCAGTCCCGGCCGCTGGACACCACAGCCCTGGACGCGGCCATCGCCCACGCGCAGACCCTCGACGCCCGCCACTACCCGGCCGACGCCTGGGCCGCGACGCGGTCCGCACTCGCGGCGGCGACGTCGGCGCGCGCCGAGGGGTTCGGCACCCAGAACCAGATCGACGCCCCGGAGCGGGCGCTCAGCTACCAGCTGGCCCGGCTCGGCGTGCTGGCGGCACTACCGGTCACGGTCACCGCCCAGGCGCGGTGTCTGGCCGGCAAGGCGTACGTGGCGGTGCAGGCCCGCAACGACTCGGACGCACCGGTCGGGATCACCGTGGAGACGCCGTACGGGAACCGGTCCTTCCCGACAGTGGCCCCGGGTGCCAACGTCTACCAGTCCTTCCACACCAGGGCCGCAGCGTTGCCGGCCGGTTCGGCGACGGTCCGGGTCACCGGGGCGATCGGTGGTCGGGACGTGACCACCGTACGCACGGCGCAGCACCCCGCCACCTCCTGCGACGGATAACCCACCACGAGCCTTCGGCTCACCGACCACCACCGGCGACCGGCCGGGCGGCGCGGAACAGCGAACCTGTCCCGCGCCGCCGGCCGCGGTCGAGCCGGTGGCGACAGTCGACCCCTGATGTCCGGACCACCCATCACCACCGATCCCCCGTACGCCGATGACCGCACGTCAGAGATGAAGGAGGATGTTCCGTGGCACAACGAATGCGACGGGCGACCCGAGGACGGGTCGCCGCGCTCGCGACGGTCGGCCTGATGCTGGCCGCAGGGTTCGTCACCGGGGCGGCGCCGGTCCAGGCCGCCGACGCGGATCTCATCGTCAACGGCGGGTTCGAGGACGGCCTGGCCAGTTGGTTCGTCAACAATGGCAATGCCGCCGACGGCGCCCAGTTGTCGGCCACCTCGGATGCCTTCTCGGGCGCGACCGCCGCGCTCGTGACCAGCCGGACGACCACCGGGTCCGGGCCGATGCAGGACCTCAGCGGCAAGGTGCAGGCCGGCCAGGCCTACACCCTGACGGCCCGCATCAAGTACGAGAACCCGAACGGCCCGGCCACCAAGCAGTTCTTCGCCACCATGCACTACGGCGGCGGCACCTACACCAACCTGGTGAGCGTCACCGCCACGAAGGGCCAGTGGGCGCAGTTCAACGGGACGTTCACGATCCCGTCGGGGCAGGTCGTGTCGACGGCACGACTGTTCTTCGAGACCCCGTGGACGGCCACGCCGGCCACCGATCCGGACCTGCACCTGATGGACTTCACGCTCGACGACGTGTCGGTGGTCGGCGCCGCGCCGCCCGCGCCGGCGTCGAAGACGATCGAGGTCGTCGGAAAGCTGCCCGGGGAGCACAACCCGTTGATCGGGCACAAGTTCGGCGCCGACGGCTTCGGCTTCGTGCACGACGGCCGGGTGTACATGTACCTGACGAACGACACCCAGGGCTACGCCCCGAATCCGGCCACCGGCGTCTCGCCGGGCATCAACTACGGCGACATCAACCAGATCACGGTGATCTCCTCGCAGGACCTGGTGAACTGGACCGACCACGGTGAGATCCAGGTCGCCGGCCCGAACGGGGTCGCGCCGTTCACCACCAACTCGTGGGCGCCGGGCATCACCAAGAAGGTGGTGAACGGTCAGGAGAAGTTCTTCCTCTACTACGCCAACGGTGGCGGTTCCAGCAACGTGATCACGGGTGCGTCGCCGCTCGGCCCGTGGACCAGCGAACGCACCAGCACGCTGATCAACGGCAGCACCCCCGGTGCGGAGGACGTGGCGTGGAAGTTCGACCCGGCCCCGTTCGTGGATGACGACGGCCAGCCGTACCTCTACTTCGGTGGCGGCCCCGCGTCGACGAGCATGCCGCCGGCCGAGCGCTTCAACAACCCGAAGAACATCCGGGCGATCGAACTCGACGACAGCATGGTCGCGACCCAGGGCACGGCAGCGGTTGTCGACGCTCCTGTCGCGTTCGAGGCGGGTCACGTCTTCAAGCGCGAGGGCAGGTACTACTTCTCGTACTCGTCGCACTTCGGCGGCAACGACTTCGGTGGCAGTCAGCAGCCGCTGCCCGGCTACCCCGGGGGTGGCCAGATCGGCTACCTGATCTCCGACAACCCGATGTCGTGGCCGAAGGAGACCTACGCGGGCGTGCTCTTCCCGAACCAGTCACAGTTCTTCGGAGCCGGCACCGGTGGCAACAACCACCAGTCGGTCTTCGAGTTCGAGGGCAAGTACTACTTCACCTACCACGCCCCGACGTTGAACAAGCGCATCAACGGCAACACGACTCAGGGGTACCGCAGCCCGCACATCCAGGAGTTGGCCTTCAACCCGGACGGCACGATCCAGCAGGTGGTCGGCACCTACGCCGGGGTGAACCAGGTCCGCGACTTCGACCCGTACCGGGTCTTCGAGGCCGAGACCTTCGGCTGGAGCAAGGGCGTCGCGACCACGAAGGTCGACGGCAGCTCCGCCCAGTTCGGCGGCGCGGCACCGAACCTGGTGGTCCGCGACATCGACAACGGCGACTGGACCGCGCTGTCGTCGGTGAACTTCGGCGCCAACGGCGCGCAGCGCGTGACCGCGAAGGTGCGGGCGCTCGCCGCCGGCGGGCAGATCCAGGTCCGGCTGGACACCGCCACCGGTCCCGTGGTCGGCACGGTCCCGGTCGACACACCTGTCGGCCAGTGGGCCGAGGTGACCGCCGAACTCGAGGGCGTCAGCGGCGTCCACGACGTCTACTTCACCTACACCGGCCCGGCGGGCGTCGACCTCTTCGAGCTCGACACCTGGTCCTTCCGGGCGGCCACCCTCGAACTGCCTGTCACTGTCACCGCGTCGGCGCGGTGCGTCGGCGGCAAGGTCTACGTCGCCGTGCAGGCGCGCAACGACAGCGACGCGCCGGTGGGGATCACCGTGCAGAGCCCGTACGGCGAGCGCTCGTTCGCGGCAGTCGCGCCGGGTGCGAACGCGTACCAGTCGTTCAACACGCGGGCCGTCTCGGTGCCGGCGGGTTCGGCGACGGTCCGGGTGACCGGGGCGATCGGCGGACAGGACGTGACGACCGTCCGCACCGTGCAACATCCCGCCGGCACCTGCGGCGGATGACCCTTGATGGCTGAGAACGGAGACCAGATGAACACAGACAAACGGCGGCGGATGCTCGCGGCCGGCGCCGTCGGAGCGGTGCTGGCCGGGGCGGCGGTGCTGCCGTCGCCCGCCCTGGCCGACCCCGACGACGACGCCAGCGTCCGGGTCACCGTCGACATCGACGAGATCCGGGAACCGGGCGTCCTGGCCCTCTCCATCGCCGGTGACGCGGTCGCGCTGTCCGAGGACGGCTCGACCCTGCTGGTCCGCCAGTTCGTCGGTACGCTGCCGACGGTGACGGTCACCGACACCCGCGTCGCCGACGAGGTGCCCGACGGGGCTGCCTGGGCGGTGCTCGGCAGCGCTACCGACTTCGCGGGCAGCTCCGGCCAGGCGCCGATCACCGCCGACCACTTCGGCTGGAAGCCCCGCCTGCTCGACGGCGGGGAGACCGGTCTGGTCACCGAGGGCGAGGAGGTGGTGACCGCGTTGGACGAGGCGACCCTGCCGGGCAACAACGTCGGCCTCGTCGACCAGGAGCTGCTTGTCTCGGCCTTCGACTCGGAGGCGGTGGCCAGCGACTCGTACTCCGTGAACGCCGACCTGTACCTGCGCACTCCGGCGGAGGTCGCCGCCGGCGAGTACAGCTCGACGCTCACGCTCTCCCTGTTCGAGTAGTGCTGTGGCGGGGGCCCGGAGTGGGCCCCCGCCACACCTCGCCTGCCGAAGGGCCCATCGTCATGACCGTCTCCCCGCTGCGCCGGGCGCTCACCGTCCTCGCCGTCGTGACCCTCGCGGTGACGGCCGCGCCGACCGTGGCGGCGGCGGAACCAGACCCGAAGGCGTTGACCTGGACGGTCCAGCCGGCCACCCCGAGCGGTCCCGACCAACGCCGGTGGATCAACGCCAGCCTCGACCCGGGGCAGGTGGTGACCGAGCACCTGGCGGTCCGCAACTTCAGCCGGAACGCTGTCGCCTTCTCCCTGAAGGCCGCCGACGGCTACCTCACCGACAAGGGTCGCTTCAACATGTTGTCGTCCGACCGTCCCTCGGTCGACGGAGGCACCTGGATCGACGTACGGGAGAAGGTCACCGTCGGCCCCGGCGAGACGCGGGTGGTGCCGTTCACGATCACGGTCCCCAGGGCTGCCACGCCCGGGGACCACCCGGCCGGCATCGCCGCGACCGTCACCAGCACCGGTGGCACGGTAAACGTCGAGAGCAGGGTCGGCTTCCGGGTGATGGTGCGGGTCAACGGAACCGCCCAGGCCGCGCTGTCCGTCCGGGACCTCAACGCGACGTACACCTCGTCGTGGAATCCCTTCGCCGGTGGCACCGTCCGGGTCCGCTACACGGTGCAGAACGACGGCAATGTCTGGGTCAGCGGGACGAGCCGCGTCGCGGTGTCCGACCTGCTCGGCCGGACCGATCACGACGCCACCGGTCAGGTCGAGGAGCTGCTGCCGGGCGGTACGCGGCAGATCGATACCCGCGCCGACGGTATCTGGGCGCTGGGCCGCGTCCGGACGACAGTCAGCACGTCACCGACAGTGCTCGGTGACGCTCAGGCCGGCGCCGAGGTGCGGCAGGCGTCCGCCTCCGTCACCACCTGGGTCGTACCGTGGGCACAGCTCGTGCTGCTGTGTCTTGTCGCCGCTCTGCTCCTGGGCGTGCGGGCGGTGCTCCGGCACCGGCGGCGTCGGCTGGCCGGGCTGCTCGCCCGCGCCCGGCAGGAGGGCCGGGACGCGGTCCTCGTCGGCGGTTCGCCCGCCGGTCCCGAACCCGACGCGGGCGACGCCTCCCGATAGGCCACCGCACGCCGGGCACTGCAACAAACCTGCAAGCGCCAAACCTTGCCCCGAGGGAAACCGCTTTCCTACCATTGCGTCACATCGATGTTTCATTCATGAGACCGGATGATCGCATTGTGCGTCCGCTGCCAGAGGGTGACGGATGTGTGACGCTCCATCGCGTCCACCAGGGTCTCGTGGATGTCGAAGGCGGCAGAGCAATTCAATGCCGTCAATTCCATGGACGCGCTTGGTGCGGCCGGTCGCGACGGTCGTCGCTGTGCGTCGCGAGAGCCAGACGAATGTGGAGTGAGGCGAGATGAGACGACCAGTTGCGTTGCGATATCAGGCGGCGTTGGCCACGGCGGCCGTGGGGATCGCGATCGGGGTGGCGCTGCCCACCCCCCAGGCGTCGGCGGCGGTCGGCAGCGCCACCGGTTACGCCACCCAGAACGGCGGGACCACCGGCGGCGCGGGCGGGCCGACGGTACGGGCCACCACGGGCACGGCGATCCATGCCGCGCTGTGTGGTCGGGCCAGCAGCAGCACCCCGATCGTCATCGAGGTCACCGGCACCATCAACCACGGCAACACCACAAAGGTGTCCGGGTCGAGCTGCAACACCGCGGCCGGCGTGATCGAGTTCAAGCAGATCAGCAACGTCACCATCATCGGGGTCGGCAGCGGGGCCGTCTTCGACCAGCTCGGCATCCACATCCGTGACTCCAGCAACATCATCATCCAGAACGTGACAGTCCGGAACGTCAAGAAGTCGGGCTCGCCCACCTCGAACGGCGGGGATGCCATCGGCATGGAGAGCACGGTCCGCAACGTCTGGGTCGACCACGTGACCCTGGAGGCCTCGGGCGGGGAGTCGGAGGGGTACGACGGACTCTTCGACATGAAGGACAACACCCAGTACGTGACGCTGTCCTACAGCATACTGCGCAACTCCGGGCGGGGCGGCCTCATCGGGTCCAGTGAGAGCGACCTGTCGAACGGCTTCATCACCTTCCACCACAACCTGTACGAGAACATCGACTCCCGCACACCGCTGCTGCGCGGTGGCACGGCCCACATCTACAACAACCACTACGTGAGCCTGCACGAGTCCGGGATCAACTCGCGGGCCGGCGCCAAGGCCAAGGTGGAGAACAACTACTTCCGCGACTCCAAGGACGTGCTCGGCACCTTTTACACCAGCGAGCGCGGCTACTGGCAGGTCAGCGGCAACATCCTCGACAACGTGACCTGGTCCGGCGCCGGCAGCGAGACCTACCCCGCCGGCCCCAACCTGACGTCGACCACCACCGTCAGCATCCCGTACCCGTACACCCTCGACGGAGCGACCTGCGTTCCGGAGATCGTCCGGCAGACGGTGGGCGCCAACACGGGCCTGCGGGTGTCGAACGGCAGTTGCTCGCCGCAGACCCCGCCGCCGACCACTCCTGCGCCGACCACCCCGCCGCCCACGACGCCACCGCCGACCACCCCGCCGCCGTCCGGTGGGACCAACCTCAGCCTCGGTGCCGGTGCCGACGGTTCCAGCAAGGCCAGTGGGACGAGCTACGGCAACGTGCGCGACGGCAACCTCGCCACCTACTGGTCGCCGGCCGGATCGACAGGCACCATCTCGATCAAATGGGGCTCGGCCACCCGGGTGTCCCGCGTGATCATCCGGGAGCCGTCCGGCACGCAGGGCTCGATCGGGTCCTGGCAGCTGATCAACAACGACAACGGGGTCGTGCTGGCCTCCGGTAGCGGGGCGGGCTCGATCACCTTCTCCGCGACCACGTTGAGCAAGATCAACTTCAAGATCAACAGCTCCGGTGGTACGCCGCGCGTCGGCGAGTTCGAGACGTACGCCAGTTGACCGCCGAGCGGGCGGGAGTGGCCGGTGCTGCCGCTCCCGCCCGCGAGCGTCGGTCGATCAGGAGGCAGGTGCCACCCGGTTCGGGGTCGATTCAGCTCTGCTTGGTCTCCCAGAAGATCTTCGAGATCTCCTCGATTTTGCCGAGCAGCCGTTCGGCGACCGCCGGGTCGGCGGCGCCCTTCGCGCCACCGGCACCGGCCAGCTTGGTGGCCTCGTTGAAGAGATCGTGCAGCTGGGGGTACTTCTCGAAGTGCGGCGCCTTGAAGTAGTCGGTCCACAGGACCCAGAGGTGGTGCTTGACCAGCTCGGCGCGCTGCTCCTTGATGATCAACGCCCGGGTCCGGAACTCCGGATCGTCGCTGGCCTGGTACTTCTCGGAGATCGCCTTGATCGACTCTGCCTCGATCCGGGCCTGGGCCGGGTCGTACACGCCGCAGGGCAGGTCGCAGTGGGCGCTCGCGACGGTACGCGGGCGGAGAAGGCGGGGCAGGTGCATGAGATTCCCTCCGACGACAGGCTGAGGTGACGCACGGGAGGTTAAGACCTCAACCGCACTTCATGTCAAGGTCACGCCGTCGCATGGCGTTGCCTCCGAACGAGGGTCAGCAGCGCGGCGTGTGTCGGCTGGTCGGCGGCGACCACGAGACCGTTCCCGCCGGTGTCGAGCGGTTCGCCGTCGAGCCCGGTGACCACGCAACCGGCTGCGTGGCAGAGGGCGATTCCGGCCGCGAAGTGGACGCTGCGGCTCAGGTCGTGGCGGTCCGTCACGTAGGCGGCGCGGCGACCGGCGGCGACCCACGCCACCGCCAGGGTGGTGGAGACCACCCGTGGCTGGAACCTGTCGATGAAGTCCTCGTCGGCGAGCATCCGGGCGGCCAGGAAGACGTCCCGGCTGGGAAACGGCGGGTCGAGGTTGACGTCGACAAGCTTCGACTCGGCAGACGGGACAAGACGTTCGTCAGTGCCGGCGCTGCGGACGTACGCGGCGCCGCCGTCGGTCCAGAACACCTCACCGCTGAACGGGTCCGCCGACGCGGCCACGGCGCCGCCCGTTCCGGTGTGCAGCGCGACGTTGACCGCGACAAGCGTGGTGCGGGCGGCGTAGTTCAGAGTGCCGCAGAGCGGGTCGACGAGCCAGGTGCGTCCGTTCTCGCCGGTGCCCGTGCGTCCGCTCTCCTCGCCCACCACGACGTCGTGCGGACGCGCTGCGCGCAGGACGTCGAGGATGGCCTTCTCCGCCTCGATGTCGGCGCTGGTGGCGAAGTCGTGTCCGACCTTCGTGATGCGGGTCAGCTGCGACCCGTATCGTGCGCGAACGACAGCCGCTCCGGCCTCCGCCGCCGCGATGGCAACGGCATGGTCTGTGATCGACACGCGTCACTCCTGCAGTTCGGTGATCGCGAACCGACTGGCCACCGCGATCATGATCATTGGAGCGTCGCCGTCGCACTGGTTGACCGAGACCGCTACCCACCGACCCTCGGCCCCCGTCGGCCCCCACACCGTCAGGTCGCCGTAGCAGTCCATGTCGCTCAGCGACTGGAACAGCGCCGGCATCGGTGTGCCGGCCTGCTTGCGGAACAGCGGTACGTGCATCGACACCCTGCGGTGCGGGCCCCAACGGCGGTCCAGCTCACCGACGACAAGGGCCAGGTGCGCCGTGGCGGTCTCCTCGGCCTCGTTCCACTCGGTGCCGTACACACCGACGAGGTCGTCGCTCTCCCACAGCGGAATGATCTGGAAGCCCGCCCCCCGGGTGCCGGTCCACTCCCCGGTGGCCGGGTCACCCTCGCTGACCGTCTCGCCGGCCGTGGGCAAATCGGCGGCGAGCAGCGACGCGACGTCGGACACCGCCCGACCGGTGTCGAACGCCTGACCCGCCCTGGCCGTCACCGGGCTGCTCGTCTCACCGCTCGCCTGCGCCACATCGTCCGCACTGTCCAACTCCCTCGGTTGCCGATCACGATCATCGCTCACCTCGGGCCGGACGGGCCACTGCTGTCGCCCCGATCCACGCAGTTTCCGGGAAGATCAGGAAACCGCTGCCCGCACCAGCTCGGTGATCTTCTTCTCGACCGCGGGGCTCCACTTCTGCAGCGCGTACGACGCCGGCCACATGTCTCCGTCGTCGAGATTGGCGGTGTCCTGGAAGCCCAGTGTCGAGTACCGGTAGTTGAACTTCCCGGAGTCCTGGAAGAAGACCACGATCTTGCCGTCCGCGTTCGCGTAGGCGGGCATCCCGTACCAGGTCTTGGGCGACAGGTCCGGTGCGGCGGCGGTCACCGTCACGTGGACGCGCTCGGCGAGCGCCCGGTCGTCCGGCTCCATCTGCGCGATCCGGTCGAGGACCGCTTGCAGCCCGTCGGCCTTCTTGGCGCCCTTCTTGCCCTCGGCGCGCAGCTCGGCGGCGCGCTCCTTCATCGCGGCGCGCTCCTCGGCGGTGAAGCCGTCGGACTTGGTGGCGGTGGTCTTCGCGGACATGCTCGGGCTCCCTCTCGTCGTCCGGCTCGGCGTGCCGCCGGCCGTTCTGGGAAAAGGCTAGGCCGGACGCCGGCCTCGGGGCTTCTCGATTCCTGATCAGTACGGAGCCCCGCCGCCGGCGCCCCTACGACGCCTCGCGGGCGGCGGCGATGATCCGGCCCCGCTCGGACTCGGGGAAGCGGTCGAGCATGGCGCGGGCGTCGTCGGCGCTCACGTTCGCGCCGAACAACTCGCTTCCCGGTTCGAGCCGTACCCCCTCGCCCAACGGACCGGCGACGACCGGATCGAAGCCGAGCGCGTCCACGAGGTACGCGACGGCGCTGACATCGGTGGCGTCGTCGCCGGCGATGACGATGGCCTTGCGGTCGGTGGTGCCCGCTGGCCGCGCCCCGTCCTCGAGGTCGTGGTAGCCCATGTGGTTGAACGCCTTGACGACGCGTGCGTCGGACAGGAATGCCTGGACGATCTCGCTCGACGAGGTTCGCGGGTCGGTGAGGTCGTCACGGATACCGTCGATCTCCCACCAGTAGTTCATCGCGTCGACGACGAGCTTGCCGCGCAGTGCCTCCACGGGGACGCTGCGGTACTTGCCGAGCGGCAGGGCGAGGATGACGATGTCGGCGCGGGCCGCCGCGTCGACGGCCGTGGTGGCCTCCGCCCCCGGAGCGAGCACCTCGACGGTGAGGGCGATCTTCGCCGGATCGCCGGAGCCGGCGACCAGCACCCGGTAGCCGGCGGCGACGGCGAGCCGGGCCAGCACCGTGCCCACCTTGCCGGCCCCGAGGACACCGAGGGTCTGTGGCCGGCTCCGGTCGTTGTCGTTCATGTCGTCCTCTCGCTGGGGAGTTCTGATCAGGCCAGCAGCTCGCGGACCATGGGGATCACCTTGGCGCCGTACAGTTCCACGGCCCGCATCCGGGCGCTCACCGGTTGCGCTCCGGCCGAGTAGATGAGGTCGAACCGGCCGACGCCGAGGCTGCGGATCGCGCGGGCCATCCGGCGGGCCACCGTCTCCGGCGAGCCGATGTAGAGGGAGCCGTTCTCCACCTCGGAGTCGAACTCCTGGCGGCGGATCGGCGGCCAGCCCCGCAGCTTGCCGATCCGGTCCCGCATGATCCGGTAGTGCGGCCAGTAGATCTCCTTGGCCTCCTCGTCGGTGTCGGCGACGAAGCCGGGGGAGTGCATCCCGACCGGATGCGCGGTGGTGCCGAGCTGGTCGGCCGCCCGGCGGTACAGGTCGATGTAGGGCGCGAAGCGCTCGGGGGCGCCACCGATGATGGCGAGCATCAGTGGGAGGCCGTACTGGGCGGTGCGGACGACCGACTGCGGCGAGCCACCGACGCCGACCCAGGTGTCCAGGTGACCCGACTCGGTCTTGGGAAAGACGTCGGCGTTCTCCAGCGGGGCCCGCAGGGTGCCGCTCCAGGTCACCGGCTTCTCGTCGAGCAGCTTCACGAACAGCTCGATCTTCTCCTCGAACAGCGTGTCGTAGTCGCGCAGGTCGTAGCCGAAGAGGGGGAACGACTCGGTGAACGAGCCGCGACCGAGGATGACCTCGGCCCGGCCGTTGGACAGCGCGTCGACTGTGGCGAAGCGCTGGAACACCCGGACCGGGTCGTCCGAACTCAGCACTGTCACCCCGGAGGCCAGCCGGATCCGCGAGGTACGGGTGGCGATGCCCGCCAGTACCGTCTCCGGCGTGGACACCGAGTACTCCGGGCGGTGGTGCTCGCCCAACGCGATGACGTCGACGCCGAGCTGGTCGGCGAGCACCGCTTCGTCGACGACCTGGCGGATCGCCGCGGCGTGCGAGACGAGCTTGCCGGCGTCGTCCTGCGGTACGTCGCCGAACGTGTCGAGGCCGAACAAGAGATCAGACATGGGTGGGCTCCTTCGCCAGCAGCTCCCGGACCCGCGGCGCAACCTCACTGCCCAGCAGTTGGATGGTGCGCGCGCGTGCCTCGCGGGGCAGGTGCATGATGTCGTACTTCAGATCGAAGCGGTTCAGCCGCAGGTCGCGGGCGACCGTGGCGATCTTCTGCGCCACCGTCTCGGGTGACCCGACGAAGAGCGCCCCGTGCGCGATTTCGGCCTCGTAGCGTGCGCGGTCCGGTTTGTAGAAGCCGCGTTCCGCGGCGAGCGCCGCCGCGACCGGCTGCCAGTACCGCCACCACGTCTGCACCGCCTCCTCGTCGGTGTCGGCGACCAGGCCGAGAGAGTGCTGCCCGATTGGCTGCGGGGTATGCCCGAACTGGTCGAGCGCCTTGGTGTAGAGGTCGACGTGGCCGGCGAACCGTTGGGGTCGCCCACCGATGATCGCCAGCATCAGCGGGAGACCGTGTCGGGCGGCGCGGACCACCGAGTTCGGGCTGCCCCCGACGCCGATCCAGGTCGGGATGCCGCCGGGCCGCATCCGGGGGTGCAGGCGCTGCCCGGTGAGTGGGCTTCGCACCGTTCCGGACCAGGTGACCGTTTCGTCGCGCTGTAGCCGCAGGAAGAGGTCGAGCTTCTCCTCGAACAGCCGCTCGTAGTCGGCCAGGTCGTAGCCGAACAGTGGGAACGACTCGGTCGCCGACGCGCGGCCGAGGACCAGTTGGGCGCGGCCGTTGGACACGGCGTCGAGGGTGGCGAACTCGTGGTAGAGGCGTACCGGATCGTTCGTGCTGAGCACCGTGACCGAGGTGCCGAGGCGAATCCGCTCGGTGGCCGTCGCGGCTGCCGCGAGCAACACCGGTGTCGCCGAGTCGTTGTGACCCTCCCGGTAGTGCTCGCCCAGGCTGAACACGTCGAGTCCGACCGACTCGGCGAGTTCAGCCTCGGCCATGAGCAGCCGTACGGTCTCGGCGTCGCTCAGCACCCGGTCGCCGTCGGTGGCCACCTCCCCGAACGAGTTGAGCCCCAGTTCGAAACCTGTGGCTGTCATGGTGTCCTCCTCGGCTTCCCGTCGGTGACCGGCGGGAGCGGCCTACCGATTGACGTGTCAATGATGCTAACTTGGCAATTGACGCGTCAATTCCCGGGAGAATGAGATGACGGAGACCACACCGTCGCGGCGGGGAGGGCGCCAGCTACCCGCGGCGGAGGAGTTGCGGATCTGGCGCGACTTCATCGAGGCGACGGCGGCGCTGAGCTCCCGCCTGGAGTCCCGACTGCAGAGTGACTCCGCCCTCTCGACCGGGGACTACGCCGTACTGCTCGCGCTCAGCGAGGCGCCGGAGCGGGCGATGCGATCGTCCGCGCTCGCGGCGCACATCGGCTGGGAGCGTAGTCGGCTCTCCCACCACCTGGGGCGGATGGAGCGCCGCGGCCTGATCCGCCGCCAGGAGTGCCCGACCGTCCCCCGCGGGGCCGAGGTGCTGCTCACCGCGGCCGGCGCCGAGGCGTTCGGCAACGCGACATTTCCCCACCTGCGTGCCATCCGTGAACTCTTCGTCGACGCCCTCACACCGGAGCAGATCGTCGCGGCCGGCGAGATCGCGGCGGCGCTGCGAGCGCGCCTCGACGCGCCGGACAAGGGCTGATCACGTCATCTGGCGAGCTGCCGGAGCACCCTGGGGTTGTCGTCGAACGGCAGGTGCAGGAATGCCATGACCGAGAGTGCTCAGACGATTGCCGAAAGCGACAGTCGGGTGGTCCAATCCTCCAGGAACCCGCCGATCCGCTGTCGAGGTGGAGCTGGCTACGGCTGCGCGCCCCGGGAGGTACGCCCATGACCGAGACCGCCGCCGCCGCGGCCCACCGCACCCGGGCGGACCGTCCCGGCCCGGTCAGCACCGAGTCGGTGTTGCCGGAGCTGCGCGAGATGTGGTGGGAGACGGGGGTGCGGGCGCGAGCCGAGGCCGGTGTCTTCGCCGTCTTCGCCGAGCTGCCCAGGCTCGTGCGGACCGCCCTGGGCATCAGTTGGCGCGCGGACCGACTCCGTACCGGCGTGGTGGCCGCGGCGACGGTCGGCGCGGGGGTGATGGCGGCCTTCGGGTTGCTCGCCACCCAGCGGGTGCTTGTGGAGTTGTTCGCCGGCGGGCCGACCGCCGACAAGGTGCGGGCGGCGATACCCGCCCTGGCCGTGCTGGCGGCGGCGGTCGCGCTGCGCGCGGGGATGGGCATCGCCACCGGGTACGCGCAGAACGGATTGACACCGCGGGTGAGCCGGGAGGTGGAGCGGGGTCTGTTCGAGGTGTCCACGGCGGTGCGTCTGGAGGCGTTCGACGCCGACGCGTTCGCCGACGACATGGAACGCGCCTCGCGGGGGACCGAGTCGACGATCGGGCTGGTGCAGGCGTCGATGAACCTGCTCGCCGGGCTGGCCGGGCTGCTCGCCGTGGCGGCGGCCGTCGTCATCATCCACCCGCTGCTGCTGCTGGCCCTGCTGGTGGCCACGGTGCCCAACGCCTGGGCGTCGCTGCGGGCCGGGCACCTGCGGTACCAGACGTACACCGCCGGATCGGTGCGCCGCCGTCGACTGTGGCTGCTGCACAAGCTGATGGCCGAACGCGCCTCGGCCCCGGAGTTGCGCTCGTACGGGCTGCGCGGCTTCCTCCTTGATCAGTACGACCGGGTGATGCGGGTGGAGACCGACATCCAACTCGCCCTGGCCCGTCGGGTCACCACCACCACCACTGTCGGGGCGATCATCGGCGGCCTCGCCACCGGCACCGTCTACGTCCTGCTCGGCCTGCTGCTGCTGGACGGGCAGATTCCGCTCGCCGCCGCGGCGACCTGTGTCATCGCGGTCCAGTCCGCGCAGCGGTCCCTGGCCATCGCCACCTTCCAGGTCGACCACGTCTACACCGAGGGTCAGCACTTCGGCGACTACACCGGCTTCATGACCCGTGCCGACGCCTACCTGCCGGACGCCACGCGACCCGCCGCCGGTCCGCAACGGCTACGGGAGCTGACAGTCGACAAGGTGAGCCTGCGCTATCCCGACCGGGACACCCCCGCCGTCGACAACGTGACGTTGCGGATCACCGCTGGCCAGACCGTCGCCTTCGTCGGTGAGAACGGCTCGGGCAAGACCACCCTCGCCGCGATGATCGCCGGCCTCCGGGTCCCCTCCGAGGGCAGCATCGAATGGAACGGTCGACAGCTGGCGGACTGGGACGTCGCCGGGCTGCGGGCCCGGATCGCGGTGGTGACGCAGGAATACCACAAGTGGCCGTTCACCGCGGCTACGAACATCGCCATCGGCGACGTCGACACCGAGCCCCGGCAGGACCTCATCGAGGCCGCCGCCGCCCGCGCGGTCGCCCACGACATGATCAACGACCTTCCACACGGGTACGAGACGCTGCTCGACCGGACCTTCGCCAGGGGCCAGGACCTCTCCGGTGGACAGTGGCAGCGCATCACCGCGGCCCGCGGGTTCCTGCGCGACAGCGAGCTGCTGATCATGGATGAGCCGTCCTCGGCCCTCGACCCCCGCGCCGAGGACGCCCTGTTCCAGGCCATCCGCGACCGTCGTGGCCGCGCCACCACGATCCTCATCACGCACCGGCTGGCGAACGTCCGGCACGCCGACCGGATCTTCGTCCTGCACCACGGCCGGCTGGTCGAGGAGGGCACCCACGACGATCTCGTCGCCACCGGCGGCCGGTACGCCGAACTGTTCGCGCTCCAGGCCGCCGGCTACGACGCCACCCGGACCGAGCGCCCGCCACTTCCGCACCAGGACACCACCTCCGCGCGCTGAGAAGCACCGCCACGACGAGGGGTACGCCCGCCGGTCGGGGCGTTCGCCCGCCTGGCCGACGGAGGCTAGGCTTCGGCCTATGTCAGGGGCGCGATGGCGTGGCCGGACGGCGGACGTCGCCCTGGTGCTCGCCGTCGGGCTGGTCGCCCTCGTCGGCCTGGTGGTGCAGTCCCGCGGCATCGACAGCACCGCCGAGTGGACGGCACTGCCTGTGGTGCTCACCTCCTCCGCCGCGCTGTACGTGCGCCGCCGTCATCCGGTGCCGGTGGGTGTGGTGGCGCTGGCCGCCGTCGGCGCGTACGGGGCTCTGCTGCACAAGCCCGGCCCGATCATGCTGGTCTTCGTCGTGGCGCTCTACACAGTTGTCGACGAGGGCCATCTCCGGATCGCCATCGCGCTCGGTGTCGCCTCGGTGATCGCCTTCGCCGCCGCGGACAGCGTCGACCGGTCCCCGGACACCATGAACGGGGCGACGCTGCTGCACGCCGGTTGGCTCGTCGCGGTCATCGTCGGCGTGACCCGTAACCGCCGGGCCTACCTCGCCGAGGCGCAGGCCCGTGCGGCAGTCGCCGAACAGCGGATGGAGGAGGAGGCCCGGCGGCGGTCCACCGAGGAGCGGCTGCGCATCGCCCGCGAGTTGCACGACGTCCTCGGCCACCATCTCTCGCTGATCAACGTGCAGGCCAGTGCCGCGTTGCACCGGCCGGACCCGGCCCGCGCCGAGCAGGCGCTCACCGCTATCAAACAGACAAGCAAGGAGACGTTGCGCGAGCTGCGGGTGACGCTCGGCGTGCTGCGGCGGGAGGGGGAGGCGCCGACCGCGCCCGGCCCCGGCCTTGATCGCCTCGGCGACCTGATCCGGACGGCCGGACGACCCGAGTTGACGATCAGCACCGAACTCGCCGAAACCAGGTCGCTGCCCCCGGAGGTGGACCTGGCCGTCTACCGCATCGTCCAGGAAGCGCTCACCAACGTGGCTCGGCACGCGGGTGCCTCCGCCGCCGTGGTCCGGGTACGACCCGACCGCGACGACGTGCTGGTGGAGGTGGAGGACGACGGCACCGGCACGCCCGGCGCTCCGGGCAGCGGGATCATCGGGATGCGCGAGCGGGCCAGCGCGCTCGGCGGTTCACTGACCACCGGAGCGCAGCCGGGCGGCGGCTTCCGGGTCCGCGCCCGCCTGCCGCTGCGGCCCGCTTCGACAACGGCGGGGGAGCCGACGTGATCCGACTGCTGCTCGCCGACGACCAGACCCTGGTCCGCGCCGGCTTCCGATCCATCCTGGACGGCGAGGACGGCATCGAGGTGGTCGGCGAGGCCGCCGACGGCGCCGAGGCGGTGCGGCTGGCCGGGCAGTTGAGTCCGGAGGTCGTCCTCATGGACATCCGGATGCCCGTCCTCGACGGCCTCGCCGCCACCCGGCAGATCGTCACCACCGGCACGGCCCGGGTGATCATCCTGACCACCTTCGACCTGGACGACTATGTCTACGGGGCGCTCCGGGCCGGCGCGAGTGGGTTTCTGGTCAAGGACACCGAGCCGGCGGAGCTGATCCACGGGGTGCGGGTGGTCGCCCGTGGAGACGCGCTGATCGCGCCGTCGATCACCCGGCGGCTGATCGCCGAGTTCAGCGCTCGGGCCACCCATCCCGACCCCGGGCCGCGGCTGAGCGGGCTCACCACCCGGGAGCGCGAGGTGCTCGCACTTGTCGCCGCGGGCCTGTCGAACGACGAGATCGCCGCGCGGTTGGTGCTGAGCCCGGCCACCGCCAAGACGCATGTCAGCCGGATCATGACCAAGACGCAGGTCCGGGACCGGGCACAGCTGGTGATCCTCGCCTACGAGTGTGGTCTGACCGTGCCCGGTTGGCTCACCCGCTCCTGAGCACGACCTCAGGCGGCCAGCCGGGCACTGCGGCGGGCCCGGACCAGAGCCAGTCCACCGAGGACCACCGCGGCCAAGCCGACCACCAGGGCCACGTAGGCCCCGCCGAGCCCGTTACCCGTACCGACGCCGCCGTCGGCGGTGGCCACCACCAGCCCACCGAGCGCCATCCCGACCAGCCCCGCCGCCAGGGCGAAGGCGGCCCCACCGCTCCCGGAGCTGGTGCCGACCCGACTGGTGGGACGGGCCAGGGCCAGTCCACCGACGACCGCGCCCACGAGCCCCAGCAGGGCGCCCACGCTCGCACCGATCCGCCCGGAGCTCATTGTGAGAACGGTGGCGGCGGCCGGCTGGACCGAGGCGCGGGCGACCAGCTCGATCCCGGCGGGCGGGGCGGCTACGGCGGCGACAAGCAGGTGACGGACGGACATCACGGTTCCCTTCGACGGTGTGACAGCTACCGGTGGCAGCGTAGGTAGCGCGCCGCAGCCGAGTCGTCATGCCGGAGTTGCCGACCAACCCACAACCGGGGAGGTACGCGACCGGGGCGGCGTACCGTCCCAGTCGTCTCTCCGGGCATCCGACGTAGACCTGGCACCCCAGGGCCGGCCCGCTGGACGACTCGGCCGGCAGATGGCCGTCAACCGCTGACGTGCCCGGCCGTGGCCAGGAGGAACGCCTGGTCGTCCCGCTCGGTGCTCCCGGCCCGCCGCACCAGGCGGCACTCCTCCCGCAGGCCGGCGGCCTCGATCTCGGCGGCGACCTGGTCTGCCGTGTATCGGTGCCGCGTCAGGTGGACCTCTAGGCCAAAGCGGCGGCGGTAGGGGCCGGACATGTCTCGTGCACCTTCGCCGGCCTGGAAGCCGACGAGCAGATGGCCCGTGGGCCGGAGCACCCGGGCCGCCTCGGCGAAGACGCGCGCCTGCCCGGCGGGGGGTGTGTGGATGGTGGAGTACCACAGCAGGACACCGGCGAACTGGGCGTCCGGGAAGGGCAGGGCGGTCAACGAGCCGACGGCGAACATCAGGTCGGGGTGGTCGCGTCGTGCTCGGACGATCATGCCCGGCGACAGGTCCACGCCGTGTACCAGACACCCACGATCGGTGAGGTACCTGCTCATCCGGCCGGTGCCGCATCCGGCGTCGAGGACCGCGCTGTCGCCGCTGGCCGTCACCGCCTCAGCGAACGCGTCGACCATGGCGAGGTCGAGTGCGGCTTCGGCGCGGGTGTCCGGCAGGCAGGTGGCGTAGTCCGCGGCGACGGTGTCGTAGGCGCGTCGCACACCGCGCAGGTCGAGCGGATCGGAGGGCGAGGAAGTCACGGCCGCATCATCGCAACCGGCGAAGCCGCCCGTCGGTCTGGTGGCAGGGGATCGAGCGCCGCGCTGGCGGCAGTGGTGGCACTACCCGTGCCAGGCGTCGATGGCTCGCACGCCGTCCCGCACGACCCGGTCCACGACTGCGGGATTGCCGCTGGAGCCCTCCCACCCCTGGTCGTTGAAGACCGTCACCACCGTGTCGACGCGGGCCACCGCGATCTGGCTGGACCCGTTGCCGCCCGTGTGTTCTCCGTTCAGGTTCGTGTTGGGCCACGTCCGGGTCAGCAGCAGCGCCTCGTCACCGATGCCGGGCAGAGCCTCGGTCTTGACGGTCGCCCGGTTTCCGAATTGCTGGTAGGAGGGACACGCCTTCAGGTCGGTGCGCAGCCGGGCCAGGTAGTCCGTGGCCCCGGTGCCGGCGAAGGTGAAGATGGTCTGGTGGACCATCCCCTGGGGCGTGTACGAGGGACCGTCGTCGGCCCCCTTGTAGGTGACTGTCATCGCCGCGGCGGCGGTGACCTGGCGGCCCCCGGTGCCGAACTCGTTGGCGCAGAGCTTCGGCAGGGCCTGCTCGACCGGCACCGTTCGACGCGGAGACTTCCGCAGCTCGGGCGGCAGCTCGACGAACGCCGACGTCGGGATGGTCACCGGGCCGCTCGCGCTGGTGCTCGGCGACGGCTGGCCGGTCGGGTCCGCTGCCGCCGCTGTGGATGTCGGTGCCGCACCCGACGGGGTCGAGCCGGGCGGGTCCGCGGCGGTGGTGGTGCAGGCGGTGGCAAGTGTCATGGTGCCCACCAGCGGGATCAGCGCGAGCACGCGTCGCGTACGGGTGGACGGTGGCGGTGTGTGTCGGCTCATGATCATCCTTCGTCGATGTCGGGGCAGTTCCCGGTGGCGTACCGTCCCAAACGACGATTCGCGGCGTCGGACGCTCGCCCGAGCGGTGGTAATCGGGATGTCGACACACCCGCCGACCCGCCAGGTTGCCCGCGTGACCAGCGTGATCGCCAGGTGCACCGGAGCGTGGTGTGACGTCCAGGTCGGTGCGCGGCGACGCCAGCGATCCGTCGCGCCTGCGCTGAGCTGTCTCCCGCGACTATTCGGCCCCGGACGTGGCGAAGGAGATGCACGTCGGGCATCTTCGCTCCACTGTCGTCGGCGACGCGGCGGTGCGGCTGCTGGACTGGCTGGGGCACCGGTGGCGCGGGGCAACCACCTGGGTGACTGGGGGACACCGTTCGGCATGCTGATCGAGCACCTGGCCGACCTCGGTGAGGCCGGTGCGGCGCACGAGTTGTGCATAGGTTCCCTGGACGGCTTCTACCGGGCGGCGGCCCGGACGCTGCGGCAGGGGCTGCACCTGCTCGGCATCCGAACCCCGGAGCGGATGTGCCGGGTCAGCGGACCTTCTTCGTCGCCCGCTTCCGGGGCGGCGTCAACAGGTCGGCGATCTGGGCGATGGCGGTGGGCACCAGGCGGTAGTAGGCCCACACCCCCCGCTTGTCGCGTTCGAGGAGGCCGGCCTCGGTGAGGATCCGCAGGTGATGACTCACTGTCGGCTGGGACAGGTTGAGCGCCCCGGTGAGGTCGCTGACGGACGCCTCACCTTCCGGCGCGGACTGGATCAGACTGAGCAGACGCAGTCGTGCTGGATCGGCGAAGGCCTTCAGCACCCCCGCGAGCCGTTCGGCATCGGCCCGCTTGATTGGATCGCCGGTGAGCGGCGAGATCGCAGGCATGGCAGTTTTCGCAGTTCCCACGCCCACTATGGTTACACCAACACCATCAATAAGCAGGTAGAACCGGCATCAATACTCCAATGGCGTCCGTACGGCCACCCGCGACGGCTGAACGTGAGTCGAACGCCGACGACCGTGGGGACGTACCGGCCGTGTGGGGCTCCGCCGCGCCCCACACGGCCGTACGTCGACGGACACGCCGTCGGGTCAGCCGCGACCGAGGGTCAGCGGCGGGGTTTGGGTGCGACGCGCGGCAGGACGTACGGCGGTCCAGCGAAGATCAGGTCCGACTTCAGCTCCTGGTACGCCCGCTTGGGCTGGTAGTTCTCGTCGTAGATGGTGGCCAGGCCCTCCGGCGGGTCGTCGAACCAGCCGGGCACCCAGGAGTACTTGTCGCTGAACCCCCAGACCGTGTACGACAGGCAGCTCCGCACGGCCAGGCACGCCTTCATCAGCACGCTGAAGTTGGCCGCCGACGCCTGGAGCCGAGGGTTGATCTCCTCCGCGTTGCCGGCCTGGACGCCTGCCGTCATCTGGCTGCGGACGTCGACCTCGGTGAAGGCGGTGGCGACGCCGAGCCCGCCGAACTTCTTCAACGCGGCGGTCACCTGGAGGGTGTCGAAGTTGCCGTACTGGGTGCCCAGGTGCCCCTGGGAGCCGACGCCGTCGATCGGCACACCCTGCGCGCGCAGGCCCTTGGTCATCTCGTAGACGAACTGGGTCTTGTCGTCCGCCGCGTTGCCGGAACCGAACGCCTCGATGTTGTAGTCGTTGTAGAACAGCAGGGCCTTGGGGTCGGCGGCCCGCGCCCAGCGGAACGCGTCGGCGATGTAGCCCGGCCCGAGGTTCTCCGCCCAGAAGCCCTTGTAGTGCAGGGTCGACGGGGTGTCCCAGGGGTCGCTCACCGCCTCGTTGACCACGTCCCACTGCCAGATCTTGCCCTTGTACCTGTTGACGACGGTGGTGATGTGCTTGCGCAGCAGCTCGCGCAGCTCCGCCTTGCTGATGGAGCCGTCGGCGACACCGCTGGTCAGCCAGCCGGGCAGTTGGTTGTGCCAGACCAGCACGTGGCCGCGTACGCTCTGCCGGTTGCGCTTGGCGAACTCGATGAGCTGGTCGGCCCCGGCCCAGTTGTAGGTGCCGCGGGTGGGCTCCAGCACCTCCCACTTCATCACGTTCTCGGCGGTCACCGAGGTGAACTCCGTGGCGGCCAGCGCGCGGTACTGCGGGTCACCGGCGTCGTTGAGCGCATCCATGTTGACCGCGGTGCCGACGTGGAGGCCGTGGCGCAGGCCGAGGGCGCCGAGGCTCTGCGCGGTGGGGTCGTACGGCCGACTCGCGGTGGCGGGCACCGTGTTCAGCGCCGCGACGGTGAGGACGGCGACCACGCCGACGGTGGTCCACTGTCTCAGCTTCATCTGCGTTCCCTTCCGTTTTCATAGACATTTATCGATCTTGAAGCGCAGGGTGCGGTGCGGACGGGTTGAGCAGGGGGCCGGTGCCGCGCGCCCGAGCTGGGGCTGATGGTGAGCGGTGGTGCCGTGCCGACCGGAAACTGGAAACTCGCTCGAAACGTTAAGGTGGTCGATGTCGGGACGTCAACCGTCAATACTTCCGGAAATTGGTCACATGAGCTGCGGAGCCTCAACCGGCTCGCTGTCGAAAGTTTCGGATGACGGCGGTGCGGTGCGTGGGTGCGGAGGGGCCCGAGACGGGTGAACGTGAAGCGGTCACCGCACGGCGGGGGCAGGGCGGCTGCTGCTGACCGCGGAGCGGTGGGGCGATCACCGGCCGCATCAACCGGCCGTGACCACCTCGCCAGCCACCGGGCTACCTGTCGTAGGGACGGGTGACCCGGTGTGGTGCCTCGCGGACGACCCAGCTGGCCGCGTGATTCCCCATCATGAGCTCCGCGAGGAACGACGCGAGGGTCTCATCCACATTGGTCAGCGCAGACCGGCGAAGAGGTCGTCCTCGGGGGTCGCCGCGCCGGTCCGGTCCCGGACCCGCACGAAGGTCTCCACCCCCATCAGCTCGGTGAACCGCTCCCGGCCCAGTTGCAGGAAGAAGATGTTCTCGGTCTGACTGGCGTGGGTGGCCAGCGCGTCGAACTTCTGCGCGCCGTAGCTGCTCGTGTCCACCCAGGTGCTGATCTCGTCGTCGGGCAGGCCGAGCTGCGGCATCGGCTCCGCCGCCGGGTCCGGCGCGTCCCACTCGACGCCGAGCTCCCGCATGATCTGGCCGAACTGCTCGAACGCGGCGCGCGGCACGGTGGTCCAGTAGACCTTGGCCGGGCTGTCGGTCATCTCGACGGCGGCCATGGTGATCCGGTGTGCCTGGATGTGGTCCGGGTGGCCGTAGAAGCCGTTCTCGTCGTACGTGACGATCACGTCTGGCTGGTACTGCCGGATCAGCTCGGCGAGGCGGCCCGCCGCCTCCGCCACCGGCGTCGTCCAGAACGCGCCGGGCTGGTCGTTTGTCGGCCAGCCCATCATCCCCGAGTCGGCGTAACCGAGGGTCTCCAGGTGGCTGACCTTCAGCACCGCGCAGCTGGCCTCCAGCTCGGCCTGGCGCATCGCCACGACAGCTGCCGGATCGTGCCCCGGGTCGCCCGGTTTCACCCCGCCAGGGCCGTCGCCGCACCGCCCGTCGGTGCAGGTCACCAGGACCGTCGTGACGCCCTCCGCGGCGTAGCGGGCCAGCACGCCACCGGTGCTCGTCGCCTCGTCGTCGGGGTGGGCGTGCACCGCCATCAGGGTCAGGGGTCGCTCAGCCATGCCACCACCCTACGGTCACCCCCCGACGGTCCCACGACCTCCACCGGCAACGAGGCAGTCCCGGTCACCCGAGCACCCGGTCCGGTCCGGGTGCGCACCCCGGCCCGGTGGCGGCGAACCCGGCGAAATGCCAGGTCAACGGCTTGTGTACGGCGGGCATCCTACCCAGATCGGCATCTCGGCTGCGGTCCTTGCGCATAGCGTCGTCGGGCCGGTGACCGGCCCCTACGTTGATCAGGACGGCAGGTCAGAGCAGCTCAGGACGCGGGGGAGAGGTCGATCGCGGTGGCCGGTGCGGGGACGTTCGGCGAGGTGAGACAGGTCGACGCCGGGGTGCTGAACGTGGGCTACGTGGACGCCGGGCCGCCCGACGGTCCCGCCGTGATCCTCCTGCACGGCTGGCCGTACGACATCCACAGCTTCGTCGACGTCGTGCCGCTGCTCACCGACGCCGGGCATCGGGTCGTCGTGCCGTACCTGCGGGGCTACGGCACGACCCGGTTCCGCTCCGACGACACCATGCGCAACGGCGAACCGGCAGCCATGGGGCTCGACCTCATCGCCCTGATGGACGCCCTGAAGATCGACTCAGCGAAGCTGGCCGGGTTCGACTGGGGTGCGCGGACGGCCGACGTGGTGGCCGCGCTGTGGCCCGAGCGCTGCCGAGGGCTGGTGTCGGTGAGCGGTTACCTGATCGACGGCCAGGCCTCGGGCAGGGTGCCGCTGCCACCGAAGGCGGAGCTGGCCTGGTGGTACCAGTACTACTTCGCCACCGAACGCGGCCGGGAGGGCTACGACAGGAACCGGCGCGACTTCGCCAGACTGATCTGGCGGACCGCGTCGCCGAAGTGGTCGTTCGACGATGCCACCTTCGACCGCAGCGCCTCCGCGTTCGACAACCCGGACCACGTGGACATCGTGATCCACAACTACCGGTGGCGGCTGGCCCTCGCCGCTGGCGAGTCACAGTATGACGAGGTGGAGCAGCGGCTGGCCGCGAAACCGGAGATCACCGTGCCCAGCATCTCCCTGGAGGGGGACGCCAACGGCGCACCGCACCTGGAGCCTGGCGTCTATGGCAAGCAGTTCACCGGGCAGTACGAACACCGGACCGTCGGCGGCGGGGTCGGGCACAACCTGCCGCAGGAGGCCCCGCAGGCGTTCGCGGACGCGGTGATGGACGTCTGAACCGGATCACCGCCCGCGCCGATTCGGTCGCTGGGGCTCCGGACGTTCTACCCGCACCGGATCGCCACGGACCAGGTCGTCGTGCACCCGCCACCGGGCCGTGCTGACCGCACGCCGCGCCGCCTCGTCGCCCTGCTCGACGCGTTGCCGCAGCAACTGCAGGGCGACAGCGCGGTTGAGGCTGAACCGCCGCTCCTCGTCCACCACGACGACGAGGCCGGACGGACGGTGCGTCGCGCGGACCGCCGTGCTTGCCTTGTTCCGGTGCTGACCACCCGGACCGCCGGTACGGCAGCCGACGATGTCGACGTCGGCCTCGGCGAACGGCGTCGGCGTGGCGTCGGGCTGCGGCGGTTGCGCGGTGACGTACCAGTTCTTCCGGCCCGTGCTCGTCCGGTACGGACTCGGGGCCTGCCAGCACAGCGTTCCGGTCCAGGAGGCGGCGAACGCGTCGGCGTCCGCGCCGGTGATCCGGATGAGCGCCGAACGGTAGGTGCCGGGTCGATCACCGGGCACCAGCTGAACCTGTTCGATCGTCAGAGCTCGGCGGGTGCCAGCTTCGGTCAGCCGACGCAGTAGCTGGGCGAGTGCCCAGGCGCACTCCCGCGGACCACGGCCGGCGGACAGCAGCAGGAGCACGCCCATCACCGGCCCCGTCCGCCGTGCTGGCCCCGCCGTTGCGTCCGGGACGCGGAGCCGGGATCGGGCGTCTTGTAGGTGACCAGCGGAGTCGTCCTGACCACCGGGGTGGCCAGCCGGTGCTCGACCAGGTCGGCGATCACCTGCTCGATGCGCTTGTACGCCGTGGGCGCCTCCTCGAACAGCAGTTGGCGGTCGCCGCACACCACAAGCGAGCCCACCGGCGTGCGCCGTAGCTCCTCGACGGTGTGCTTGGCCCGGCCCCGCCGCAGGGCGTCGGCGCGCGACATCTTGCGGCCGGCGCCGTGCGCCACCGAATGGTTGGCCTCCGCGCCGGCGTGGGCGGCCACCAGGAAGGAGGCAGTGCCCCGGGTGCCGGCGACGAGGACGTCGCGGCCATCGCCCGGCGCCGCGCCCTTGCGGTGCAGGTAGACCCCGTCGCGAAGCTCGACCAGGTTGTGGCACTGATCGACGATCGGTGCGGTGGGCTCCGCCCCCAACGCGTCCGCGACCCGGGCCGCCAGCAGCCGGCGGTTGAGCGAACCCCAGCGCACGGCGGCGTCGTGCATGCTCAGGTAGGCGCCGGGATCGGGAGCGGCACCGGCGCCGTGCAGCTCGGTGTGTGCCCGCAGGATCCGTTCGCCCAGACCACGGGAACCGCTGTGCACGATGAGCACGAGATCGCCGGCGTCGAGCCCGAGACGACTCGCGTGGCCGGTGTCGAGGACGGTGTCGACGCGCGCCAGTTCGACGAAGTGGTTGCCGCGGCCGACCGTCCCGAGACCGTCCAGGTGACCGGCCGGGACGTCACCCTGGAGGACCGCCCAGACCGGGTCGTCGGCGTCCTGTTCCGGATCCAACGCGCGGTCGAGGTCGGGGAACCGGGCGGCGAGGCGCTCCGGCACGGCCCGCTTGAGCCTGATCGGGAACACAGCGATGCCGCAACCGATGTCGGAGCCCACCAGGAACGGGTACAGCACTGTCGACGCCATGGCCGCACCGATGGGTGCGCCCTTGCCGGGGTGCAGGTCCGGCATCGCCGCGACGTGGATCATGCCGTCGAGGGCGGCAACCTGCTGGCACTGGTCGAGCGCGGCGGACTCGATCCAGCTCGCGGGTGAGGCGAACACCGAGACGGTGGCCGGGGTGGACGGGGGCAGGGACTCCCGAGGGGAGTGGTGCTGGAGCAAGGGAGACTCACTTCTCACTGACGCGGGAACGGGCGACGGCACGCCCACCGGGAGGTGTCACCGGGGGCGGAGGCGTGGGTGGTTCCGTCAGTACGTCATGGACGACACTCTCCTGCGGCCCGTCCCGTACGGCAAACCATTTTCCGTCGCGCGTACGCTGCCGCGATGACCGCACCGCGCCGCATCCTGGTCTACGGGGTGCACGGCTCGGGCAAGTCCACTCTCGCCGAGCGCTTGGCCGAGCGCCTCGGATTGCCGTGGTATCCGGTGGACGACCTGCTGTGGCTGCCGGGGTGGGTCGAGGTGCCGGTCGCCCAGCAGCGCGGCCGGATCGAGGAGATCTGCCGTCGGGACACCTGGATCCTCGACGGCGCGTACCACGGATGGCGGGACGTGCCGCTGGCCCGGGCCGACCTGGTGGTGGCCCTGGACTACCCGCGGTGGCGCTCGTTCTGGCGTTTGCTGCGTCGTACCCTGCGCCGCCTGGGCTCCGGCGAGGTGATCTGCAACGGAAACCGCGAATCACTTGGCAGTGTGCTGTCCGGGGACTCGATCCTCGTCTGGCACATCGCCGCGTTCGGCCGGGAACGGCGGCGAATGCGGACCTGGCAGGCCGACCCGGCCGGGCCGCCGGTGCTGCTGTTCAGGAGCCCGGCGGGCCTGGATGACTGGGTGGCGGGCCTGCCGACCCGGTGACGCCGGTCGGGGTGCGGATCCACTCGGGCGCGCCGCGGAGCGCACGGCATTGGGCACCCGAAAGGACTGCACAGGAAGTCTGCCGATGTACCGGCACGGAAGCCGATCACCGCTCTCCTGCACTGCTGCGCGCGGGCCGTCGAGGTCGGTGAACAGACGTTTGACTTCGCGCCGGCCGCCGGCGAGCTGGGCAGCGCGCGGTTTGCGCAGACCTATGTCGTGCGGCCGGCTACAGGTTCTGCTCTACCTCTCGCACGAACGAGAGGACGAGCCATGCGGAAGCTGGGCCTGACCGACTGACCCGGTGCGTGCGGTACCGGGCCCGTTGGCCCGGCACACCGTCGGCCCACTCCCCGCGGGGAAGTGGGCCGACGGTGTCGCGCGTGGTCAGTGCCGAGGGTGCCCGGCGGGCAGGTCACCGGCCGGGCCTCCGATCAGGACTCCCCGGTGCGACGCCTGGCGAGGAAGAACGCGAACGCGCCAAGCACGACCAGTGCACTTCCGATGCCCGTCATGGCCGGGACCGCGCCACTGCCGGTCACCGGCAGGACGGGGAACCTTCCGCCGCCGCCCGGGCTGCCGGGTGCGCCGGGGCTACCGGGTGCGCCGGGTGCGCCGGGTGCGCCGGGTGCGCCGGGTGCGCCGGGGCTGCCGGGTGCGCCGGGGCTGCCGGGTGCGCCGGGTGCGCCGGGGCTGCCGGGTGCGCCGGGTGCGCCGGGGCTGCCAGGTGCACCGGGTGCGCCAGGGCTGCCAGGTGCGCCGGGGCTGCCGGGTGCGCCGGGGCTGCCGGGTGCGCCGGGGCTGCCGGGTGCACCGGGTGCGCCAGGGCTGCCGGGCGGGCCGGACGGTCCGGGCGGACCGGTGGGCCCGGGCGGGCCGGACGGCCCGGGCGGGCCGGACGGCCCGGGCGGACCGGTGGGGCCGGCGCAGAGCGGCGCTGTGATGACGTTGGTGTCGAGGGTGACGGCGGCGGTACGTGCCAGTGCACGGCCCTGGAGGGTCGCGCCCGTAGCCATCGTGATCGCCGCTTGGGCCATGACGGTGCCCACGAAGGTGGTACCCGTACCGATTGTCGCTGAGCTGCCGATCTTCCAGAACACGTTGCAGGCCGAAGCGCCGTTGATCAGGACGACACTGCTGTTCGACGCCGTCGTCAGCGCGGAGTCGACCTGGAAGATGAACACGGCCGCGGGATCGCCCTGGCCGTTGAGCGTCAACGCCCCGGTCAGCTGCGCGGCCCCGATCCGGTAGACACCAGCATTGAGGGTGTTGCCGCCGAGTTCCGCGGGCAGGTTGGTGAACGGTGTCCGTCCGGCGGCGTCGTTGAAGGCGATCGTCAGGTCACTCTGGGCCTGGAGAGCGACCGCGTCGCCGAGGTGGACCTCACCGCCGATGGTTGCCGTGCCGAAGCCCGCCGCGGTGTTTCCAGGGAATCGCCCAAGGCTTTGACCCAGGAAGCTCGGGCCGGTGTTGGTCGGCTCGGCTCCGGCAAGGACGGAGAAGTTGCCGGCTGTCCCCAGGTTCACAGGTGCATCCGCGGCGCTGGCCGGCGTGGAGCCGAGCAGCAGGAAGCTCGCGACGACGGCGGCTGCTGCGGATGCCGCGAGCGCGGGTAGCAGCCGTCGGCGAAGGCGATGATGATTGGGTTTTGCTGTCACAGAACACCCTCCGTGGGTATTACCTCGCAGGAGAGCTTGGTGAGCCACACGCTGCGTGAAAGGCCTGGATGGCACTGACAAAGTGCGCTCATCACCACATCACGTAACGGTCGCGTATGCCTACAAAACGGGATATTAAGGTACGCCGGACGAGCCAATAACCATTCGCGTTCATGTTGTCCGCAGCCCGTAACCGGCTGGCCGGACCCTGCGGCCGACATCGCGAAAGGCGGCCGACATCGCGAAGCGCGGTCGACATTCGCGAAAGGCGAGCTGCTATCGATCGAGCGCCGTTATGGACGGCAGCCCGGCTTCAGTTCTCAGGGCTGGTGTGCCGCAGCGGGCCGGATCGCCCGGCCGTGTACGCAGGGTGCGGACGGGCTGTTGCTGGTGGCCGGGAAACGGAACCGACGCAGCTCCTCGATCACGAACCCTTCGGCGCTGATGGCGGCGACGGTGTCGCGGTTGGTGTGGCAGCCGCCGAACAGCTTGGGCCACAGTGTCGCGTCGAGCAGACGTTGGGCTCGGTGCAGGCGGCTGTGCTGCTCGGCGGCGACGTGTTCGAAGAAGCGCAGTTGGCCGCCGGGGCGCAGCACCCGGCTCACCTCCGCGAGCGCGCTCGCCTGATCCGGCACTGTGCACAGCACCAGCGCGACGACAGCAGCGTCGAACTCGCCGTCGCCCGCGGGCAGGGCGTCGGCCAGACCGTCGACGACGGTGACCGGTACCGGCGCGTCCGGTGCCGCCCGCTCGGCGGCGGCGCGCAGTCGACGTTCCGGCTCGACCGCGAGGACCTCGGTCACCCCGGGTGGATAGTGGGCGAACAGCAGGCCGTTGCCCGCCCCGATCTCGATCACCCGGCCGGACAGCCCGGCGACCAGGTCCCGGCGGAACTCCGCGGTGCCGGCACGGTCCATGGCGACGCTGAGCTTCTCGTACACCCGGGCGAAGACCGGATGGGACACCGCAGTCATGTCGACCTCCAGATCTCGTCGGACCGTATCTCCGGCGATTGTCCTACATCGGCGCACGCTTTCCGTCTTACTGGTTGTCAGCACGGTGCAACCCAGCGCAGACAGGACGTGTTCGACCATGAAGATCGTCGTCATCGGCGGCAGTGGCCTCATCGGCACCAAGCTCGTGGACAGTCTCGGTGCCCAGGGGCACGAGGCGGTGCCGGCGTCGCCGAAGACCGGCGTCAACACCCTTACCGGCGAGGGGGTGGCCGAGGTGCTCGCCGGTGCGGATGTCGTGGTCGACGTGTCGAATTCGCCGTCGTTCGAGGACGACGCCGTGCTGGAGTTCTTCGAGACGTCCACCCGCAATCTCCTCGCCGCCGCGGCGGCGGCCGGGGTCGGCCACTACGTGGTGCTCTCGATCGTGGGTTGCGACCGGATCCCGGACAGCGGGTACATGCGGGCGAAGGTCGCCCAGGAGAAACTGGTCGTCGCGGCCGGGATCCCGTACTCCGTCGTGCACGCCACGCAGTTCTTCGAATTTCTCCAGGGGATCATCGACGCCGCCACGGATGGCGACACCGTGCACCTCGCGCCGGTCCTCATCCAGCCGATGGCAGCGGACGACGTCGCGGCCGGGGTGGCCGAGGTAGTGGTCGGTGCTCCCACGAACGCGGTGGTCGAGATCGCTGGCCCGGAGCAGTTCCGCCTCGACGAACTGGGCCGATCCATCCTCGCGTCCCAGCAGGATCCCCGCTCGGTGGTGGCCGACCCGGGCGCCCGCTATTTCGGTGCCACGCTCGGCGAACGCTCGTTGGTCCCCGGCGACGGCGCCCGCATCGCCGGCACGCGCCTCGACGACTGGCGTGCCCGGGCGACCCGCCCCGGGTGACCCGGCCCGCTATTCGGGTGGTTCCGCCTGCCCCTCGAGGCGCCGCACCAACTCCCGCACCACCTCGGTGAACGCCTCGTCCGCCTCGTCCGGCCAGTGTCCGTGGATGGGAGGGGGGACGCTGTCGCTGGGCGGGGTCACCACGTCGCGGGGATCGCGTTGTCGACGGTCCACCGCCGCTGCCGGGTCGCTGCTCGGCGCCGTCCGGGGTGACCGGTGGGCGGAGAAGACCCAGCCGCCGATCGGGTCGGTGTCGCGCCACAGGTTCACCCAGCGCCAACCGACCCGGTGGCCGATGTCCCGCAGTACCGCGTCGTCGATGTAGGCGGGGAAGAGCCGCGCGTAGAGGCGACGCAGCGGTGAACCGTGGGTGAGTAGGGCGACCCGGCTGCCGACCTCCGGAGGCAGTTGGAGCACCGCTGCGGCGAGCAGCACCGAACCGTGGCTGTGCCCGGTGAGCAGCACGGCGTTGCCGCTCTCGACGAGGTACGTGATCCGGCGGGTCAGCTCGGGTACGGCGCGTTCGGCGTAGCAGGGTGGTGCGAAGGGGTGGGCGGCTCGGGGCCAGAACGTGCCGAGGTCCCAGAGCACGCCGACGTGCCGGCGGAACGGGATGGTCCGGTAGGCGAAGATGCTGCCGATGATCAGGCCGAGGATGATCGCGGCGATCAGCCAACTGCCGAACGCGATGGCGAAGGTGACCGCGTCCGCCGGCAACCCGGCGTTTCGCTCCACGACGTCGCCCGGGAACTGTCCCAGCAGGCCGATGGTGGTGGTGGCCGTGGCCAGTCCGGCGAGGCAGCCGAAGAGCACCGCGAGCGGCACCAGTTTCTCGGTGAACCGAGCGCGGGCAATCGCGTCGCGGACCTGCCGCAGTCGGTTCCTGGCCTCCGCCGGGGCGTTCGGGTAGTCGTTGGCGACGATCGTCGCGGCGTCGCGACGCCGCTTGCGGCGGGAGATCACCGCGACCAGGCCGGCGACGACCACCGTGATCAGGATCGCGCGGAGGAAACCGAAGATCACCCAGGTGTACGCGCGGGGTGGGCCGGCGGCGATGCCCGCACCGGTCGGCAAATCCCGGTCGAGGAAGTCCGCGGCCCGGTAGACCGCCTCGGCGGAGTACGCCACCGCCACGCTGATCCCGGCGGCCGCGATCGCGAGCCCGCCCAGCCCGAACAGTGGCGTCGCACCCCGCCGGTCCCGCAGCCGCAGCAGCACCACACCCAGGATGGCCAGCACTGTCGTCTGCGTGACGAACAGGCCGGCCAGGGTCGTGTCGTAGCCGGGCAGCTCGCGGCGTCCGTCCCACGGCTGCGGGCTGGCCAGCACGTGGGCCACCACGAGCACGGTCAGGACGATGGCGGTGGACCGCAGCGCGTGGGTGATGCCGTCGAGTCGCCGATCGGTGGCGGCCTGGTCGATCAGCGGGGGAGTGCAGAGCGATCCCACGCAGGCGGCCAGGACCAGCACGGTGGCCACCGTCAACGCGACGCCGATGGCGGTGGCACCGGTGGCGACCCGGGCCAGCAGCAGGGTGAGGTCGAGCGTCGCGAACGCGGCGGCGACGTGGATCGAGCGCAGCCGCCCGACGAGCGGCTCGGCGTCCCACTGACCGACAGCGCCGAGCCGGTGCCCGGCTACCCGCTCGGGTGCGCGAAACGCCTCGAACGTCCGACCCGGGCGGCTGCTGATTCGCCAGATCAGGCCGATCGCGGCGGCCGGGACCAGCGCGAGCACCGCCAGTCGCAGCCCGACCGGCCGCCCGCTCAACCAGGACAGCCAGCTGCGTCCGGCGAGGCAGTTCGCCGAGTTCAGACACTTCCAGCCGACGAGGTCCAGGGCGACGCCGGCGATGGCGAGCACGTAGAGCACGGTGAGCGTGAGCGCCAGCACCCGGCACAGCGACCTGACCGTCGCCTCCGAACCGGAGTTCGCGGGACGCATCCAGATCGCCACGTTGACGAGCATGAAGGGCAGCAGGAAGACCAGCCCCAGGGCGCGGGCCACGGTCCCGGAGGGCAGGTCACCCCAGCGGTACGCCTCAAGCGTCACCCCGTGCGCGCCGGTGGCGTCCGTACACCGGGGGCGCGGCCGGTAGAAGCCTCCGCTGCGGTCACCCGCCACCTGTGCGGTCTGCCGCAGGCCCAGCACCTCTTCGGCGTTCGCGCCGGAGACTCCGTGCACCCGCAGCTCCACGATGCCGCAGGTGCTGTGTGGCCCGCTCAACCGCGCTGATCCATCCGAATGTCCCCCGAGGCGTCTCGGCAGCCCCATGGCACACGTTCGACCCGGGGCCAGCCCTGCCAGCACCGCGCCGGGGTCGGCACCCGGACGGCGGCAGAGCGCGGTCTACCCGAACCGGGCGGCCTCAATCGCGTCGCCGCTTACCGCACGCTCCGCTGGGGTGTCGACGCACCGGAGTGGGGGATTGGGCGGGCGCTGGCGGGGTAGGTGCCGCCATGGTCGCAGCCGGTCGGCACGGAGCGGACGGCCGCGCTCCGATGGTGGCCCGGCTTTCGGCGCGTGCGGTGCGCACGCTGCGCGACCGGTTACGTCGGGTCCGGGCCATCGGCGGTCTCGCCCTGCAGGCCGGCCTGGCCGCGGCGCTCGCATGGTTTGTGGCGCACGAACTGCTCCACGTGTCGCAGCCGGTCTTCGCTCCGATCTCCGCGGTCTCGACTCTCGCCGCGTCCGTCGGCCAGCGGCTCCGCCGGACCGTCGAGCTGATCATCGGGGTCACCGTCGGGGTGCTGATCGGTGACCTGCTGCTGCTGGTGATCGGCACCGGGTGGTGGCAGCTCGCCCTGATCGTCGTGCTCGCGATCGTTGTCGCGTTGTTCCTCGTGGGCAGTGCGGCGGTGGTCGTCCAGGCCGGGGCGACGGCCGTGCTGATCGCCACGCTCAGTCCGTCCGTGCGTGATCTGGAGATCCCTCGGTTCGTGGACGCGCTGATCGGGGGCGGCATGGCGCTGCTGGTCACCACGGTGCTGCTGCCGCTGAACCCGCTGCGGGTGCTCAACCGGGCCGCGCGGCCGGCGTTGGATCTGCTCGTCACCCAACTCGACGCGACCGCCGGCGCGCTGGCCGAGCGGGACGCTGATCGGGCCCGCACCGCCCGCGGCGAACTGCGCCAGAACAAGGGCCAGTTGCAGGCGTTCGTCGAGGCGACCCAGGGCGCCCGGGAGACCAGTGCCCTGTCGCCGCTGCATTGGCACGAACGGCGCGGTCCGGTGAGCCAGTACGCCCAGGCGGCGGAGCCGATCGACCGGGCGATGCGTAACAGCGGAACGTTGATCCGCCGGGCGGTGACGCTCATCGAGGACGGCGAACCGGTCCCGGACGCACTGCCGGGGGCGGTGGCCGATCTCGCCGAGGCCGTCCGACTGCTCAAGCGGCAGTTCGCCGCCGCGGTCGAGCCGAACCGGGCCCGCGAGCAGGCGCTGCGGGCGGTCCGGGCTGCCGGTCACGCCTACCGGGAGGGGGTTGGCTTCTCCGGGGCGGTCGTGGTGGCGCAGATCCGAACAACCGTCAGCGACCTGCTGGTGGCCACCGGACTCACCCAGGAGGAGGCGAATCACCTGGTCCGGGGCATGTTCGGCGACCTGGAAGCGGCCGAACTGCCGCAGCGGGACTGATTCTCGGCACCATCCTGAGCCAAGACTGTTGCATGCTGAGCCAAAGTGGTGCCATGATGGTGCCATGGAGCTGAGGTCGTACGTAGAGAACCTGCGAGACGAGTTCGCCGTGGCCGCGGAGGGGGTCGACCCCGAGGCCCGGCTGTTGGCCGAGCGACTCTTCACACAGTTGGAGGCGGCGACCCGTCTCACCCTGCTCGAAGCCCTGTCCGACGCCGCCGACGAGATCACCCGCGATCTCGCGCCGGGTTCGGTGCACGTCCGGTTGCGCGGGCGCGAGCCGGACTTCGTGGTGACGCCGGCCAGCCCGCCCGTCGACGAGGTGCGCGAGGTCAGCGGCCCGCCGACGCTCGCCGCGCCGGCCCCCGCACCGGAGGGGGAGGAGGGCGGCACCTCACGGATCAACCTCCGACTCCCCGACCACCTCAAGGCCAGCGTCGAGGAGGCCGCCGGGCGCGCCGGGCTCTCGGTGAACGCCTGGTTGGTGCGCGCCGTCGCCGGTGCGGTGAGCGCCGGCGAGACGCAGCATCGGCCGCCCCGGCGGGTGGAGTCGCGCTCCGGCCAGCACATCACCGGCTGGGCCCGCTGACTCTCCGTACCCCGCAGTTCTCGCGCCGCTGACCAGCGGCGACAGTCACCGACCACCTTCCGGGAGACCACCATGCCTGTTTTCGAAACGCCAGAACCCATCGCCGCGCGGGTCGAGCTGCCCGTGGGAGATGTCTGGATCAAAGCGACCGACCGCACCGACACGGTGGTGACGGTGCGGCCCCGCGACCCGTCGAGCAAGGCCGACGTGAGCACCGCGGACCAGACCACCGTCCAGTACGCGGGGGGACAACTACTGATCAGGGTGGCGAAGACGTGGCGCCGCTACGGCTTCGGTCCGGGGCCGTCGGTGGACGTGCTGATCGAGCTGCCGGCCGGGTCGCGGGTGCACGCCGAGTCGTCCTGGGCGGCGTTCCGCTGCGAGGGCCGGCTGGGCGAGTGCCGGATCAAGACCGGGAGCGGGATCCGGCTCGACGAGACCGGGCCGCTGGACATCGACAGCAGTCACGGCGAGGTGGCGGTGGAGCGGGTCGTCGGCTCGGCCCGGGTGAAGGCCTCGTCCGGCAAGGTACGCCTCGGTGCCGTCGACGGCTCCGCCGAGATCAAGAACTCCTCCGGTGACTGCTGGATCGGCCGCAGCGGCGGCGACGTCCGGGTCAACACCGCGTACGGCGACATCACCCTCGACGCGCCGCTGGCCTCGGTGACGGCCCGCACCGCCTACGGCAACGTCCGGCTGGGAGAGGTCGTCCGGGGGGCGATCGAGCTGAACACCTCGTACGGCGCCATCGAGGTCGGCATCCGGCGCGGGACCGCCGCCTGGCTTGACGTCAGTTCCAAACACGGCCGCGTGCACAACGCCCTGGAGACGACCGACGGTCCCGCGGAGACCGACGAGACGGTCGAGGTCCGGGCGAACACCTCCTACGGCGACATCATGATCCGCCGCGCCTGACCTGTTCGCACCGCGACCCGCAAAAGAGGAGACCATGACCAGCTCCACGAAGCCCGCAATCGTCGCCACCGGCCTGCGGAAGTCCTACGGTGACAAGGTAGTGCTGGACGGCATCGACCTGCTGATCACCGAGGGGACGATCTTCGCCCTGCTCGGCCCCAACGGCGCCGGCAAGACCACCACAGTGCAGATTCTCTCCACACTGATCAACGCCGACGGCGGTGCCGCCCGCGTCTTCGGCCACGACCTGACCCGAGCGCCCGACGCGGTACGCGGACTGATCGGCGTCACCGGCCAGTTCTCCGCCGTCGACAACCTGCTCACCGGTAGGGAGAACCTCAACCTGATGGCCGACCTGTGCCACCTGGACAGGGCTGCCGGTCGGCGACGGATCACCGAACTGCTCGACCAGTTCGACCTGACCGAGGCGGCCGGCAAGCCGGTGTCGACGTACTCGGGGGGCATGCGGCGGCGGCTCGACCTCGCGATGACCCTTGTCGGTGCGCCCCGCGTGATCTTCCTCGACGAGCCGACCACCGGCCTCGACCCGCGCAGTCGTCGGGCCATGTGGCACATCATCCGCGCGCTCGCCGCCGAGGGCGTCACCATCCTGCTCACCACCCAGTACCTGGAGGAGGCCGATCATCTCGCCGACCGCGTCGCGTTCCTCGACCATGGTCGGCTGATCGCCGAGGGCACCCCGCGCGAACTCAAGCGGCTCATTCCGGGTGGCCATGTGCTGTTGCAGTTCGCCGACCAGGACGGTCTCGACTCGGCGGCCCGTACGTTCGCCTCCGGCAGGCGGGATGACGCGGCGCTCACCCTCCAGGTGCCGAGCGACGGTGAGGTCGGGTCGCTGCGCTCGCTTCTCGACCACCTCGACAGCGCCTCGATAAGCGTGGCCGGGCTCTCCGTACACACCCCCGACCTCGATGACGTCTTCCTCACCCTCACCGGTCAACCGGACTCCCGGACCGGCCGACCCGACCAGGAAAGGGCCACCGCGCGATGAGCACCCTCTCTCTCGCCGTCCGCGATTCGAGCACCATGTTGCGGCGCAACCTGCTGCACATGCGGCGGTACCCGTCGATGACCTTCCTGCTCATCGGCATTCCGATCATCATCCTGCTGCTCTTCGTCTACGTCTTCGGCGGCACGCTCGGCGCCGGCCTCGGGCCGACCGGCGACCGCGCCCAGTACGCCAACTACGTCACCCCCGGCATCCTGCTCATCACTGTGGTCAGCGCGGCCCAGGGCACCGCCATCTCGGTGGCGATGGACATGACCGAGGGCATCATCGCCCGGTTCCGGACAATGGCGATCTTCCGACCGTCGGTGCTGACGGGTCACGTACTGGGCAGCCTGGTCCAGACCATGATCAGCCTCGCGGCCGTCACCGGTGTGGCGCTGCTCGTCGGATTCCGTCCCACCGCCAACCCGGTCGAGTGGCTCGCGGTGATCGGCGTCCTCGCCATGATCACCTTTGCGCTCACCTGGCTGTCGGTTGCGCTCGGCCTG
Source organism: Micromonospora sp. NPDC049047 (assembly GCF_040649135.1). NCBI lineage: Bacteria > Bacillati > Actinomycetota > Actinomycetes > Micromonosporales > Micromonosporaceae > Micromonospora > Micromonospora sp. NPDC049047. The sequence continues at coordinate 60,725 of NZ_JBEZEY010000013.1, forward strand.
GTCAGTGACAGTGTCGAGACGGCCAGCAACCTCCCCATGCCGCTGATTCTGCTGCCGTTCCTCGGCAGCGGGTTCGTCCCCACCGACTCCATGCCGGCGCCGGTGCGGGTGTTCGCCGACTACCAGCCCTTCACGCCCGTCATGGAGACCCTGCGCGGCCTGCTCTTCGGCACCGGGATCGGCGCCAACGGAGTCATCGCGGTCATCTGGTGCGTCGTCATCAGCGTGGGTTGCTTCTGCTGGGCCAGGGCCCGGTACAACCGCGGTCGGGTCACCTGACCCCGGCACCGGCTCGACGTCCGCCATCGCGACGGACAGCCGGCGGCTCGGCCCACCAGGCCGAGCCGCCGGCTGTCCCTGTCGCGCGGCCGACGGCGTCGCGCGGGCTGCCCAGGCATCGACCAACTGTCGAATGTTATCGATAACACCGGCCCGGTGTGGGGCCGCGAGGTGAGCCCGTCGTCCGCCGGGGCGCTCGCCGGTGCGCCATCGCGCCGGCCGGTGGCCGGGCTGCGGGTCTGATCAACGGGGCGCGACGCCCCGGTGATGTTATCGCCAACATCATTCCGGCTCGGTCCCGCGTTGCCGGCTGGCGGGTGGCTCGTGGTGGGGGAGGTGCGATACCTGTCGCCCCGCCGACCGAGCGGCGTCCGGTCGGCGTCGGGTTCGTTCGGCGCCCCCCGTCCCGAGTGCCCGTTCGGCGGAAGACATCGGATTCGCGTGCTTTGTGGGGGTCCGCCGACGACGCGCCCGAGTCGGTCGGGCTTCCCCGTTCCGTTACGGAGCTGTTGCGCCTGGATGTCTTGACGAGGCTGGATGTGAGCGTTAACACTATCCCCGTTAACGGTGGAGGTGAACATGAACCGTGTGGACGGAGCTGACGACCGCTACGTCGTCGGTGTCGACTTCGGCACCCTGTCCGGGCGAGCTCTGGTGGTCCGTGTCGGCGATGGTGCCGAGCTGGGGACCGCGGTGCACGAGTACGGCGACGGTGTGATCAGCACGGCACTTCCGGGAGGCCGAGCGCTGCCCCCGGACTGGGCTCTGCAGAACCCGGACGACTACCGCGAGGTGCTGCGTCGCGCTGTCCCGGCGGCGGTGTCCGCCGCGGGGGTGGATCCCGCCGCGGTGGTCGGCATCGGCATCGACTTCACCGCCTGCACGGTGCTGCCCACGCTTGCCGACGGCACCCCACTGTGTGAGACGCCCGAGTTGCGCGACCGGCCGCACGCCTGGGTCAAGCTGTGGAAGCACCACGCCGCGCAGCCGCACGCCGACCGGATCAACGCGCTGGCCCACGAGCGGGCCGAGCCGTGGATCGGCCGCTACGGCGGCAAGATCTCCGCCGAGTGGCAGTACGCCAAGGGCCTGCAGATCCTCGAGGAGGATCCCGAGGTCTACGACCGGGCCGAGCGCTTCGTCGAGGCGGCCGACTGGATCGTCTGGCAGCTCTGCGGCACCGAGACCCGTAACGTCTGCACCGCCGGATACAAGGGCATCCTCCAGGACGGCAAGTACCCGTCCGAGAGCTTCCTGACCGCGCTCAACCCCGACTTCGGCGACTTCGTGACCAAGCTCGACGGTCCGTTGCTGCCGCTCGGCGCGCGGGCCGGCGCGCTCACCGCCCAGGCCGCCGCCTGGACCGGCCTGCCGGAGGGGATCGCGGTGGCCGTCGGCAACGTCGACGCGCACGTCACCGCGGCGTCCGCGCAGGCGGTGGAGCCCGGTCGGCTCGTCGCGATCATGGGCACCTCGACCTGCCACGTCGTCAACGGCGCGCAGGTCGCCGAGGTGGCCGGGATGTGCGGTGTCGTGGACGGCGGCATCAGCCCCGGCGCGTGGGGTTACGAGGCCGGGCAGAGCGGTGTCGGCGACATCTTCGGCTGGTTCGTCAAGCACGCCGCCCCGGCCGGCATCGACTCGCACGAACAGCTCACCGAGCTGGCCGCGAGCCAGCCGGTCGGCGGGCACGGGCTGATCGCGCTCGACTGGTGGAACGGCAACCGCTCGCTGCTCGTCAACCACGACCTCAGCGGGATGATCGTCGGAATGACCCTGGCCACCCGGCCGCAGGACATCTACCGGGCGCTGCTGGAGTCGACCGCCTTCGGCACGCGCATGATCATCGAGGCGTTCGTCGACGCCGGTGTGGCAGTGAACGACCTGGTGATCGCCGGTGGCCTCACCAACAACGCGCTGCTGATGCAGATCTACGCCGACGTGACCCGGCGACCGCTGAACATCATCGCGTCCGCGCAGGGGCCGGCGCTCGGGTCGGCGATCCATGCCGCCGTCGCCGCCGGTGAGTTCCCGTCGATCCACGAAGCGTCGCAGGCGATGGGCCGGGTGCACGAGGCGGTCTACCGTCCGGACCCGGACCGGGCGCGCGCCTACGACGCCCTCTACGCGGAGTACCGGACGCTGCACGACCACTTCGGACGCGGCGGCAACGACGTCATGCTCCGCCTGCGGGCGATCCGTAACGCGGCTGTCGAGACCGCCGCGGCCACGCAGGAGGCCGCGCTGGAGGTGGTCGCGTGACCGCACTCAGCGAGCTGCGCGAGACGGTTGCCCGCCTGCACGCCGAACTCACCCGGTACCACCTGGTCGCCTGGACGGCCGGCAACGTCTCCGCCCGGGTGCCCGGCCGGAACCTCATGGTGATCAAGCCGAGCGGCGTGGGCTACGACGAGCTGACGGCGGACACGATGGTGGTGTGTGACCTCGACGGTGTCCTCGTGGAGGGCGAGTTCGCCCCGTCCAGCGACACCGCCGCCCACGCGTACGTCTACCGGTCCATGCCCGAGGTCGGTGGGGTCGTGCACACCCACAGCTCGTACGCCACCGCCTGGGCGGCGCGGGGGGAGTCGATCCCCTGCTATCTCACCGCCCAGGCCGACGAGTTCGGTGGGGAGATCCCGGTGGGTCCGTTCGCCCTGATCGGCGGCGACGACATCGGCAAGGGCATCGTCAGCACGCTCGCCGGCCACCGCTCACCAGCGGTGCTGATGCGCAATCACGGTGTCTTCACCATCGGCCGTGACGCCCGCGCGGCGGTCAAGGCCGCGGTGATGTGTGAGGACGTGGCTCGTACCGCGCACCTGGCCCGCGCACTCGGGCAGCCGGTGCCGATCGCGCCGGCCGACATCGACGCCCTTCATGACCGCTACCAGAACGTCTACGGTCAACAACCAGTCCCACCGGCGGGTTCCTGACCCTCTGCGGCCACCTCCGACCCGCCGGTCTGCACCACCCCGAAGTAGCAGCACGCAACACCCGCGTACGCCGCTCCTTGCACATCGGCGGTTGGCGCGGTTCCCCACCACACCGAGCCAAGGAGATTCGATGCGAAAGATGCGAATGCACTCCGCTCCGTGGCGCGCTGCCACGGTTCTCGCCAGTGTGCTGCTCGTCGGCAGCATGGCGGCCTGCGGCAACAGCGACACCGGCGGCGGCGACGCCAAGGACGACGGCAAGATCACGATGGGCTTCTCGCAGGTCGGCGCGGAGAGCGGTTGGCGTACCGCGAACACCACCTCGATCAAGGAGTCGGCCGCCGAGGCCGGCATCGAGCTGAAGTTCGACGACGCGCAGCAGAAGCAGGAAAACCAGATCAAGGCGATCCGCAACTACATCCAGCAGAAGGTGGACGTCATCGCCTTCTCGCCGGTGGTGGAATCCGGTTGGGACACCGTCCTCAAGGAGGCCAAGGACGCCGGCATCCCGGTCATCCTGACCGACCGCTCGGTCGACTCGGCGGACAAGAGCCTGTACAAGACGTTCCTCGGCTCGGACTTCGTCAAGGAGGGCCGGCTCGCCGGTGAGTGGCTGGTCGAGCAGAAGAAGTCCGCCACCGGTCCGGTGAACATCGTCGAGCTGCAGGGCAACACCGGTGCGGCGCCGGCGAACGACCGCAAGAAGGGCTTCGGCGAGGCGATCGCCGCCAACCCGAACCTGAAGATCATCGCCTCCCAGCCGGGTGACTTCACCCGCGCCGGTGGCAAGCAGGTGATGGAGCAGTTCCTCAAGGCCAACCCGAAGATCGACGTGCTGTTCGCGCACAACGACGACATGGGTCTGGGCGCGCTCGAGGCGATCACCGCCGCCGGCAAGACGCCGGGCAAGGACATCACCATCATCACTGTCGACGCCGTCAAGGATGGGATGCAGGCCCTCGCCGACGGGAAGTTCAACTTCATCGCGGAGTGCAGCCCGCTGCTCGGCCCGCAGCTGATGGACCTGGCCAAGAAGGTCCACGCGGGTGAGACGGTGCCGGCTCGGATCGAGACCCAGGAGACCACCTTCACCCAGGAGCAGGCCAAGGAGGCTCTGCCCAACCGCAAGTACTGATCGACGTCGGGGGGCCGCCGCGCTCGCGTGGCGGCCCCGCCTCGTCGCCCCATAAACCCGAACGGACCGGGCATGACCCGCGATGACCCGCGCCACGCCCGCCCGAGCCGCCCGCAGGGGCGGCCGGGCGGGCGCGGTGGGAGCGCAGCGGCCCTTCCGCGTCGACAACCCCCAGAAGAGGTCTGATGGGATGACGGATAGCCGTCCGGTCCTGACGATGACCGGGATCAGCAAGTCCTTTCCCGGGGTGCGCGCACTCCACGACGTCAACTTCCGGCTTTTTCCCGGCGAGGTGCACGCCCTGATGGGCGAGAACGGCGCCGGCAAGTCGACACTCATCAAGGTGCTGACCGGCGTCTACGACACCGACGACGGCGCCGTCACGCTGGACGGCGAGCCGGTGTCCTTCAGCGGGCCGATGCAGGCGACCGCGGCCGGCGTGAGCACCGTGTTCCAGGAGGTCAACCTCTGCACCAACCTCTCGGTGGCGGAGAACATCTTCATCGGCCGGGAGCCCCGGCTGCTGGGCGCCGTCCGCTGGGGTGAGGTGCGCCGGCGCGCCCGGGCCCTGTTGGCCCGCCTCGACCTCGACCTCGACGTCAGCGCGCCGCTCGGCTCGTACTCGCTGGCGATCCAGCAGATGGTCGCCATCGCCCGCGCGATCGACATCAAGGCCCGGGTGCTGATCCTGGACGAGCCGACGTCCAGCCTCGACGCCGGCGAGGTGGCGCAGTTGTTCCGCATCATGCGGCAACTGCGCGACGAGGGCATCGCGATCCTGTTCGTGACGCACTTCCTCGACCAGGTCTACGAGATCGCGGACCGCATCACCGTGCTGCGCAACGGTGGGCTCGTCGGCGAGTACCTGACCGCCGAGCTGCCCCAGCTCTCCCTCGTCGAGAAGATGATCGGCAAGGAACTCGACGTGCTCGAGGGCATCGAGGAGCACTCCCGGCGGGACCTGGCCGCGCTGGAGGAGGGCACCCCCCTGGTGGCGGTGTCGAACTTCGGTCGCTCGGGCGCGGTCGAGCCGTTCAGCCTCACCATCCACGCCGGCGAGGTGGTGGGCCTGGCCGGCCTGCTGGGCTCGGGGCGTACCGAAGTCGCGCGGTTGTTGTTCGGCGCCGACAAAACCGACGGCGGTCAGGTGGCCATCGACGGCACGTCCAGCAGCCTGCGGACCCCCGCGCAGGCCATCGACCACGGCGTCGGCTTCTGCTCGGAGAACCGCCGGGCGGAAGGCATCGTCGCCGACCTGTCGGTCCGCGAGAACATGATCCTCGCCATGCAGGCGGCCCGCGGCTGGCTGCGACCCATTCCGCGTCGTCGTCAGGACGAGCTTGTCGACAAGTACGTCAAGGCGCTCAACATCCGGCCCGCGGACCCGGAGGTGCCGGTCCGCAACCTCTCCGGTGGCAACCAGCAGAAGGTTCTCCTGGCCCGGTGGTTGATTACCGAGCCTCGACTGTTGATCCTCGACGAGCCGACCCGGGGCATCGACATCGGCGCGAAGACCGAGATCCAGAAACTCGTGACGCAGCTCTCCGACGGTGGCATGGCGGTGCTGTTCATCTCCGCCGAGTTGGAGGAGGTGCTGCGGCTCAGTCACAAGGTGGCGGTGATGCGGGACCGGCAGATGGTCGCGCAGCTCGCGAACGACGACAGCCTCGACGCCGACCGCATCATGCAGACCATCGCGAGTGGATCCCACCGCGAGGAGGCAGACCGATGAACGACACAATGAGCCGCTACCGGACGGTCACCGGTCACCGGCTGTTCTGGCCCGCCGCCGTGCTGATCGTGATGCTCGCCGCGAACACGATCTACCGGCCCGGGTTCCTGTCCATCGAGCTGAAGGACGGGCACCTGTACGGCACGCCGATCGACATCCTGCGGCTGAGCGCACCGTTGATCCTTGTCGCGCTGGGGATGACCCTTGTCATCTCCACCGGCGGCATCGACCTGTCGGTCGGCTCACTCTGCGCGATCAGCGGCGCGATCGCCTGCATGTACATCAGCAAGCAGCCCGACCAGAACAGCCTCGGCGTGGTGCTGACCGCCCTCGCGTTGGCGCTCGGCGTCTCGCTCGTGCTCGGCGCCTGGAACGGCGTGCTGGTGGCCGTGATCGGCATCCAGCCGATCATCGCCACCCTGATCCTGATGGTGGCCGGCCGGGGCCTCGCCCAGCTGATCACCGAGGGCCAGATCATCACCATCAACTCCGAGCCGTACCGGGCGATCGGGCTGGGTCACGCGCTGACCCTGCCGCTTGCCATCTTCATCGCCCTCGCCGCGGCCCTGCTCGTGGCCGCGTTCACCCGCCGCACCGCGCTCGGCATGATCGTCGAGTCGGTGGGCGGTAACGCGGTGGCGAGTCGCCTCGCCGGCATCCGGTCCGGCCGGGTCATCTTCCTCGTGTACGTGATCAGCGCCGCGTGCGCCGCGATCGCCGGGTTCATGATGACGGCGAACGTCTCCAGTGCCGACGGTAACGCCGCCGGCCTCTGGGTGGAGTTGGACGCCATTCTCGCGGTGGTCATCGGTGGCACGTCCCTCGCGGGCGGTCGGTTCTTCCTCAGCGGCACCATCATCGGTGCGCTGATCATCCAGACCCTGACCACCACGGTGTACGCCATGGACATCTCGCCGCAGACCGCGCTGCTGTTCAAGGCGGTCGTCGTGATCGCCGTCTGCCTCATCCAGGCACCGGCCTTCCGGGCCCGGTTCACCCGCCGCAGGCGCAGCGCGTCACCGGCCGCCGCCATCGCCGACAAGCCGAAGGAGCAGGTGCCGGCATGACCACTGGAACGCTTACCGCCGGTCGTAACCGGTTCCGGCTGCCGAGGAAGCAGATCCCGGTCCTGGCGACGCTCGCCCTGCTGCTGGTGATGTACGGCATCGGGGTGTCGCAGTACACGGCGTTCTCCAACGTGCAGGTCATCTTCAACGTCTTCATCGACAACGGCTTCCTGCTCGTGGTCGCGATCGGGATGACCTTCGTGATCCTCACCGGCGGCATCGACCTGTCGGTCGGTTCCGTCGTGGCGATGACGGCGATGGTGTCGGCCTGGCTCCTGCAGGAGGGCCTGCCCGCGGCGCTGGTGCTCGTGATCGCCCTGCTCATCGGCCCGACCCTCGGCCTGCTGATGGGCTGCGCCATCCACTTCTTCGAGATCCAGCCGTTCATCGTCACGCTCGCCGGGATGTTCTTCGCCCGGGGCATGTGCACGTTGATCTCCGGCTCGTCCATTCCGATCACCGACGGGTTCTGGACCAGGATGTCGCAGGAGCGCATCGGCGATCCCCGGGGCAACTTCGTCTCGATAAGCGTGCTCATCGCGTTCGTCGTGCTCGCCATCGCCGCGTACGTGCTGGCCTACACCCGGCTGGGCCGCAACGTGTACGCCATCGGCGGCAACCCCCAGTCGGCCCTGCTGATGGGCCTGCCGGTGGGGCGGACCCGGATCGCCGTCTACACGATCAGCGGCCTGTGCTCCGCGATCGGTGGGATCCTGCTGTCCTTCTACACCCTCTCCGGTGCGCCACTGATCGCCGTCGGCATGGAGCTCGACGTCATCGCCGCCGTCGTCATCGGTGGCACCGTGCTCACCGGGGGCGCGGGTTACGTCTTCGGAACGGTGCTGGGCGTGCTGGTCCTGGGCGTGATCCAGACCCTCATCACCTTCGATGGGAGCCTCAACTCCTGGTGGACCAAGATCGTGATCGGCGGCCTGCTCTTCGCGTTCATCCTCCTCCAGCGCCTCATCGGAATCCGTTACAAGTGACAGTTCCTCTCGCGGAAGGCAACCCCATGGCACCACACACCGAACCCGAGATCTGGTTCCTCACCGGCAGCCAAGGCATGTACGGCGAGGAGACGCTCCGGCAGGTCGCCGAGCAGTCTCGCCAGATCGCGGCCGCGCTCGACGACTCGCCGCAGATTCCCGCCCGGGTGGTCTGGAAGCCCGTCCTGACCAACAGCGGTGAGATCCTGCAGGTCTGTCGGGAGGCCGCCGCCCAGGGTGCCGTCGGGGTCATCGCCTGGATGCACACCTTCTCGCCGGCGAAGATGTGGATTTCCGGTCTGGACGCGTTGCAGACGCCGCTGCTGCACCTGCACACGCAGGCGAACGTCGTGCTGCCGTGGAACGACATCGACATGGACTTCATGAACCTGAACCAGGCCGCCCACGGCGACCGTGAGTTCGGGTACATCCAGACCCGCCTCGGCGTGGCCCGCAAGACGGTGGCCGGGCACGTCAGCGACCCGCGGGTGTCGGCCCGGGTCGGGGCGTGGGCCCGCGCCGCGATCGGCTGGTCGGCGATGCGGTCGCTGCGGCTGGCCCGCTTCGGCGACAACATGCGCGACGTGGCGGTGACCGAGGGCGACAAGGTCGAGGCGGAGCTGCGGTTCGGGGTGTCGGTGAACACCTACGGCGTCAACGACCTGGTCGAGGTGGTCGGCCAGGTCACCGACGCGCAGGTGAACGAGCTGGTCAAGGAGTACGAGGCCACCTACCGGATCGTCGGTGACCTGCTGTCCGGGGGCGAGCGGCACGACTCCCTGCGGTACGCGGCCCGCCTGGAGTTGGGCATGCGCGCGTTCCTGGACGCGGGCGGGTTCCGGGCCTTCACCACCAACTTCGAGGACCTCGGCGGCCTGCGTCAGCTGCCGGGCATCGCGGTGCAGCGGCTGATGGCCGACGGCTACGGCTTCGGTGGCGAGGGCGACTGGAAGACCTCGGTCCTGGTGCACACGCTCAAGGCGATGTCGGTGGGCGTGGACGGCGGCACGTCGTTCATGGAGGACTACACCTACGACCTCACGCCGGGCAACGAGTTGGTGCTGGGCGCCCACATGCTGGAGGTCTGCCCGACGATCGCCGCCGACGTGCCCAACGTGGAGATCCACCCGTTGAGCATCGGTGGCCGGGAGGACCCGGTCCGGCTGGTGTTCGACGCCGCACCCGGTCCGGCGGTGGTGCTCGGGCTCTCCGACATGGGGGAGCGTTTCCGGCTGGTGGCCAACGAGATCGACGTGGTGGCCCCGCCGCAGCCGTTGCGCCGGTTGCCGGTGGCCCGTGCCGTCTGGCGTCCGCGCCCCGACCTGCCGGTCTCGGCCGAGGCGTGGATCACCGCAGGCGCCCCGCACCACACAGTGCTGTCGCAGGCGGTGGGGGTGGAGGAGCTGCACGACCTGGCGGAGATGAGTCGCACCGAGCTGGTCGTCATCGACGCCGACACGGAGCCCCGCCGCTTCGCCGACGAGCTCCGCTGGAACCAGGCCTACTACCGGCTGGCTCGCGGCTTCTGAGCGACGCCCTCGCCGCGATCGGACACATCGGGTGGTCCATCCCTGCCTGCGGGCGGGGGTGGGCCACCCGTTCGCGTCTACGCCAGCAGGGCCACGAGGCGGTTGTGTTACGCCTTGACTAACAGCATGTTATCGCTCACAGTCTATAGCCAAGATGGTCGATGTCGTTGGCTGGTCCGGCCGCGTGCGCGTCCTACCCGGCGGTTTCGGCACCTCGTCACCGCGACGGTCGGGCGATCGGTGTTAGCGATCACATGGCCGGGCCTGGCCAGCTCGGTGCCCCGCCCGGTGCCGCGGACGCCGGCCCAGACCGCACGGTTCGCGTCAGCAGAGGAGGATCATGCTTTCCATCGGTCGGGTTCCCCGGGGTGCGCCACGACGGCGCGGGTGGCTGTCGAGACTCGCCGTCGCCGCTATGGTGCTTGTGGTCGGTGGCGCGGCCGCGGCGGTGGCCGCGGCGCCCGCGTCAGCGGCAACTGTCGACACCAGCGCCTGGTACGTGTTGGTGAACCGCAACAGTGGCAAGGCGGTGGACGTCTACAACCTGGCCACGAATGACGGCGCCCGGATCACCCAGTGGACGCGCAACAACGGCAACCAGCAGCAGTGGCAGTTCGTCGACTCCGGCGGCGGCTACTACCGGCTCAAGTCGAGGTTGTCGGGCAAGGTGCTCGACGTCTCCGGCTTCTCCACCGCCAACGGCGGGGCGATCGTGCAGTGGACCGACAACAACAGCACCAACCAGCAGTTCCGGTTGACCGACTCGGACAGCGGCTACGTCCGGCTGACCAACCGCAACAGCAACAAGGTGATGGAGGTGCAGAGCGCCTCGACCGCCGACGGCGGCAACATCGTCCAGTACGACGACTGGAACGGCACCAACCAGCAGTGGCAACTGGTCCGCGTCGATGGTGGCAGCAACCCCACCACGCCGCCCCCCACCACCACGCCACCGCCGTCGAACGGCACGTACACGAACCCGGTGGTCTGGCAGGACTTCGCCGACGTCGACATCATCCGGGTGGACAACGCCTACTACATGTCGGCCTCCACCATGCACTACTCACCGGGTGCGCCGGTACTGCGCTCGTACGACCTGGTGAACTGGGAGTACGCCGGGCACTCCGTGCCCCGGCTCGACTTCGGTTCGAAGTACGACATGAGCGGCGGCAACGCGTACGTCGACGGGATCTGGGCGTCGACGTTGAACTACCGCCCGAGCAACAGGACGTACTACTGGGCCGGCTGCATCGACTTCGCGCAGACCCACATCTACACCGCGTCCGCCGTCGACGGCACCTGGAGCAAGCACACCACCATCCCCAACTGCTACTACGACGCCGGGATGCTGATCGACGACAACGACACCATGTACGTGGCGTACGGCAACGGCACGATCAGCGTCGCGCAGCTGTCCGCCGACGGGAAGTCCCAGGTCCGCGCCCAGCAGGTGTACCAGACGCCGTCCAGCATCGGGACGCTTGAGGGTGCGCGCTTCTACAAGCGCAACGGCGCCTACTACATCTGGCTCACCCGCCCGGCCAACGGCCAGTACGTGCTGAAGTCGACGAACGGCCCGTTCGGCCCGTACGAGCAGCGGCAGGTGCTGCTCAACCTGCCCGGCCCGATCTCCGGTGGCGGCGTGCCGCACCAGGGTGGGCTGGTGCAGACCCAGAACGGCGACTGGTACTACATGTCCTTCGTCGACGCGTACCCCGGCGGTCGGATGCCGGCGATGGCCCCGATCACCTGGACCGGCGACGGCTGGCCCGTGCTGCAGACGGTCAACGGCACGTGGGGCACCACGTACCCGAAGCCGAACCTGCCCGCGCCGCCGCGAGCGGTCAAGCCGCTCACCGGCACCGACACGTTCGCCGGCACCACCCTAGGACCGCAGTGGGAGTGGAACCACAACCCCGACAACAGCAAGTGGTCGGTGAACAACGGGCTGAACCTGCAGACCGCCACCGTCACCGGCGACCTGTACAAGGCGCGCAACACGCTCACCCACCGGATCCAGGGCCCCACCTCGACGGCCACCATCGAGTTGGACTACTCCACGATGCGCGACGGTGACCGCACCGGCCTGGCGGTGTTGCGCAACTCGTCAGCGTGGATCGGGATCCGGCGGGACAACGGGTCCACCCGTCTGGTCATGCAGAACGGGCTCACGATGGACGGCAGTTGGAACACCACGAGCACCGGCAGCGAGGTGGCCAGCACCGCCGTCTCCGGTGGCCGGATCTGGTTGCGCGCCAACGCCGACATCAGACCGGGATCCGGCCGACAGGCTCGCTTCTCGTACAGCACGGACGGGGTCAACTTCACCTCGTTCGGCAATGCCCTGACCCTGGCGAACAACTGGCAGTTCTTCATGGGTTACCGGTTCGCCATCTTCAACCACGCAACGCAGGCGCTCGGCGGCGCGGTCACGGTCCGCCGATTCGACCTGACCACGCCGTGACGCCCGTCACACGGCTGTCGGTTTGACAGGTGGCGTCGACGAGCGTCTGCCCGCCCGGCACGCGCAGTCGGCGCCACCACGTCAGGCTCCCGGTTGGCCTGCTCCACGCTCTGTCCAGGAGCGTGGAGCAGGTTTGCGTGCCAGCGCAGTCGGCGGCCGCACGCCGGTCGGCCGCATACCGGGCGTGGGAAAAGCGTTGTGCGGCTTCGGCACGTTCCACAGTCCGGCCACCGCGGTGGCGTATTCGAAGCGGTTGCTGGCGTAGACTGACGGCGATTCAGCGCTGGTCACCTGGGATTCAGCACCGGCGTGGTGGCTGAGCCAGGGGGATCGGGCCGGGCCGCTCCAGTCGACGTCGACGGGCCGCGGGCCGGAGACGTAGCGGGGAGAGTGAAATGGCCGTCCACGGTCCCGCGATGACAGATGTCGCTCGTCTGGCCGGCGTCTCCCATCAGACGGTGTCGCGGGTGCTCAACGGGCACCCCAACGTTCGTGAGCAGACCCGGCTTCGGGTGCGGGCGGCGATCGCCGAACTCGGCTACCGTCCCAACGGCGCGGCTCGTGCCCTGGTGACCGGCCGGTCCCAGGTCATTGGGGTGGTCGCACAGAACACCACGCTCTACGGCCCGGCGTCGATGCTGGCCGCGTTGGAACAGACCGCCGCCGAAGAGGGTTTCGCGGTGAGCGTCGGCAGCGTGCGAAACCTGGACCACCGTTCCATCTCGGCCGCCGTCGAGCGACACCTGTCGCACCGGGTCGCCGGCATCGTGGTCATCGCACCTGTCGAGTCGGCGGGTGAGGCGCTGGAACGACTGCCGCAGGATGTCCCGCTTGTCACTGTCGACGGCGACCCGAGCCGGCCGGTGCCGTTGGTGACCGTCGACCAGGTGGCGGGCGCCCGCGCGGCGACCCAGCACCTGCTCGACGCGGGGCACCGCACCGTCTGGCACGTCTCGGGGCCGTTCGACTGGTTCGACAGCGTCGGCCGGATCGACGGCTGGCGGGAGGCGCTGCTGACGGCCGGGGTGGACCCGCCGCCGCTGATGCCGGGGGACTGGTCCGCCGCGTCGGGTTACCGGTGCGGGCAGATGTTGGCGAGGATGCCGGAGGTCACCGCGGTCTTCACCGCCAACGACCATCTCGCGCTGGGCGTGCTGCGGGCGTTGCACGAGTTCGGCCGGCGGGTGCCGCACGACATCAGCGTGGTCGGCTTCGACGATGTGCCGGAGGCGGCATACTTCATCCCGCCGCTGACCACCGTCCGTCCCGACTTCGACGCGGTGGCGCGGGCGAGCCTACAGATGCTGCTGACCCAGATCGAATCGGGCACCGGTGGGGCCTTGCGGCAGACGATCGCCCCGGCCCTGGTTGCCCGGGGGAGCGTCGCGCCACCGCAGCGCTGACAGTCGGGCCGACGGCCGCCGGACGCGGCGTTCACCAGCGTGACCGGCGCTGCCCGGTGGGGGTGCCCGGTGCCGTGCTCACCTCGCCGCGATACGCGCCGTCACGATCGGTTAGACGTAGGTCAATCGAACTGGGCGTTTCCTCATCGACAAGTAGCGATGCAACTGTCGGGGAGCTATTGAACCTCGTGAAATCTCACCGTAACATGATGGGCGTCTCTGTTAACGCTAACAAGAATCGGCGTCCCACTTCCGGCCCAGCACTCGGATCGTAGTCACGGGCGGGCGCCACCGACAAGGAGGCTCGATGAACCGCATCACCCGAGGTCGACGCTGGGGGAGCGTACTAGCGGCCGGAGTGCTGGTCGCCGGCGCTCTGGTCGGCCTCCGCGCCCCTGCGGCGCAGGCACTTGACAACGGGGTCGCACGCACTCCGCCCATGGGCTGGAATTCGTGGAACTCGTTCGGTTGCAACATCAACGAAGGCCTGATCCGGCAGTCAGCGGATGCGATCGTCAACAGCGGGATGCGGGACCTCGGTTACGAGTACGTCGTCGTCGACGACTGTTGGTTCAACCCGAACCGGGACAGCTCCGGCAACCTCCAGGGCGACCCGAGCCGGTTCCCGAGTGGGATGAAGGCGCTCGGCGACTACCTGCACTCCCGGGGCCTGAAGTTCGGTCTCTACCAGGTGCCTGTCGACAAGACCTGCGCGCAGTACTTCAACTCTTACCCCGGTGCCACCGGCAGCCGCGGGCACGAGGCGCAGGACGCCCGCCAGTTCGCCGCCTGGGGTGTGGACTTCCTCAAGTACGACTGGTGCTCGCCGGAGGGCAGCATCAACGACCAGGTGACCACCTTCGCCCGGATGCGTGACGCGCTGGCCGCCACCGGCCGCCCGATCGTCTACAGCATCAACTCGAACAGCATCCACGCCAAGACCGGCCCGCAGCGCAACTGGGGCGACGTGGCGAACATGTGGCGTACCACCGAGGACATCACCAACGCGTGGGACACCGGCCAGACCAACGGTTACCCGATGGGCATCCAGAACATCATCAACGTGACGGTTCCGCTGGCCTCGTACGCGCGGCCCGGCGGCTTCAACGATCCCGACATGATGGAGATCGGCCGCGGCGGCATGAACGACACGGAGATGCGCAGCCACTTCGCGATGTGGGCGATCATGGCGTCTCCACTGATCGCCGGCAACGACGTCCGGAACATGAACTCCGCGACGCAGACCATCCTGAAGAACGCCAACCTGATCGCGATCAACCAGGACTCGCTCGGCCTGCAGGGGACGCAGGTCTCCTTCGACGGCACCCGTCGGGTGCTCGCCAAGCGACTGGCAAACGGTGATGTCGCAGTCGCCCTGTTCAACCAGGGTGGCTCGACGACGACGATCTCCACCACGGCCGCCGCCGTCGGCAAGTCCGGCAGCTCGTTCACGCTGGTCGAGGCGTGGTCCGGTGCCACCACCTCCAGCAGCGGCACGATCAGCGCCAGCGTTCCGGCGCACGGCACTGTGGTCTACCGGGTCAGCGGTGGCGGCACGACTCCGCCGACGACCCCGCCGCCGACCACCCCGCCGCCGACCACGTCGGGCGCGTTCGCCAGTGTCGCCTCAGGCCGCTGCCTCGACGTGCCGGCGAGCAACACCACGAACGGCACCCAGCCGGTGATCTGGGACTGCAACGGCGCCGCCAACCAGCGCTGGACCGCGAACGGTCAGACCCTGCAGTCGCTCGGTAAGTGCCTGGACGCGCCGCTGAACGCCACGGCCGGCACCAAGGCGCAGATCTGGGACTGCAACGGCGGAACCAACCAGCAGTGGACCATCAACACCAACGGCACGATCAGCAACAACCAGTCCGGCCTCTGCCTCGACGTCAACAACAACGGCACGGCCAACGGCACCACGGTGCTCCTCTGGACCTGCACCGGGGCGGCGAACCAACGGTGGACGCGGCGATAACCGACCAGGTCCGTCGACCGACCAGGTCGCGGCCGCCCGCCTGATCCGACCGCCCGCCAGGTGCCCGCGGACGACACCCGTCGTCCGCGGGCACCTCTGCGTCAGCCGACCCTGCTGCCCGGCCGGTGGTGGCTCGGCCCGGTGGCGTGACGCCCTGGTGGCGCGGCCGGTGGGCCCGCCCGATGGCTTGGCCTCCCGGCCCGGCGGTGGCTGCGGCCCGGTGGTGGCCTCCCGGCCCGGCGGTGGCTGCGGCCCGGTGGTGGCCTCCCGGCCCGGCGGTGGCTGCGGCCCGGTGGTGGCCTCTCGGGCCGACGGTGGCTGCGGCCCGGTGGTGGCCTCTCGGGCCGACGGTGGTGGGCTGCGACGGTCTCCCCGGCGGCTTCCGCACCGGCACCGATCGATGCCGTGATCCCAGGTCGGAGCCACTGCGGCCGACGACCCCATGCATCGGGAGGCCTCCGTTACGAGACCGTGACACCGGTATTTCGGATCAGGTGTTGACGTGCCGTATGTGAGCGCTAACACTACCCCGAAAGGTGACAGTTTTGGCCCCGGCACTCGACGGGGGAATCCAGAGAGGAGAAGCCGGTGCGCAGGAGATTCCTGGTTGCTCTCGGCGGCGCGGTGCTGACGCTGAGTATGGCAGCGTGCAGTGGCGGGGGCGCGGGCAGCGGCGACGACAAGAGCGCCGACAAGCCTGGCGACCTGACCATCGGTGTGTCGATGCCGACCCAGACCTCGGAGCGGTGGATCGCCGACGGCAACGCCGTGAAGTCCAAGCTTGAGGCCAAGGGCTACAAGGTCGACCTCCAGTACGCCGGCGACGACATCCCGACCCAGTCGCAGCAGGTCGACCAGATGATCACTCAGGGCGCCGACGTCCTGGTCATCGCCGCGATCGACGGCACCGCGCTCAGCAGCCAGCTGCAGGCCGCCGCCGACGCGAAGATCCCGGTCATCTCCTACGACCGGCTGATCCGCGGCAGCAAGAACGTCGACTTCTACGTCAGCTTCGACAACTACAAGGTCGGCGTCGCCCAGGGCACCGGGCTGCTCGTCGGTCTCGGCCTGCTGAACAAGGACGGCTCGAAGGGCACGGCCAAGGGTCCGTTCAACATCGAACTCTTCGCCGGCTCGCTCGACGACAACAACACCCAGTACTTCTTCAACGGCGCGATGGACACGCTGAAGCCGTTCATCGACAACGGCACGCTCGTCGTCAAGTCGAAGCAGACGACCCCCGAGCAGGTCGCCACCCTGCGGTGGCAGCAGGAGACCGCGCAGAAGCGGATGGAGAACCTGCTCACCTCCAGCTACAACGACGGCTCGAAGGTCGACGGCGTGCTGTCGCCGTACGACGGCATCTCCCGGGGCATCATCACCGCCCTGCAGAACGCCGGCTACGGCACCGCCGCCAAGAAGCTCCCGCCGGTGACCGGTCAGGACGCCGAGATCGCCTCGATCAAGCTGATCAACGACGGTGTGCAGAGCTCCACGGTCTTCAAGGACACCCGCCTGCTGGCCGACCAGGCCGTGAACGCGGCCGAGGCGTTCCTGCAGAAGAAGGAGCCGCAGGCCAACGACACCAAGACGTACGACAACGGTGTCAAGGTCGTCCCGGCGTACCTGCTCCCGATCGTGACGGTCTACAAGGACGACATCAAGACCGCGCTGATCGACTCCGGCTACTGGACGGCGGAAGAGGTCGCCGCCGGTCAGGCCAAGAAGTAAACCAATCGTCGGGCCCGGCGGTCGCCGCCGGGCCCGACGTCTGGGCGTACCGTGTCCAGACCTGACGGAGGACAGTGACAATGGACGACACCATCCTCGAGATGCGTCGCATCACCAAGACCTTCCCCGGCGTGATCGCGCTGGAGGATGTCACCCTCGCAGTGCGCCGCGGGGAGATCCACGCCATCTGTGGTGAGAACGGCGCCGGCAAGTCCACCCTGATGAAGGTGCTGTCCGGCGTCTACCCCTCCGGTTCCTACGATGGCGAGATCTTCTTCGACGGCAAGCCGATGCAGTTCCGGGGCATCCGGGACAGCGAGGCCAACGGCATCGTCATCATCCACCAGGAGCTCGCCCTGGTGCCGTACCTGTCGATCGCGGAGAACATCTTCCTCGGCAGCGAGCGACGCAGCCGTCTCGGGCTGATCGACTGGAACCTGGCCAACGCCGAAGCGGCCAAGCTGCTGGCGTCCGTCGGGCTGCACGAGAACCCCGTCACCCCGGTCATCCAGCTCGGCGTCGGCAAGCAGCAGTTGGTGGAGATCGCCAAGGCGCTGTCGAAGAAGGTGCGCCTGCTGATCCTGGACGAGCCGACGGCCGCGCTCAACGACATCGACTCGGCGCACCTGCTTGACCTGTTGCGGGCCCTGCGCGACCAGGGCATCACCTGCATCATGATCTCGCACAAGCTCAACGAGATCACCGCGATCGCCGACACGACCACAGTCATCCGGGACGGGCGCGCGGTGGAGACCCTCGACATGAAGTCCGACGAGGTGACCCAGCAGCGGATCATCCGGGGCATGGTCGGGCGCGACCTGGACAGCTTCTACCCCGACCGCGAGTCGTCGCCCGGCGAGGAGGTCCTGCGGATCGAGGACTGGACGGTGCGGCACCCGGTGCAGGACCGGATGGTCGTCGAGGACGTCGCCCTGTCCGTCCGTGCCGGCGAGGTCGTCGGCATCGCGGGCCTGATGGGAGCGGGGCGCACCGAGCTGGCGATGAGCGTGTTCGGTCGCTCGTACGGGCGCGACATCCGGGGCCGGATCTTCGTACGCGGCAAGGAGGTGCAGGCGCGCACCGTCGCCGAGGCGATCGACAACGGCATCGCCTACGTCACCGAGGACCGCAAGCGGTACGGGCTCAACCTCATCGACGACGTCCGCCGCAACGTCTCCGCCGCCGCGTTGGACCGGCTGTCCCGCCTCGGCTGGGTGAACGGCAATGAGGAGATCAAGGTCGCCGAGGAGAGCCGGCGGGAGATGAACATCCGGACGACGAGCGTCATGGCGGTCGTCGGCAAGCTCTCCGGCGGCAACCAGCAGAAGGTCGTGCTGTCGAAGTGGCTGTTCACCGACCCGGACGTGCTGATCCTTGACGAACCCACCCGGGGCATCGACGTCGGCGCCAAGTACGAGATCTACACGATCATCAACCGGCTGGTGGCCGCCGGTAAGGCGGTGATCGTCATCTCCTCGGAGCTGCCGGAGTTGCTCGGGATGTGCGACCGCATCTACACCCTCGCCGCCGGCCGGATCACCGGTGAGATGCCGGTGGCCGAGGCAACTCAGGAGAGCCTCATGGAGCTGATGACCAAGGACAAGGAGCTCGTGGCGTGACCAGCATCAAGACCCCTCCGACGGAGAGCCCGACACCGTCGGACAACACACCCGCCGCCGCTCTGCACAGCGGCACGAACGACCTGCGGGCGCTGGTGTTGAACAACCTGCGGCAGAGCGGGATCTACGTCGCGCTGGTCGTCATCGTCGGGCTCTTCGCGATCCTGACCGACGGGGTGTTGCTGAGCCCCGGCAACATCACGAACATCGTCCTTCAGTACTCGTACATCCTGGTGCTCGCGATCGGGATGGTCATCCTGATCATCGGCGGGCACATCGACCTGTCCGTCGGATCGGTCGTCGCGCTTACCGGAGCGGTCTCCGCCGTCCTGGTGATCCAGCAGGGTCACCCCTGGTGGATCGGCGTCCTGGCCGCGCTCGCCGTCGGCATCGCGGTCGGCGCGTGGCACGGCTTCTGGGTGGCGTACGCGGGCATTCCGGCCTTCATCGTGACGCTCGCCGGCATGTTGCTGTTCCGGGGTCTCACCCTCCGGGTGCTCGACAACATCTCGCTGTCGCCGTTCCCGGCGGAGTACCAGAAGGTCGCGGCGGGCTTCCTCAACGGGCTGCTCGGCGGGCAGGGCTATGACGCCTTCACGTTGCTGATCGGCGCCGTCGCGGTGGCCGGGTACGCGGTGAGTGGCTTCCGCACCCGTGTGGCGCGCATCCGCTACCAGCAGCCCGTCGAGTCGTTCCCGCTGTTCGTCGCCCGGGTCGTGCTGGTCGGCGCGGTCATCATGTACTTCGCGTGGCAGTTGGCGCACGCCCGCGGCCTGCCGATCGTGCTGATCATCCTGGCGGTTCTCGTCCTGGTCTACGGCCTGCTCACCCGGCGTACCGTCTTCGGTCGCCAGGTGTACGCGATCGGCGGCAACCTGTCGGCGGCGGCGCTGTCCGGGGTGAAGGTCCGCACCGTCAACTTCTGGATGTTCGTGAACATGGGCTTCCTGGCGGCGGTGGCGGGTGTCATCTACTCCTCGCGGTCGAACGGCGCTCAGCCTGCCGCCGGCAACATGTTCGAGTTGGACGCGATCGCCGCGGCCTTCATCGGCGGCGCGGCGGTCACCGGCGGGGTGGGCACCGTGGTGGGCGCGATGGTCGGTGGTCTGATCATGGCGGTGATGAGCAACGGCATGCAGCTGATGGGCATCGACCAGTCGACCCAGTCGGTGGTGAAGGGCCTCGTCCTGCTCGTCGCTGTCGCCTTCGACGTCTACAACAAGCGCCGGGCGGGCACTGCCCGCTGACGTCCGACGGTACGCACGTGCCCCCTGCCCGCCGCGCGGACAGGGGGCACGCGTCCGTCAGTGGCAGGTACCGGTGCCGCTGTCGGTGTAGGTCTGCCCGGCCACCGGCACGAACTGCCAGTCGTAGCTGCCGGAGTGCAGGGTGAACTTCAGGACTCCCCAGGCGGAGCTGTTGCGCGCCTCGCTGTTGGGCTGGATGGTGCCGAAGCTGTAGTGACCCGCGCCGCCCATGCCGGCGACGAAGCTGCGCATGCCCCGGCTGGTGTCGGCGCCACCGGACGGGTTCATCGGCGCGAAGCGCTCGTACACGTGGTTGTGTCCCCACACCACGACGTCGGCGTTGTAGTCGTAGAGCGCCTGGTACAGCGGACGCGTGGATGTCGACGGCGCGTGGTTGGAGCTGGACGTGAACAGCGGGTGGTGCCAGTAGGCGATGGTGCACGGCTTGCCGCTGGCGGCCAGGTCCGCCCGCAGCCACTGCTCCTGGGTGGAGCCGGCCGACATGCTGATGTTCGAGTTCAGCGACACGACGTGCCAGTTGCCGAGGTCGAACGAGTAGTAGCCACGTCCGCTCGGGCCGGCGGACGTACCGAAGTAGTTGTAGTAACCGGTCGCGCCCGACGTGTTGTAGTCGTGGTTGCCCGGCGACGGGCGGGTACGCGACTTGTGCCGACCCCAGGTGGGCTCGTAGTAGCTGCTGAACTGCGACGCGGTGCCGCTGTCGTAGACGTTGTCGCCGGTGGTGAAGACCGTCCCGGGGATGCTGTCGAGCAGCGTCGCGGTGGCGCTGTCACCGGAGCCGGAGTCGGCGATGTCGCCCGCCCCCACGAACACCGGGTCACCGGACGTGGGCGGCGTGCTGGTTCCGGTGGTGACCACCAGTTGCGGGGCGTCCGCGCCGCTCTCGCGCGAGTCGTAGTAGGCGCCGTCGCCGCTGGCGGAGGTGGCACCGAAGCTGTA
Organism: Micromonospora sp. NPDC049047; assembly: GCF_040649135.1. NCBI lineage: Bacteria > Bacillati > Actinomycetota > Actinomycetes > Micromonosporales > Micromonosporaceae > Micromonospora > Micromonospora sp. NPDC049047. The sequence continues at coordinate 81,791 of NZ_JBEZEY010000013.1, forward strand.
CGTCCCGTTGCCGGTGACGGCGGCCGTGACGTCGACCTCGTACCAGGTGTTGCCACTCACCGCGCCGAGGGTGCCGAGCGTGGCCCCGTCGATGGCCGGCTGGTTGTTCCAGGTGGTGCCGGTCTCCGACCACGTCGTGTTGGACATCCGGCGGAACGTGCCACCGGCATCGCTGCCGCTGTTGCCGCTGATGGTGCGCAGTCGGAGCTTGGCGCCGGTCACCGTCCCGCTGACCCCGCTCACTGTGAAGCGCAGGAACGAGCGGCGTACGGGAGAGTTGTCGGCCACGATCTGCGTGGACGTCCCGTAGTTGGTGGACGTCGCGTCGCTCTGGACGTAGGTGTCCGCGACCGGTGTGAACGTCACGCTCGCCGCCGACGCCGCGTCGGCGGCGGTCACCACGACGGCGGCGGTCGCGGCGACGAGCACCAGCACCGCTCCCGTCGTGATCGTCGGACGGGGGAATCGAATGTCCATCCAGGACTCCTTCGCTACGGGTGGGAAGCGAGAGGAATGTAGGAAGGTCGATGAGCCGGCGGGCAACAGGCGGATGAACACCGCGTCCCGGCAGGCGAACACCTCGATGTTCGCGGCACGTTCACCGGCACCTCGCCGGGCTGCCACGCGCGGTCCGTTGTGCCCTCCGCGACGGGTACGGACGATGGCTGACCGGCAGTTGTCGATCCCGAGGAGATGCTCGTGTACCTCTCGACCGTTTCCCGGCCGGTCGCCGATCCACCCGAGTCCGGCCCACGACGTCGCCGGCTGGCAGTGGTCGGCGGCAACGTCCTCGCACTCGGCACGGTCAGCCTGATCACCGACATCTCCGCCGAGATGGTGGCCGCCGTGCTACCGCTCTATCTGGTGCTGGGCCTACAGCTCAGCCCGGTGGCCTTCGGTGTGCTCGACGGCGTCCACACCGGTGCCACAGCGCTGCTGCGGGTCGTGGGCGGGTTCGCCGCAGACCGGTTCCGGCGGCGCAAGCTGATCGCCGGCATCGGCTACACCCTCTCGGCGGTCGCGAAACTCGGCCTGCTGCTCGCCGGCCGGTCGATACCGGCGATCGGCGCGGTCATCGCCGTCGACCGCCTCGGCAAGGGCGTGCGCAGCGCCCCACGCGACGCGCTGATCACGCTCTCCACCCCACCGGAGGCGCTGGGCCGCGCGTTCGGGGTGCACCGGGCGATGGACAGCGTGGGCGCGTTCCTCGGCCCGCTCGTCGCGTTCGCGGTCCTGCTTGTCGTCGGGCAGTCGTACGACGCGGTGTTCGTCACCAGCTTCTGCATCGCCGCGCTCGCCGTCGTGGTGCTCGTGCTCTTCGTTCGGGAACGCCCCGCCGACCCGGCGACGGAGAACCCGGACGACCCGACGGTCTCGGTCCGGGAGGCGTTCGGCCTGCTGCGCAAAGGACCGGCCGGCCGACTCGTACTGGCCGCGGCGATGCTCGGGTTGGCCACCATCGGCGACGGCTTCGTCTACCTGCTGCTGCAACGCCGCGAGGATCTCGGACTGCGCTGGTTCCCGCTGCTCGCGGTGGGCACCAGCCTGGCCTACCTGCTGCTCGCCGCCCCGCTCGGCGTACTCGCCGACCGGATCGGCCGGCTGCCGGTGGTGCTCGGCGGCTACACCGCGCTCGGTGCCACGTACCTGCTGCTGGCCGGTCCGGTCGACGGTTTGCCGCTCATCGCGCTGACCCTGGTGCTGTACGGCGCGTTCTACGCCGCCACCGACGGGGTGCTTGTCGCGTTCGCCGGCCCGGTGCTGCCGGCCCGGCTGCGGACCACCGGAATCGCGCTCGTGCAGACCGGGCAGGCCCTCGCGTACCTCGTCTCCTCCGTCCTGTTCGGTCTCTGCTGGCAGGCGTGGGGGCCGGAGGTGGCGATCCGCGCGGCGGCCGTGGCCGTCGCCTGCGTTCTGGTCGGCACGCTGCTCCTGCTGAACGCCCCGTCCCGTCTCGTCACCCGGAGGGTGTCCCGATGACCGTGCTGTCGACCCGAGCGAGACTCGGCGTGGTGCTCGCCTCGGCCGTGCTGCTGGGCGGCGTGGCCGTCGGCTACGTGGCGGTGGCCGCCGAACCAGCCCGGACCCCGCCCACCGGCACCGACGACCAGGCGGTCACCCTGGCGCCCGGCCCGCGACTGCTGGTCCTCACCGACCGACACCTGTCCACAGTCGGCACGGCCGACCCCACCGGGCCGCGCACCGTCTCCGGCCTGGAGTGCCTACGGGTGTACGCGGCGGCCGGCACCGGTGTCTGCCTGCGACCGGAGACCGCCTGGTCGTACCAGGTGGTAGTGCTCGACGCGGCGCTGCGCCAGACGCGGGTGGTCGACGTGCCGGGCCTGCCGAACCGGGCCCGGGTCTCGGCCTCCGGCCGGATGGTCTCCTGGACGACGTTCGTCGGCGGCGACTCCTACACCGCCAGCGGCTTCTCGACCCGCACCGGAATCCTCGACACCACCACCGGCGCCACGGTGACCTCACTCGAAGAGTTCGCGATCAGGCGGGACGGGCGGAGCTACCGCAGCCCGGACGTCAACTACTGGGGGGTCACCTTCACCGCCGACGACAACCGCTTCTACGCGACAATGGCCACCGGCGGCAGGCGTTACCTGGTCCGGGGTGATGTCGCCGCCCGGACGGTCGAGACGGTGGCGGAGAACGTCGAGTGCCCGTCACTGTCGCCCGACGGCACCCGGATCGCCTTCAAGCAGGCGGTCGATGCCGACCCGGCGAAGGGTTGGCGACTGTCGGTCCTCGACCTGTCGACCATGCGGGTCACCGCGACGGCCGAGACCAGCAGCGTCGACGACCAGGCCGCCTGGCTGGACGGCCGGACCCTCGCCTACACGCTGCGCCAGAGCGACGGTCAGCCCGACGTCTGGAGTGTCCCGGCCGACGGGTCCGGTGCGCCGACGTTGACGATCCCGGGCGCGGAGTCCCCGGCACCGCTCGGCTGAGGCGCGGGACCGACCCGTAGAAAACCTTCGATGAGCGCGTTGACTTAGACGGTTTGTTACACAACAATCAGCGCAAACATTCAAGTCCATCTCTGTGGTCTGCCGGTAATCCCTGTTCACCCTCGCCAACCCCCCAACCCCTCAGTGCGCGCGGGTGCTCCATCGCCGCGGCCTGAAACCCCAGCGAAAGTGAGGGCACGATGAGGCATGGTCGACGAATGGCCGGCGGCACAGCCGCGGCCCTGCTGATGGTCACGGGCCTGATCGGAGCCGCGCCCAGCGCCGCCTCCGCAGCCGTCACCCCAGCGCCAGGCGCCGCCTCCGCGGCCGTCTCCCCCGGGCTCACCGAGGCGGTAACCGCCAAGCTGCTCGGCACCGCCGAGGTGTCCAGGGCCGCGCAGCCGGAAACGCGGGTCACCGTCAGCCGCGTCAGCGGCCGGTGGGCGTTCGGCACCGCCGTCGCGCTCGCGCCCCGCCAGGAGGATGCCCACCCGACCGGGTCGATCTTCATCGCCCGGTCCGAGCCCGCCGGGTGGCGGATCGCCTTCGACGGTGAGGCCGCCTTCGGCGACCTGGCCGCCGGGTCGCCCCTGATGACGGGTCGGGAGAAGAGCGTGCTCACCACCACGCCGGCCCCGATGTACGCGGGCGGCGACTACCGGACCGGAATGGCCCTGCCCTTCGGTGTGGGCCAGACGTGGACCCTCACCAGTGGCCCACACGGCTGGGGCGGAACCGAGTCGCCGTACAGCTCCGTCGACCTGGCCGGTGGTGACCAGGTGGTCCGCGCGGCCCGGGCCGGAGCGGCGTACACGATGTGTCAGGGCTGGATCCGGGTCATCCACGACCGGGGCTATTCGACCGACTACTACCACCTGTGGAACAGCATCTCCGTCAACGGCGCCAGTGTCGGCCAGGGTGCCGTCCTGGGTAACACCGGCACCGACGTGACCTGCGGCGGCGCCGCCTACGGCCGGCACGTCCACTTCGGGCTCCGGCAGAACAGCGCGTACGTGCCGATCGCCGGCCACGACATCGGCAAGTGGGTGCTGGCCAACGGTGCCGCCGCCTACCAGGGCGGGGCGCGGCACGGGTCGGCCTGGGCCGGTGTCGGCGGCGGTCTGTACAACTACGGCGCGCTCGGCTTCAACCAGGGAGTTGTCGATGCGAACGGCGGTGGGGTGCTCACCCGACGTGCCGGGCCCGGGACCGGCTACGGCTCACTCGGCTCGGTGGCCGACGGCGCCACCGTCACCATCTCCTGCTCCGCCAACGGCACCTCGCACACCGGGCGGTACGGCACCACGGCGCTCTGGAACCGGTTGAGCGACGGCAGTTGGGTGTCCGATGCCTACCTGTCGACAGGTGTGAACGGTCCGATCAACGGCTGGTGCTGACGAGTTCTTCCGCCGAGGTTGGCGGCCGACCGGCCGCCAACCTCAGTCACCGCAAGGAGTGCTCATGTCCATCCGAACCCTGCTCGCCCTGACCACCGCCCTGACCGGAGTCGTCGCGGTCGCGTCACCGGCCGTCGCCGGCCCCGGCGGGACACCGGCGCCGGCCGCCCCGCTGGCCGTCGCGTTCGACACCGCCGCCCAGCGGTACGACGTTCCGCGTGACCTGCTGGTGGCACTCGGGTACGCCGAGTCGCGGCTGGACATGCACGCCAGCACACCGAGCGCTGCGGGCGGCCACGGGCTGATGCATCTGGCGAGCAATCCCGGGGTGCGCACCCTGGACGAGGCTGCCGCGCTCACCCGGCTCAGTCCGACCGCGCTGCGGACCGACCCCACGGCGAACGTCCTCGGGGCGGCGGCGGTGCTGCGCTCGTACGCCGATCAGGCGGGCCTCACCGACGCGGCACGCGACGACGTGAACGGTTGGTACGGACCGGTCGCCCGGTACGGCGGCGCCAGCGAACCGTCGGTCGCGCGGCTCTACGCGGACACCGTCTACGACCTGCTGCGTGCCGGGTTCACCGGGCGCGGCGAGGCGGTAACCGGGCGGCCGGTCACCCCTCGGCGGGGTGGCCTGGAGCAGGCCGCCGTGCTCGGCGGGATCGGCACCCTCAGCACCGACTACGGGCCGGCCGCGTGGGCGCCGGCCAGCACGAGCAACTACACAGTGGCCAGTCGACCGGGCAGCCACCCGATCGACCGCATCGTCATCCACCTGACGCAGGGCGCGTACTCCGGCGCTGTCAGCTGGTTCCAGAACCCGGCCGCCCAGGCCAGCGCGCACTACACCTTCCGCTCCTCTGACGGGGCCGTCACCCAGTCGGTGCGGGAGAAGGACATCGCCTGGCACGCCGGCAACTGGACGTACAACACCCAGTCGATCGGCATCGAGCACGAAGGGTACGTCGACAACCCGACCTGGTTCACCGACGCCATGTACCGCGCCTCGGCCGCACTCACCCGCAGCCTCGCCACGAAGTACGGCATCCCGAAAGACCGGGCGCACATCATCGGGCACAACGAGGTACCCGGCGCGACGCACACCGACCCGGGCCCGAACTGGAACTGGACCTACTACCTGCAGTTGGTCAACGGTGTCACAGGTGTCGGCTCCGGCACTGTCAGCACCAGCGCGAGCACCCTGAACGTCCGCTCCGGTCCCGGCGCCGGTTACCCGATCGTCGGATCGGTCGCCGACGGCGCAACAGTCGCCGTCTACTGCCAGGCCGTCGGCAGCACAGTCACCGGCCCGTACGGCACGACGACCGTCTGGAACCGGATCGGCACCAACCGTTACGTCTCCGACGCGTACGTGCTCACCGGCTACGACGGGTACATCCCGAACGTGCCGCGCTGCTGACGGCGCGGTGCGGCACCCGGCCACTGACGCTCACGTGGCCGGGTGCGGGCCGAAGAGCAGGTCGAGCTGGGCGTCCAGCGCGTCGAGCGCCTGCGCGGCGGTGTACTGCCCACCCAGCAGGTAGACGCCGAGCCCTTCCATGAGGGCCAGCAGGCCGGCCGCGGCGGCCTCACCCCGGCCCTCGGGCAGCACACCGGCGACGAATCCGGTGAGCTGCCGGGTGCCCTCGCGCAGTCCGGTCGCGGCGGCCGGACGCACCGCCGTGTAGGCGAGGAACGCGAGCGCCACCCGCCCGTCGTCGCGGGTCCCCTCGTCCAGGGGCAGCAGTGCGGCGATCATCGTCCGCAGCAGCAGCCGAGGCGGTGGATCCTCACCCAGTCGCGCCAGCGCCTCGGTGACCCGCAGCTGGCTGCGTTCGCGTACCACGCTCAGCGCGAACGTCATCATCTCGTCCTTGGTGCGGAAGTAGTGCTGGACCATGCCGGCGGAGACGCCGGCCGCGGCGGCCACGTGGCGGAGGCTGACGGCCTCCAGGCCCTGATCCGCGGCGACCCGCATCAGCGCGTCCGCGATGAGGGTGCGTCGCTCCTGGTGATCGACCTTCTTGGGCATGGCCTCGATCGTTTCACAGGGGTGACCCGGACCGCCCGCCAGCGGCAACGGCTACCGGCTGACGGTGCTGCTCGTGGGGCTGCCCCGCGCGCTGCGCAGGAGGCCGTCGGGGTCGTCGGCGTACAGTCGCAGCTCGTTCATCGGCAGCGACCCGGTCTTCGCCAGCTCGAAGGTCAACGGCCGGCGCAGCAGGACGTCGATGCTGGTCTGGCTGCCGACCGAGATCGACACCACCCGGCGCGCACCCTCCTGCTCGACCTGCACCGACCTGCTCGACGGCAGCGAGCGGTAACGCTTGCGCAGGGCCTCGATGTCGGTCCACGGGATCCAGATGTCGATGCCCGAGCTGAGCCGCACCCGCAGGCCGTGGTCACCGACGACGTGGGGGTGGATGGTCATGCTGGCGAACAGCCCGATCATCCAGAGCAGCCCCCAGATGCCCAGGCCGAGCACGATCCAGCGCGCCGGTCGCCAGGGCACCACGTGGGTGACGACGACATCGAAGATGGGGATCTCCACTACCGACAGGCCGATGAAGATGCCCAGGATCGGCTTGACCACGCCGAGGTAGCCGAATGGTTCGTCGCCGGGCCGCAGCGGCAGGGGGCGGCGCCGGGCCCAGACGTACAGGCTGCGCCACGTCGCGGCCTCGGCCGCTGCGGCCCGGCGCAGCAGTCGGCCGACCCGCGCCCGGTTCGGTGCCGTCGTGTCGGTCATCGTCGTCCTTCTCGCTGGGGCGTGGATGTCGGCGGTCGCCTCGGCCAACGCGATGACCCGCGTCGGAGAGCCTTCTCTCATCGCAATGCGATCGCATTGAATCCACCGTAGCGTTTTTACGATGCAACTGCAATGTAACTTTGCGGTGGGGCGTGACCCGGCGCCGTGGCGTTGTCGACGTCTGCCATCCTCGGGGCGGTGACGACCGGCCACCCGACCACGCCCCGCTCCCACCGCCGCGCCCGCAGCCGCACCATCCGCATCCTCATCGCGCTCGTCGCGGTGGTGGCCCTGATCGGCATCGCACTGATCGTCGTGCCGATGCTGCGACCGGCTGGGCCGCGCCCGCTCTTCCAGTTGCCGGTCGCCTGCGGCGAGACGTGGCAACTGAGCACCTACCCCGGTCACGACGACTACGACGTCGACCTGTTCCCCACCGAAGGCGAGGCGTGGGGGCGGCCGGTGCTCGCGTCGTACGCCGGCACGGTCACCGTGGCGGGCATCAACGGGACGCTCGGCGGCCGAACCCCGGACAACCCGGAGGGCTCCCGCGGTCGTGGCGGCGGTTACTGGGTGAAGATCGACCACGGCGGCACCTGGGAGACGCAGTACCTGCACCTGCTCGAACCGCCGCTTGTCAAGAAGGGGCAGCGGGTCGCTCAGGGCGACCAGATCGGACGGCTCGGCAGCACCGGCAACTCCGGCGCCCCGCACCTGCACTACGAGCAGCGGCGCGGCCGGACCAAGGTGGAGACCCACTTCGACGGTACGCCGTCGGGCATCACCACCGACGAGCGCGAACAGATCCTGCGGCGGGTGAGCAACAACTGCCCGGCCGTCTCCTGAGGAGCGCGGTTTGTCCGGCCCGACTCGGGGCACTGATTGGGCAGACAGTTCGGACGCAGGGAGGAGCCGGCCATGGTCAAGGGTGACGTCGACACGTACCACGAGGACGGTCAGTGGAAGAACAAGGCGGAGGGCAACGAGCGGGCCAGCAGCACGCATGACGTGAAGACCGACGCGCAGGCCCAGGGCCGCGAGATGGCGGCCGACCGCGGCGTCGAACACGTGGTCAAGAAGCAGGACGGCACGATCGGGGAGAAGAACACCTACCCCCGCAGCCGCGACCCCCGCGACATCGAGGGCTGACCACCGCCAGCCGCCGGCCCGCACCGGCCTCATCGAGTCGACTCGACGAGGCCGGTGCGGGCCCGCGTCAGCTGTCACCCCGGGAGGGGAACGTCGGCCCACGCTTCACCGCGATACCGGATCACCCACACCTATTGTCCGATAAAGTCCGAATTGGGGCTGGAGTGGGTGCTGGATTGGGGTGGGCATGGTGGTACGGGGCCGACGCGGGCCGGCCGCGCTCGCGCTGCTGGTCGCACTGACCGCAGCTGCCGTGGTGGTCGCGCCCTCCTCGGCGTCGGCGGTCGGGTCGGTCCTGTTCGACCAGCCGTTCCGCAACAACACAGCGAACGGCGTGGGCGCTTTGGCGGTGCCGGGCGTACCGGCCGCGGGAGCCAGCAACGCGGCCTGCCTGAGCGCGGCGGGCAACTCGACCACCGGTCCGTTGCTCAGTTGCACCACGTCCACCGACCCCGACGGCGCGGGCAAACTGCGCCTCACCCCCGCCGCCGTCACCCGGGAGGGTGGGGTGTTCGGCGCGGTGAGCGTGCCCACCTCGCAGGGCCTGCACGTCAGCTTCAACACCTACCAGTACGGCGGTACGAACCCGGGGGCGGACGGCCTCGCCTTCGTGCTGGCCGCCGTCGACCCGGCCAACCCGCGGTCCCCGTCCACCCTCGGCCAGCCGGGTGGCTCGCTGGGCTACTCGGCAGCGTTCAACGGTGTGTCGGTTGGCCTCTCCAACGGCTACCTGGGCGTGGGGCTTGACGTCTTCGGCAACTTCAGCAGCAGCACGTACCAGGGGACCGGCTGCACGAACCCGCCGTACATCTCGACCACCGGCGGGCGGGTCCCCGGCCAGGTCGTGATCCGCGGGCCGGGCCGCAACGGGGTCGGCTACTGCGCGATCAACAGCACCGCCACCAGCACCTCGTCGGCGGCCCTGGCGCTGCGCGCCAGCACCCGGGCGGCCTCGGTGGTGCCGGTCGAGGTGGTCGCCAACACCACCGCGTCGCCGTTCACCACCGACACCGGCATCACCGTTCCGGCCGGCGAGTACCGGGTCAGGTTCACCCCGGTCGGTGGACCGGCGCGGACCCTGTCCGGCAGTCTCCCGGTCGTGTCGCCGAGCCTGTATCCGTCGCCGACCTGGCTGAACGCCAACGGATACCCTCGGCAACTCGCCTTCGGCTGGGTCGGCTCGACCGGCTCGGTCACCGACTTCCACGAGGTCGACAACGCCCGGGCGGTCAGCTTCAACCCGGTGCCGGACCTGAACGTGGCGCAGACCAGCGCGGTGGGAGCCACCCCACAGCCCGGCGACCCGGTCACGTACTCGATCACCGCCGGGGTCGATCCCGGTGCGGCCGAGACAGCGCCGATCTCGGTCACCCAGACCACGCCGGCCGGAGTCGTGCCGCGGGCCGCCTTCGGGTCCGGCTGGGTCTGCGCCGCACCGTCCGGCCAGAGCATCACCTGCACCAACAGCAACGGCCCGTTCGCCGGCGGAAGCTCGCTGCCACCGATCACCGTCGTCGCGAGCGTGACCGGGACCGGAGTGACGCCGGCACTGATCCAGACGGCCACCGTGGCGACCTCGTCCTCAATCGACGCGAACCCCGGTTACTCCACCGCCACCACACCCGTGGCACCCGCCACCGCGCCGAGCGGTGTCACGGTCACCCCGGCACTGAGCTCGATCTCCGGAGGCATCGCGGTCACCGTCGGCGGCAGCAACCTCACCGGCGCGACAGCGATCACCATCGGGACGGCCGCCGAGCAGCAGGCCGGTACCTCGGTGCTGCTGCTACCGTGCACGTCCGGCCCGGGCGCCGGCTGCTTCACGGTGAATCCCGACGGCACACTCGGCATCTCCTCGATGCCCGCCCGGTCCAGCCCGGCGACGGTCACCGTCAGCGTCGTCACCCGGGGCGCCTCCGGCTCGGCGACCTACGTCTACGCGTCCGCGCCGGGCCCGCCGGCCACGCCCACGGCGGTCGCGGGCATCACCAGCGCCACAGTGAGTTGGACCGCACCCGCGAGCAACGGCAGCCCGATCACCAGCTACCTGATCACCCCGATCCGGGACGGCGTCACCCAGCCCACCCTCACGTTCGACGCCTCCACCACCAGCCGCACGTTGACCGGGCTCACCGCCGGCGCGTCCTACGCCTTCCGGGTGGCGGCGGTGAACGCGTTCGGCACCGGCGTGGCCAGCCCGGCCTCGGCCGCGGTGGTGCCGTACACACTGCCGGGAGCGCCGACGATCACCGCCGCCATCGCGGGGACGAACGCCGCCACGCTGACCTGGACGGCCCCGGCCAACGGCGGCTCGGCGATCACCGGCTACACCGTGACGCCGTACCTCAACGGGGTGGCCCAGACCCCGCAGAGCTTCACCGGGACCGGCACCACCCAGGTCGTCACCGGGCTGACCGGCGGCGCCACCTACACCTTCCAGGTGGCCGCGACCAACGCCGCGGGGACCGGCCCACAGTCGGTGCCCTCCGCGTCGGTGACGGTCAATCCGTCCCCGACGCTGACATTCGCGCCGCCCCCGCCCGGCAGGGCGTACGACCCGTACCGGTACCAGCTGACGGTCGCCGGTGGTACGGGTCCCTTCGCCTGGTCGATCAGCGCCGGGACCCTGCCGGCCGGGTTGACCCTCGACCCGGCGACCGGCCTGCTCTCCGGCACACCCACCGTCTCCGGGACATTCCCGTTCACCGTCCGGGTTACCGACTCGTTCAACCAGGCCGCGACCCGACCGGTCGAGCTGGTCATCGCCCCGCTCGGCGGGCTGTCCATCAGCGTTCCGGCGCTTTCCGCACTGGGCACCGTCACCACTGCCACCACCGGCGTCGCAGGCCAGCTCGGCCCGGTGACCGTGACCGACGACCGGGGACCGTTCTCCGGAAACTGGGTGAGCGTCGTCTCGGCGACCAACTTCACAACGGGTTCCGGCTCGGGTGCCGAGACCATCCCCAACAGCAACATCACGTACGCCTCCGGGCCGGCGCTTGCCACCACCGGCGCCGGCGCCTTCCTTCCGCAGGCAGGCGTGGTGCTGGACATGCCGCAGCGGGCCGCCGGATGGTCCGGTCGGGCCGGTGTCCCGAACTCCGCGACCTGGAACCCCACAGTTTGGTTGACGCTCCCGCCCTCCGTGGTGGTCGGCGACTACGTGGCCGTCGTGACGCACTCGGTCATCTAGCGGGAGCCTCGGCGCTGCCGGCCGCCGCCCGGCGGCCCGGCTGTTCCGTCCGGACTGCTGACACGTCGCTGCCCGGCCGTACCCCTTCAGGGGACGGCCGGGCAGTCTGTGCCGCCTGAGTCGGTCAGGCCAGCCGAGTGCGCCGCCGGCGGACGAGGTGCCAGCCGGCGAGGATGATCAGCACCAGCAGGGCGACCCCGGCGACCGGGTAGACGAGCCACGTCGGCCCGCCGGAGGCCGAGGCCGTCATCGGCGCCACGACCGGCAGGACGATCTTTCCGGTCGCGGTGCGTTCCACGACGCCGCTGGCGAGCTTCGCGTGCACGTCCCAGACCCCCGCCGGGAGCGCCTGGTCGACCTCGACCCGCACCTGGCCGCTCTGGCCGGGCAGAATCGTCACGCCGTTTGTCACTGTGAACGGGCCGGCCTGGACCGCCGCCTTCTTCAGCGACAGCGTGCCGGTCATGTCCACAGCGCGTTGACCGGTGTTGGTGACCTTCGCGGTGACCACCGGAAACTCGCGGGGGCCCGGTTCTGCCGCCAGCGCGTCGATGCGGAAGTCGGTAGGCGGCTCACCGCCCGGGCCGATGTCGAGGTAGACGCGGATGCCCACCCGGTGAATCTGGGTGACGTTTCCGGCTTGCCTGTTCGTGCTGGTGACCTGGGCCCAGATCGCCGCGTACCGCTCGCCCTTCGATGCCTTCTTCGGTACGGCGATCTCGACCTCGACCGGCCGCCGCTCGCCCGGGTCCAGCTCCATCTCGGCGGCTTCCAGCCCGATCCAACCGCTCAGTTCGTTGCCCGTCCGTCCCTCCGGGACGGCGAAGGTGTTGTGCTCGACCGCCGCCGCACCGGAGTAGAACTCGATCTTCTGCGTCTCGCCGGAGGAGTTCTGCACCTCGACCCGGCGGTGGATCGTCGTCCCGGGGTTGAGGTGGTCCACGATGTAGACCTGGGCCCGGGGATCCCGCACCCGACTGGCCGGGATGTCCAACATCCGGATACTGATCGCGGCGTCGTCGGCCGGCTCGCGTTGCTGCTCCCGCACGGCAGCGGCTGGCGCCGCAGGCACCCCGAGCGCCACGAGGGCGACAGGGGCCAGCAGCGCCAGCCGGCCGAGCGGGTCAGACCACCGAATGTGTCACCGTCCCCGTGTAGACACCCTGGACGGTGCCGACGGGCACATTCACCACCAGCGTGGGGTTCCAGGTGGCGAAGTTGTTGCCGGTGCCGCCGGTGTGGGTCATCGCGGTCCGGGGCACATTGATGATCACCTGCTGGGCCGAGGTGGGCTGGCCCGGCGTGAAGGTGCCGCCACCGGCGGTCGCCGTCGCGGGGCCGGACCAGTACAGGACGTTGATGTTCGGGATCGTCTCGCCGGAGGTGCCACCGCCGGTGGTGAAGTCGGTGGAGATGACGGTGGCGGTCCAGTTGGGGGTGAGCGAACCGCGCTGGTCCAGCACGGTCACCGGGCCGAGCTGACCGGTGACGGTGGAGCCCTCCACGCCGTGCCCGATGTTCGCCGTCGCCGGTACGGTGATCGAGAGGCCACCAGCGGCGTCGACGGTGAGGGTCACGATCGTGTCGCCAGTGGTGTCCGCGGCGGCCGGCCCGGCGAGCGCGAAGACGGCGGCAACGCCGGCCACGCCCGCGAGAATCTTTCTACGCATCGACTCTCCTTCTGTCCGAAAGAACCCATAGGAAGCAGTCAGAGGTTAACTACGCAAAACGCCTATATGGAGCTGAACGGCACGAACGTCACCCGGGGGCGGCCAGTGCTCCTGCGCGTGTGTCCGTGATCGTCGGCACCGCGGGGGCGCTGCCCGGGATCGCGCACCCGGCTGGTCCGGGGACCGGGTTCGCGGCCGTCGGAGGGCGCGCACGACAAGGGCTCGGCGCCGTGCTGGCCGCCGAGCCCCGCGATCGGATTCAGGCTGGAACTACGTACGGGAAGGTGGCGGACCGGGCGGCCCGGGTGACCTCCGCGGTGAGGCCGGACGTGGTGCCGGTGTTGAGGACCAGGGAGAACATCACCTCGGGTGCGTTGTCGGCCAGGGCGCGGCCGTTGCGGACCGCGAAACCGAAGTTCGCGGCCGTACCGACCTGGTACGACAGCAGGTCCGGGTAGAGCTGCCGGGCGACGCTCCAGCCGTACGCCTGCGGGTCCGGTGCGGTGCCGTTCGCCTTGACGACCCCGGCGACCGCGTTCGCGATCTCCTCGCCGCCTTCGGCGAGGTCGCTGCCGGGGTGCCGGAAGTTGGCGGGGTGGGAGAAGTCGGTGTCGTGGGGCCAGAAGATCGGCCACATCATCGGGTGGCCGGCGCGGTTGATCTGTCGCCATCCGCCGGCGTCGGTGGCCAGCATGGTGCGACACCACACGCCGATCTCGGTGCCGTCGCGCAGCAGTGGCTCGTCGTGGGAGACCGCGAGGACTATCGACTCGACGGTGGTGCCGGCGAAGCTGTTCTTGGCCTGGTCGGCCCGCCATGCCGAGTGGTCCACCCGGGCAGCGTTCTTTACCGCGCCGTTGATGGTGGCGAGTTCGTCGAGGTCGATGAAGAAGGGGTCGGTGATCCGCCCGGCCCAGATCCGGACATTGTTGCCGGCCGTCACCTCGCCGGTTCGCCCCTGGGCGATCGGGGTGCCCATCGCGGCGTCGTCGCGGGCGTCCGCGCCGGTGAGTTCGTACACCTGGAAGGCCTGCCGGGCCTCGCCGTCCAGCTCGCCGAAGGCGAACCGGTAGGCCAGGTCCTCCACCTCGGCGCCGTTGATATGGATCTTGATCTCGTAGCGTGCCTCGGCGTGGAAGCCGCGCTTGATGTCCGCCTTGGTCACCGAACTGTTGACGTCCATGACGAAGACCGTGGCGCGGTCGCCGTCGAAGACGTAGAGGTCATCGATGTAGAGCTGGCCGCCCTGGGCGGCGAGGGGGGTATCGAGGTGGTGCGACATGAGCTCACTCCCGGAACTGCCGGATTTTGGACTAATCCGAACATAGTGGTCGTGAGTCGGTCGCCGTGCGCATCGAGCCAATCGGGCTGGCTGAGGCATCCACGGCACTGGGCCGGCCGAGGTGTGCTCGGCCGGCCCAGTGTGTGGCGTCCAAGTTGTCAGTTGCGGGACCACTTCTGGTTGGCGGCGCCAAGGCAGTCCCAGAGGTGCAGCTTGCCGCCGTTGTTCGGGTTGGCGTCCCGCACGTCCACGCACCTGTTGGCGTTGAGGTTGACCAGGTCGCCGGCGGCGTTGAGGGTGAAGCGTTGGGCCGTGTTGCCGTTGCAGCTCACCAGGTTGACCTCGGTGCCGTTGGCCGTGCCGGCCCAGGCCGGGTCCATGCACTTGCCCATCGCGCGGACCGTCCCGTCGGAGGCGAAGGTCCAGGCCTGGGCCGCTGTGGTGTTGCAGTCCCAGATCTGCAACTTGGCGCCCTCGACCGGGTTGGCGCTGGGGATGTCGATGCACCGCCCGCTCTGCGCGCCCCGGATCCGGCTGGTGCCGGTGCCGGGGTCGCCTCCGCCGGAGGTGTAGCTGGACACCCGGACGTAGTCGACGAGCATCTGCTGCGGGAACTGCGTGGAGCCGTCCGGGTAGCCGGGCCAGTTTCCGCCCACCGCCACGTTGAGAATCATGAAGAAGGGGTGGTCGAACACCCAGCGGCTGCCGCCGAGCCGGGCGGGATCCACCCGGTGGTACTGGACCCCGTCCAGGTACCAGGTGATCACGTTCGGCTCCCAGTCCACCCGGTAGGTGTGGAATCCGTCGGCGAGCGGCGCCCCGATGGTGCGACTGCCGGTGATGCCTCCGCTGCCGGAGTAGCCGGGTCCGTGCACGGTGCCGTACACGGTGTTGGGCTCCCGGCCGATGTTCTCCATGATGTCGATCTCGCCGGCGTCGGGCCATCCGCCGCCCGTGCCGAGCATCCAGAACGCCGGCCAGATGCCCTGGCCGCGGGGGATCTTGATCCGGGCCTCGAATCGGCCGTACGTCTGGGTGAAGGTGGCCGCCGACAGCAGGCGTGCCGACGTGTATTCGCACCGCCCGTAGTGGCACTGGTAGTTGCCGGGATTGTCCCGGCGGGCCGTGATGACCAGGTTGCCCTGGCCGTCGTGCACGGCGTTGCTGGTGCTGCTCGTGTAGTACTGCCGCTCGTTGTTGCCCCAACCGCCGCCGCCGATGTCGAAACGCCACTTGTTCTGGTCGACCGGGGTGCCGGCCGGGGAGTTGAACTCGTCCTGCCAGCTGATGGCGCCGATGGCGGCCTCGGCTCGGTCGGGATGCGCCGGGACGAGCGCCGCGGTGGTCGCGACGAGGGCGACCGCCAGGAGTGCGAGGGGGCGAGACCGGGTGCGGGCTGTGAACACGGGAGGCTCCTCGGCGGGGGAGTGGTGGAGGGTGCGCGGCGGAGGCAGAGAGCGCTCTCTGTAGAGAAGTATGTCGATATGGTGTCTTTCTGTCAAGAGTCTTTCCAATACCCCCGCAACGCCCTTCGCGCCGTCGACGAAGGGCGCGGCTCGGCGTTCGGCAGCGGACTCCGAGCTGGACCCGACGACCTCCGGCACCGGCCTGTCCGGCCCGCCCCGTCGTGCCGGCGCGGGTTACTCGATAGCTGTCGAATCGACCTTTCCTATTGCCGTGGGGCGTCCACCCGGGACAGGATGACGAGGCGTGCGGGAAACCTCCTCGTAACCTGCACGCTGCTGGTCTCTGTCACAAGGAAGTGGGAGTCAGTCATGAGCGACGCGTCGACGGCGCTGGGTGTGCGCCTCTACCCGGACCTGGTCGAGCAAGGTGGTCTGGCCCCCGCGCTTATCGAAACCGCCGCCCGACACGGGCTCGATCTCGGCCGGGTCACCGCTCCCGAGCAGGGGCGGAGCCGATTCACCTGTGCCGAGCTGCAGTCCGGGCAGGGCGAGGTCTGCGTGAAGCTGGGATCGCAGGCCCGCTACTTCATGATCGACCTGCGGGTGGCCGGCGAGGTGCTGGCGCGCGGCGACGTGATGGACCTCTTGCAGGTCGCCACGGTGGCGGCGGCCTGGCAGGGCGGGCTGACCGTCACCGAGCTGACCGCCCGGTTCCCGTTCATGGAGGAGATCAAGCACCGCCCGGCGCCGGTGGCCCAGGTCGGCTGAGTCGGCTCCGCCACCCAGGGCGACAGCGCTGACCGCGGTGGCGACGGTGCCTCGGTGCCGACCCCACGGTCCGCGCGCAGCGCGGCAAGCTACGGAGTGGACGGTGAACGACAGTCGTCCGTTCAGCCGTTGGTGGTGCGCGCCTGCGCCGGCACCTGGAGGAGATCAAGGCAGTTGCGCCACAGCGTCTCCAGCTGGCTCGGATCGTTGAGCAGCTTCGCGAGCAGGACCCGCCCCTCGATCTGAGCGACGATCGATCGGGCGGCCTCCCGGCTGTCCACCCCGGAGCCCGCCAGGCCGCGTTCCTTGGCCTCGACCACTACCTGTTCGATCAGGCTGATCTGCTCCTCGAAGATCTCCTGGAGCCGGTCGCGGATCTCCTCGGCCTGGTTGCTGAGTTCGAGGGCGAGGTTGCCGAACAGGCAGCCGGCGACCACGCCGGCTTTCTGCTGGCCGACGCGCTGGACCTCCTCGGTGGCCTCGAACAGGTCCCGGAGCCGCTGTAGCGGGTCGCGCTCGCTGCCGAGCAACTGCTCCCACTGGCGGCGCTGGGTGACCCAGTGCTCGTCGATGACGGTGCGGGCGAGCGCCTGCTTGGACTCGAAGAAGTAGTAGAAGCTGCCCTTCGGCACGCCCGCCGCAGCGCAGATCTCGGCCACCCCGAGCGCCGTGTAGCCCCGCTGCTCGATGAGCGCGGCGGCCGCGCCGAGGATCTTGTTCCTCGCGTCACTGGTCCGTCCCATGCTTTGACGATACACGACCGGTCGGCTAGCTTTTAGTAGACCAGTCGTCTAGTAAAGGATTTCCTCATGAACAACAGTTCGGCACAGCGGGTCGTGGTGATCACCGGCGCCTCCCAGGGCATCGGCGCCGACCTCGTGGCCGCCTACCGCAAGCTCGGCTACGGCGTGGTGGCGACGTCACGCTCGATCGACGCGTCGCCCGACCCGGAGGTCGTCACGGTCCGGGGTGACATCGCCGAGGCCGACACCGCAGAGCGGGTGGTACGTGCCGCCCTGGACCGGTTCGGGCGGATCGACACCCTCGTGAACAACGCTGGCGTCTTCGTGGCCAAGCCGTTCACCGACTACACCGACGAGGACTTCAACCAGGTCACCGGGATCAACCTCGCCGGGTTCTTCCACCTCACCCAGCGCGTCATGCCCCACCTACTGACCAGCGGCAACGGCCACATCGTCAGCATCACGACAAGCTTCGTCGACCAGCCCAACTCGAACGTTCCGTCGGTGCTCGCGTCCCTGACCAAGGGTGGCCTCAGCTCCGCCACCAAGTCGCTGGCCATCGAGTACGCGACTCGCGGCGTACGGGTAAACGCCGTCGCGCCCGGCGTCATCAAGACCCCGATGCACCCGGTCGAGACGCACCAGACGCTCGCGGGCCTGCACCCGGTCGGCCGGATGGGCGACACCAGCGATGTGGTCGACGCCGTCCTCTACCTCGAGTCCGCCCCGTTCGTCACCGGCGAGATCCTGCACGTCGACGGTGGCCAGAACGCCGGTCACTGACGCCACCCGACACCGAGAAGGGAGCAGACCATGCCGATCGTGACCATCCAGATCACCCGCGAGGGCAGCACCGCTGGCGCGTCCGCGGCGACCGCCGAGGAGAAGGCCGCCCTCATCAAGGGCGTGAGCGAGCTGCTGCGCGACATCCTGAACAAGCCGTTGACCTCGACTTTCGTGGTGATCGACGAGGTCGAGACCGAGAACTGGGGGCGCGGCGGCCTCCCGGTCGACCAGTTCCGCAAACAGCAGGCCCCCGAGTAGGCAGCGGTTGCCCGCCGATCGGCCGGACAGGATCCGCACCGGTGGTGCGGATCCTGCCGATTGGCGGCCGTGACCAGGTCCGGGTCATTCGCACCAGCGAGCCGGACCGCGTGCGTCGCATGGCCTGACGGCGCTCACCGCCTCGCCGGGCCGTCGGAACTCTGCTGAGCCGTCGACGTCTCGACGAAGAACCGCCGCAGCGCGTCGGCGACCAGGGTGGGCGCGGTCATCGTCACGAAGTGGGACTGACCGGCCCAGACGACGTATCGGGCCGCCGGGATCGTTCGCGCGAGGGCGTTCATCGTGGTGGGCATCGGCTCCCAGGTGTCCGCGCCGGCGAGCAGCAGGGTCGGCACGGTGATCGAGGACCACCTGGTGATGTCCGTGCTGTCCCCGGCGAGGGCTTCGAGATCGTGCAGCCAGCCGAGCGCCGCCCGCCGCGCCTCGACCGGGTCGGGCGTCCGGCCGCCCGCCGCCGCCGCGAGAGCGGCGACGGTCTCCGCCGGGACCCGGGTCACCTCGTTCAACGCCGCTGCCATCGCCGCGGCGTCGTCGCGCTCGACCGCGGAACGGTAGCGCAGCAGCAGGGGTGCGATCTCCGCTCCGGCGGCGAAGAGCGGCGGCTCGAAGACGGCGAGCGAACGGATGCCGCGCGGATCGGTCGAGGCGGCGTGCAACGCCAGGGTCGCTCCGTAGGAGGCGCCGACCAGGTGGACAGTCCGACCGGTGGGCCGGCGGGCCGCCTCGATAATGGCGAGCAGGTCGGCGGCCTCGACGGTGAAGGATTTGACACCGGGCGGGACGTCGCTGGGGCCGTATCCGCGGCGGGCCGGCAGCCACACCTCATAGTCGCGGGCGAGCTGGTCGGCGACTGCGGCCCAGGAGTGCAGCCCACCACCCGAGCCGTGCACGAGGACGACGGGGTCGCCGGCGCCCAGGCGGCGGAGCACCAGGCGCGTCCCGTCGGGGGACTCGACGTACTGATCGTGGCTGTTCACTGCTGCTCCTGTTTTCCGGCCGGCCAGTTGCCGAGCGTCGTGTGGACCGCGTCGAGGATCGAGTGCCACGACGCGTCGACGGCGCGGGGATGCCCGAAACCGTCGACGGCTTCGAGGCTCGCGAAGCCGTGCAGGGTGCTGCGGACGAACCGCATCGCGTCGGTGAGCGCCGGCTCGTCGAGCCCGTAGCCGCGCAGCATCGCGTAGCTCAGCTCGATCAGGCGCAGGTGCCCGGCCGACCGCGTGCCGACCTCCGGCGGGAGTTGGAGCTGTGTCGCCGCGTACTGCCCCGGGTGTGCCGCGGCGAACGCGCGCCAGGCGTCGGCGAACCCGACGAGAGCCTGCTGGCCCGCTCGCCCGGCCACGGCGATGGCGAGGCGGTCGGCGAACGCGGTCGCCGCCCGGACCGCGACGTGCTCGATCAACGCGTCGCGACTGCGGACGTGCACGTACAGCGCGGCGTCCGAGACACCGAAGTGCCGGGCGACGGCAGCGACGGTCAACCGGGACAGGCCGACCGAGTCCGCCAACTCGGCAGCGGCGGCCGAAACGCGCGTGCTGGTCAGTCCCTGTCGTGGCACACCACACCTTTGTTCCACTAGGAAGAAACTTAGGATCCCTAAGATAGCACTCCGATCCGGCTGGTCCGCAGCACCGGGCGTGAACGGCCCGATCTGGGGAAGGCCGGCCCTTTCCCCGCCGAACAGGAGGCCCGGGATGCGAGCCGTCGTTTACGCCGACGTCCGGACCGTCGCCGTGCGGGAGGTGCCCGACGCGACGCTGGAGGCGGAGACCGACGCCCTCGTACGGATCACCTCCACCGCGCTGTGCGGCACCGACCTGCACATGTACGACGGGCGGACCGGCGCCAACCCCGGGCTCGTGCTCGGCCACGAACCACTGGGCGTGGTGCAGGAGGTGGGCCGGGCGGTGCAGACCGTGCGGCCGGGCAGCCGGGTGGTGATCCCCACGCACCTCTTCTGCGGGACGTGTGTGATGTGCGCCCGAGGGCTCTCGGCGGCCTGTCTGCGGGCGCGGGCGGAAGGGCCGGGCGCCGCGTACGGCTACGCCGGGATGGGCCCCTATCGGGGTGCCCAGGCCGACCTGCTGCGCGTGCCGTGGGCCGACGCCAACTGCGTGCCCCTGCCGGGTGAGCCGGGGGACGGGTACGAGGACGACTTCGTACTGCTTGCCGACGCGTTCGTCACGGGGTGGCACGCCGCCGCCACCCTCGCCGAAGTCGGGCCCGGGGACACGGTGGCCGTCTTCGGCGCCGGCACCATCGGCCTGCTCGGCGCCTACTCGGCGCTGCTGCGGGGTGCCCGGGTCGTCTACTGCGTCGACGGCGTCGAGGCTCGGCTCGACAAGGCCGGGGAGATCGGCGCCGTACCTGTCGATTTCCGCCGGGGGGACCCGGTCGAGCAGATCCGCGCGGACCGGGCCCGGGTGGGGCTGCCGCTCGGCGAGGAGAAGTTGGGTGGCGTCGACAAGGTGATCGACGCGGTGGGGTTCCAGGCCCGCGACCGGGAACACCCGGAGCGGGAACGCCCCGACCAGGTCATCGCCGACGCCGCCCGGCTTGTCAATCCCACCGGTGCGATGGCGGTCGCGGGCGTCTATCCGGAGCGGGACCCGCGTCCCGGACCGGGCGCGGACGCCCACGAGGATCTCGTCGTGCCCTGGGGGACGCTGTTCGCCAAGGGCGTCGCCGTCCGGTTTGGCCGCACCCACGACCGCCGCTACACGGTGCTGCTGCGCGACCTGGTCGTCGCCGGTCGTGCGCGGCCCAGCGTCGTGGTGACCCACCACGGCACCCTGGCCGACGCCCCGGAGTTCTACCGTCGCTTCGACCGCCGGGACGACGGGGTGATCAAGGTGGTGCTGCGCCCGGCGTGACCGGACGCACCGCCGGCCCCGATCCTCCCTCAAGGGTCGTTGAGCCCCGGGTCCACCTCCTGGTGGCGGGCCCGGCGGGGATGATTGCCGCCGATCGCGGTGTTGTCTTCCATTTGACAACGTTGCCACCGACAGGCGAAGGTGCCCTGAGTGGCTGCGGAGGCGGCCGTGACGGGCGAATACTGTGTTTCGTCTATATTGCCGGATTGTTACTTTTTCAACAGCCTCCCGCCTTGCGGATGGCCCTCTGGCCGCAATACGTTGCCGTCAACAACAAAACCAAGTGAAGGTTCAACCTTCCGGAGGCAACCGATGACGTTGGCGAGGTGGTACGAGCGATGAGCAACGTGCCGACCCTCCTTGAGATGCGCTCTATCACCAAGGAGTTCCCCGGAGTCAAGGCCCTCTCCGACGTCAACCTGGTGGTGCGCGCCGGTGAGATCCATGCCATCTGCGGCGAGAACGGTGCGGGCAAGTCCACGCTGATGAAGGTCCTCAGCGGGGTCTACCCGTACGGCAGCTACGACGGCCAGATCGTCTACCAGGGTTCGGAGAGCAAGTTCTCCGACATCCGGGCCAGCGAGAACGCCGGAATCGTGATCATCCACCAGGAGCTCGCGCTCATCCCCGGCATGTCGATCGCGGAGAACATCTTCCTCGGCAACGAACCGCGTAAGCGGGGCGCGATCGACTGGAAGGCCGCGAACCGGATGGCGCTGGACCTGATGGCCCGGGTCGGCCTGGAGGAAGACCCGGACACCCTGATCAAGGACATCGGTGTCGGCAAGCAGCAGCTCGTGGAGATCGCCAAGGCGTTCGCCAAGGACGTGAAGCTGCTCATCCTGGACGAGCCGACGGCCGCGCTGAACGAGGCGGACTCCCGGCACCTGCTGGACCTGCTGCGCGGCTTCCGCTCCCGCGGCATCACCTCGATCATGATCTCGCACAAGCTGAACGAGATCGAGGCGATCGCCGACCAGATCACCATCCTGCGCGACGGCCGGACCGTGGAGACCCTCGACGTCAAGGCGGACGGGGTCGACGAGGACCGGATCGTGCGGGGCATGGTCGGCCGTGAGCTGAGCAGTCGCTTCCCGGACCACACCCCGAAGATCGGTGAGGTCTTCTTCGAGGTCCGCGACTGGAACGTCCGGCACCCGATCTCCGCCGACCGTCAGGTCTGCAAGAACGAGAGCTTCGTGGTGCGCCGCGGCGAGATCGTCGGCTTCGCCGGCCTGATGGGCGCGGGCCGCACCGAACTCGCGATGAGTGTCTTCGGCCGCTCCTACGGGGTGTACGAGTCGGGCACCATCATCAAGGACGGCAAGGAGATCGTCCTGAAGTCGGTCGCGGACGCGATCGACAACGGGCTCGCGTACGTCAGCGAGGACCGCAAGGCGCTCGGCCTCAACCTGCTCGACGACATCAAGACGTCGACGGTGGCCGCCAAGCTGTCCAAGATCACGCACCACGGCGTGCTGAACGAGGTCGAGGAGTACCAGGCGGCCGAGGCGTACCGCAAGGAGTTGCGGACCAAGGCCCCGACGGTCGACGAGGGTGTCTCCAAGCTCTCCGGCGGCAACCAGCAGAAGGTCGTCCTGGCCAAGTGGATGTTCACCGACCCGGACCTGCTGATCCTCGACGAGCCGACACGCGGCATCGACGTGGGCGCCAAGTACGAGATCTACGGCATCATCCAGCGGCTCGCCGACCAGGGGAAGGGCGTCGTCGTCATCTCCTCGGAGCTGCCTGAGCTGATCGGGCTCTGCGACCGCATCTACACCGTGTTCGAGGGCGCCATCACGGGCGAGATCGCTCGGGCGGACGCCACTCCGGAAAACCTCATGAAGCAGATGACCTCGACGAAGAAGTTGGCCACCCGATGAGTCGTATCAAGGATCTTCAGAAGAACCTGTTTGGAGGTACGACCTCCAACGCCCGCCAGTTCGGGATGATCTTCACCCTGGTGGCGATCGTCCTGATCTTCCAGGTCTGGACCAACGGGCTGACGCTGCGGTCGGACAACCTGATCGCGCTGTTCCAGCAGAACTCCTACATCCTGATCCTGGCCATCGGCATGCTCATGGTGATCGTCGCCGGGCACATCGACCTCTCGGTCGGCTCGGTCGCGGCATTCACCGGCATCCTGGTCGCCAAGTCGATGACCGAGTGGGATCTGCCCTGGCCCGCCGCCATCGTGTTCGGTCTCGCCATCGGCGCGGTGATCGGCGCCTGGCAGGGCTTCTGGGTGGCGTACATCGGGGTACCGGCGTTCATCGTGACCCTGGCCGGCATGCTGCTGTTCCGCGGTGGCAACCAGTTCATCGGCAACGCGCAGAGCATTCCGGTGCCGGAGGGCTTCCGCGAGATCGGCTCGGGCTTCCTGCCCGAGTTCGGCCCGAACACCGGCTACAACAACGCCACGCTGCTGCTCGGCCTGGCCGCGGCGGTGGCCGTGGTGTGGCGCGAGATCCAGGCCCGCAACACCCGGCGGGCCATGGACGCCGACCCGGCGCCCATGTGGATCTCGATCCTGCGGATGGCCGTCATGGTCGGCGTGATCGCCTTCGCGGCGCTGCGCTTCGCCAGCGGTCGCGTCGGCACCAGCTTCCCGATCTCCGGCATCATCCTGGTGGCGCTGGTCATCGCGTACTCCTTCTACACCCGCAACACGGCCGGCGGCCGGCACATCTACGCGGTGGGCGGCAACTCCCGGGCGGCCGAGTTGTCCGGCGTGAAGCTCAAGCGGGTCAACTTCTTCGTCATGATGAACATGTCCGTCCTGGCCGCGCTGGCCGGCATGATCTTCGTGGCCCGCTCGCAGGCGTCCGGCCCGCAGGACGGCAACGGCTGGGAACTGGACGCCATCGCCGCGGTCTTCATCGGCGGCGCGGCGGTCGCCGGCGGCATCGGCACCATCAGCGGCTCGATCGTCGGCGGTCTCGTCATGGCCGTGCTCAACAACGGCCTCCAGCTGCAAGGCGTGGGCACCGACAAGGTCCAGATCATCAAGGGTCTGGTCCTGCTGCTGGCCGTCGCGATCGATGTCTACAACAAGAGCCAGGGGCGGTTCTCCATTATCGGGAGCCTGATGCGGCCATTCCGCCGCGACGACTCCGCCACGCCCGCCTCACCGCCGGACGCGGAGCGCAAGCCCGCCAAGGCAGCGGTGTCCGGCTGACGGTCACCGACCCCACCACCCCGCTACACATCCAGAAAGGCAAGTCCTCACCATGCGTAAATTCTTCGGCACGTCGGTGGTCGCCATCAGCGCCGCCGCCATGCTGGCCCTCGCCGGCTGCGGTTCCGGCCGTGACGGCGACTCCGGCTCCAGCGGCGACGCCGCCAAGGGCTTCGCGGCCAACTCCCTGATCGGTGTGGCCCTCCCGGCCAAGACCTCGGAGAACTGGGTCCTCGCCGGTGACCTGTTCACCAACGGCCTCAAGGAGGCCGGTTTCCAGGCTGACGTGCAGTACGCCGGCGCGTCGACCACCGTCGCCGACCAGCAGGCGCAGATCACCGCCATGACCACCAAGGGCGCCAAGGTCATCGTCATCGGCGCGACCGACGCCGCGCAGCTGGCGACCCAGGTCGCCGCGGCGCACGCCGCCGGCGCCAAGGTGATCGCGTACGACCGGCTGATCACCAACACGCCGGACCTCGACTACTACGTCGCGTTCGACAACTTCAAGGTCGGCCAGCTCCAGGGCCAGGCCCTGCTGGACGGCATGAAGGCCAAGAAGCCGAACGGCCCGTACAACATCGAGCTGTTCTCCGGCTCGCCGGACGACAACAACGCGGGCGTCTTCTTCAACGGCGCGATGGACGTGCTCAAGCCGGAGATCGACAAGGGCAACGTCGTCGTCGCCTCGGGTCAGAAGGACGTCAAGCAGACCGCCATCCAGGGCTGGAAGGCCGAGGGTGCGCAGGCCCGCATGGACCAGCTGCTGACCTCGACCTACGGCAACAAGGAGCTGGACGGCGTCCTCTCCCCGAACGACACGCTGGCCCGCGCCATCCTGACCTCGGTCAAGGGTGCCGGCAAGCCGATCCCGGTCGTCACCGGTCAGGACTCCGAGGTCGAGTCGGTCAAGTCGATCGTCAAGGGTGAGCAGTACATGACGATCAACAAGGACACCCGCAACCTGGTGAAGGAGACCATCAACATGGTCAAGGCTCTCCAGGCCGGTGACAAGCCGCAGGTGAACGACACCGAGTCGTACAACAACGGCAGCAAGGTCGTCGACACGTTCCTGCTCCCGCCGGTCGCCGTCACCAAGGCGAACGTGGTCGAGGCGTACGCCTCCGACCCGAAGCTCGCGCCGCTCACCAAGTAATCACCGCAGGTAGGTAGCAACGCCGATGGGTCCCGGGTCTCCTCTTCCGGGACCCATCGTCGTCCTGACAGTTCCGTACCACCCGGCGCCGATCCGGAAGGAGGTCTGACCGTGGCAACACCCGTCCGGTCCAGGCCTGCCGGCGTCGGCCGCCACACCGAACCCCCGCTGCCGTCGGTCCCCGGTGCCAGCCAGGAGGAGATCCGGCGGCAGAACCTCGGCGCGGTACTGCGCTACGTCCATGTGCACGGGCCGACGTCCCGGGCCGAACTGACCAGCCGGCTCGGCCTCAACCGGAGCACCATCGGCGCCCTCGCGGCCGACCTGGTCGCCAGCGGCCTGGTCACCGAGGAGGCACCGACCACCGTCCGCCGCGCCGGCCGACCCTCCCTGGTGGTCAGTCCCCGCTTCGACCGGGTGTACGCGCACGCGTTGAGCATCGACGCGGACCGGCTACGCGCCGCTCGGGTCGGCCTCGGCGGGCAGATCCTCGACCGGCGGGAGATCCCGCGACCCCGCGGCCTGTCGGCGGTCGACGCCGTCGGACCCCTCGCCGACCTGGTCCGGGACATGGAACGGTCGGTGACCACCGACGCGCTGCTTGTCGGCGGCGCCGCCGC
Source organism: Micromonospora sp. NPDC049047 (assembly GCF_040649135.1). NCBI lineage: Bacteria > Bacillati > Actinomycetota > Actinomycetes > Micromonosporales > Micromonosporaceae > Micromonospora > Micromonospora sp. NPDC049047. The sequence continues at coordinate 108,003 of NZ_JBEZEY010000013.1, forward strand.
GGTCACCGACACCACCCGTGACCCGGACGGCCGGATCCGGATCGCCAGCCTCGACGAGACGCTCGGGGTCGCACTCGAGGCGGAGTTCCGCGGCGGCCCCGGGTTCGTGGCCGGTGACCTGGCCGACATCGCCGGCCTGGCCGAGCACGTCCGCGGCGTGGCGGTGGGCACCGACGACGTCATCTATTTGCACGGCGACCTCGGCATCAGCGCCGGCATCATCGTCGGCGGCCGAATGATGATCGGCCACCGCGGGCACAGCGGCAAGGTCGGCCACATGGTCGTCAACCCGAACGGCCTGCCCTGCGGCTGCGGCTCCCGCGGCTGTTGGGAGACCGAGATCTCCGAAGCGGCGTTGTTGCGGCACGCGGGCCGCGATCCGAGCGACCGCGCGGCGGTGGCCGAGGTGCTGCGCGCGGCGGCGGACGGCGACCGCACCGCCCGTGCCGCCGTCGAGCAGGTCGCCGGGTGGCTCGGCTTCGGCGTGGCCAACCTGGTGAACGTGGTCAACCCGGACGCCGTGGTGTTCGGGGGGTCGCTTCGCGACATCTTCACCGCCGGGGCCGACGTGGTCCGCGAGCGGCTGGCCACCATGCCGCTGCCGGCCTCCCGTGAGCACCTACGGCTGCGCGCGGCGGCCCTCGGCGGCGACGCCGTCCTGATCGGTGCCGCCGAGCTGGCGTTCGACAAACTCCTTGTCGACCCGCTCAACGTCGGCGTCGTCGGCCAGGCCGCGAGCACCGAGCCCGCGTAGCCGCGACGCCACGTCAGGGAGCCAACACCTCCTCCACCACGCTGCTCCCACTGCCCGCCCGGGACTCCCACGACCAGGTCTCGTGCAGCCGGACCCGGCCGTCGGGCAGCACCGAAACCTCCGAGACGCAGTGCCCCGACGACGTCTGACCGTCGGTGTTGAGCTGGACGTACCGGAAGTCCAGTCGGTCGCCCGTACGGGTGCCGACCAGGTGGCCGCGTCGGATGGACCCGCCGGCGTACTCGGCCCACACCTCGCCGGCCCGTTCGTGGTACGCGAACACGGTCAGCGTGCCCACCTCGCCGGCCACCACGTCCGTCACGGACCGGAAACGCCGACCGTCCAAGGAGATCGTCATCTGCCGAACCTAGACGAGACAGCGTTCCCGTATCGCCTACCGTATGTTGTACGGTAGCGGCGGTTTGGTGCCTGCGGGAGGGAAGCACTGTGACGACGAGAGACGACGCGATAGTGGTCGAAGGGCTGCGGAAGCGATATCGGGATCGCTATGCGCTGGACGGCTTCGACCTGCGGGTGCGGCAGGGCACGGTGTGCGGCCTGCTCGGCCCGAACGGGGCCGGCAAGACCACCTCGGTACGGATCCTGTCCACCCTGCTACGACTGGACGAGGGCCGCGCCGAGGTCGCCGGGTACGACGTGACCCGCCACCCCGACCAGGTTCGGTACCGCATCGGGCTGGTGGGGCAGAATCCCGCGCTCGACGAGGCACTGAGCGGCCGGCAGAACCTCGTGCTCTTCGGCCGGCTGTTCCACCTCGGTCGCCGCCGGGCCCGGCAGCGGGCGGGCGAGCTGCTGGAACGCTTCGGTCTCGCCGACGCAGCGGACCGGCCGGTCAGCACGTACTCGGGGGGCATGCGCCGTCGGCTCGACCTGGCCGCCGGCATGATCCTGGCTCCCGCGGTCCTCTTCCTCGACGAACCCACCACCGGGCTGGACCCGCGTGGCCGCAACGAGGTGTGGGAGTCGGTCCGGGAGTTGGTGCGCGCCGGCACCACAGTGCTGCTCACCACGCAGCAGCTGGACGAGGCCGACCAGCTCGCCGACCGGATCTCGGTGGTCGAGGCCGGCCGGGTGATCGCCGAGGGGACTCCGGAGGACCTCAAGACCCAGCTCGGCGGCGATCGGATCGAGGTGGTCGTCGCGGACCAGGCCGATCTCGCCACCGCTGTCGCCCAGGTGCGCCGGGTGACCGACCGCGAGCCGACGGTCGACGTGGACCGGCGGATGGTGAGCGTCCGGGTCGGTCACCAGGCCGGTGCGCTCGTTGACGTGTTGCGGGCGCTCGACGCCGGGAACGTCCCGGTGGCGGACGTCGCGCTGCGCCGTCCCACCCTGGACGACGTGTTCCTGCACCTCACCGGGCACCGGACCCGGACGGCCGAGGAGGTGGCGGCATGAGCGCGACGAGCATGCCGGCCCCGGCGGTGGACCTGACGCCCGGCCGGCCCACCCTCCTGACCGACAGCGGCACCCTGATCTGGCGCGGCCTGGTCCGGTGGCAACGTGATCCTGGCCCGCTGATCGCCTCGCTCGGCTTCAACATCCTGATCGTGCTGATGTTCGCCTACCTGTTCGGTGGCGCGTTGCAGGTGCCCGGCGGCGGCAGCTACCGGGAGTTCCTGATGCCCGGCATGTACGTGATGACCATGGTGTTCGGCATCAGCCTCACCACGATCGCCGTCGCCGAGGACCTGGAGCGCGGGGTGACCGACCGGCTCCGGTCGATGCCCGTCTCACCGCTGGCCCCGCTGGTGGCCCGGGCCGTCGCCGACATGCTGTTCGCAGTGGTCACCCTCGCGGTCCTGTTGTTGACCGGTCTCGCGATCGGCTGGCGGGCGCATGGTGGGGTCGGTGCCACGCTCGCGGCGGTGGGACTGATCCTGCTGCTGCGCTTCGCCCTGGTCTGGGTCGGCATCTTCCTCGGGCTGGTCACCCGCGGGCAGACGGCCGTGGTGGCCGTGCAGACCCTGGAGTTTCCGCTCGGATTCCTCTCCAACGCGTTCGTCGCACCGTCCACAATGCCCGCGTGGCTCGGTGCGGTGGCCGCCTGGAACCCGCTGTCGGCGACCGTCGGCACGGCCCGCGAACTGTTCGGCAACCCCGGTTGGGGTGGTGACTCCTGGGCGGCGCAGCACTACCCGTGGCTGGCGGTGCTCTGGCCGGTCGTCCTGGTCGCGGTCTTCCTGCCACTCTCGGTCGTCCACTACCGGCGGCTGGCCCGCTGACCCGCTCGACGACCGCGCCCCCGGTGGTCGAGCCACCGGGGGCGCGGGTCCGTCAGCCGGCCGGCCGGAGCACCCGGCCGGGGCCGGCGGCGTTGTCGGCGGCGGCCTGGCTGCGCTGCGTCCCGGTGACGCAGACGTCGTCGCCGATGAACGCCTCGCGCCACACGTAGCCGGCGACGCAGGTGTGCGGCCCGTACGGTCCGCTGACCCAGCGGCTCGCGGCGACCGCGTTGTCCGCAAGCACCTGGGAGCGGGTCGTGCCGCTGACGCAGACGTAGTCGGACTGGTCGGCGTCGCGCCAGACGTACCCGCTGACGCAGGTGTTCGGGCCGGACACCAGTCGGGCCGGGTTGCGCCGGGACGCGGCGGCGGCGTTGTCGGCGGCGGCCTGGCTGCGCTGCGTCCCGGTGACGCAGACGTCGTCCCCGGCGTACGCCTCGCGCCACACGTAGCCGGCGACGCAGGTGTGCGGGCCGTACGGGCCGTTCACCCAGCGGCTCGCCGCGGCGGCGTTGTCCGCCCACACCTGGCTGCGGGTCGCGCCCGTGACACAGACGAGGTCGCCGGCTCGGGCCTCGCGCCAGACGTACCCCTGGAGGCAGCGGTTGACCACGTCGGTTGTCACTGTCACCGACGCGGCGTTGCCGGAGAGCCAGTTCACGCCGATCTGCACGCCGTTGGCGTTGAGTGACTGGGCCGGCCCACCGCCGGGTCCGGTGCGCAGCAGGGTGGGAGTGCCGTTGCGGACCTCGTGCAGCAGCACCGTGTCGGCGGGGATGGCGGCGCTCCAGCCGGTCTTCCGGCGGAACTCGACTGTGTAGTAGTGGAACAGGTCTGCCGGGTCGAACGGGATGCGGATCAGTTGCGGGCCGCTCGCGGCGGGCACCTCAAGCGGGGCCAGGGTGAGGGCGCGCGAGCCGACGCCGTCGGCGGCCATGGTGAAGATCCGGTTCTTCGGCAGCCAGCCCAGCTCGTCGCGGTGCGGCCCGTTGAGCCCGACGGCACTGGTGCCGTAGTTGGCGGTGTTGAACGCGTAGATGTGCATGGCGCTCATCTCGTCCCACGGGTCGTCGTACTCGCCCGGTTGGGACCACGACGCGTTCTGGTAGGTGGTGTCGTTGGAGAACGAGTGGCCCAGGTTGTAGCCGTGCAGCATCTCGTGCGCGGCGAAGCCGACGTTCCACGCACCCGGGTCGAGCAGCACCCGGCCGCCGGCCGCGCCGGAATCCACCCAGTCGTTGAGCATGACCGCGATCCGGTTGCCGGCGGGCACCGCGTAGCCGGCCGCCGCCGCCGTGTCCACGCAGCGCTGGGTCCGGGTCCACCTGTCGATCGACTGGAACTGCGCCAGGGTGTACGGCATCGGGTACCAGCCCCGGACCACCGAGCCGGCAAGCGAGACCCGACCGCCGGACTGGTCGGCGAGATAGTCCGCCACGCCACCGGTGCCGACCCCGGCCGCGGTGAGGAAGTTGGCGAAGTGCGACGGCGGTTGTGGCTCCGCCGGCTTGTCGCTGAACTTGCACAGCAGCACCGACCAGGCTGTCGCGTTGCGGATCGGGCTGGCCGTCGCCGGGGCGGCCGGCAACGCCACAGCGCCCAGCACGGCGCAGCCGAGCGCCACGGCCGACGCGGCGATCCGACGGAGGATTCTGGACTTCACGCGCGCTCCCATCCCTGTGGCCCGGCCAACCCGGGCCCGGAGCCCACATCGGAGCACTGGGGGTGACTGAAGAGGCACGTTGAGTCGCGTTGGCGACGGGCCGGAATCCGACTCGGCCGGCCGGGGGAGCGGGTCGGGTGCTCGCCGAGGCCCCCGCGCCCCGACGAGCACCCGTCGTCCCGACTACGCGATCCGACGGACCCGACGCACGGCGAGGTAGAGCAGGAGCAGGGCCAGGGCGACGAAGATGCCCGTCTCGATCCCCTGGAACAGCCAGAACCGGTCCCCCGGCTGGTAGAGCTGCCAGTTGTACGCGCCCGGCTCGAGCCCCAGCTCGGCCCCGCAGGCCCGACCGCCCGGTCCCTTGCCGCCCACCGGACACTGGATCCGGGCTCCCTCAGCCATCATCGTGCCGTCGGGGTTACGGATGCCCTGGGCGAGGATCCAGTCACCCCGGCTGACCACAGGTGGCCCGTCCCCCTCGATCGAGAAGGTCTGGGTGCGCGCCGGCTGGTAGTGCGGTCGGGCCAGCAGCTCCACCGCCGTCCGGACGCCGATGTAGCCGGCGAGGGTGATGCCCATGGCGGGCAGCATCCGCTTCCAGACGGTGCCGGCGAAGATGCCCAGCGCCACCGCGAACAGCGTGTAACCGATCGGGGCGATGCCCTGCAGGTCGAAGACGATCATGCCGAACCGGCCCTCGTGCGCGGCCGCGTTGAGCGGGTCGACCCACCAGGAGACGCCCAGCCCGTAGACCGCCGCGAGGGCCAGGACGCCCGCTCCGATGAGCCCGAACTTCACCAGCGCCCAGCGGTTGCGCCCGACACCCTGGGTCCAGACGAACCGGTGGGTGCCCTGTTCCACCTCGCGGGAGACCAGTGGCGCGCCCCAGAAGACGCCGACGAGCACCGGCAGGGCGATCAGCAGTACGGCCACCAGGTTGAGGCTGTCGTACCTGTCGCCGAAGCGCTGGAAGCCCGCGTCGCAGGTCTCCCGGGTCGCCTCTGCCACGTCGGCGCGGGCGAGCTGCTTGGCGCAGTCGACCAACCCGAGGTCGGCGAAGGTGTGCCGCATCGTGATGCCGATCGGCACCAGTAGAGCGGCGAGCGCCGCGAGCCCGAGCAGGGTGTAGAACGCCTGCTTGCGGTGTTGCCGCCAGGTCAACCAGATCATGCCGCCACTCCCCACTCGCTGTGACTGGTCTGCGTGGTGCCGTCGGCCAGGTAGGCGAGCACGACGTCCTCCAGGCTCACGTCGCGGACCGTCCAGGCCGGGTCGGTGACCGGGCCGTCGGTGCGGACCAGCAGCGTGGACTGCCGGTCGGTGTGGCTGGCCCGGACCACGGCGGCGACGCCCCCGATGACGCCGCCGTCGTGGCGGGGGCCGACCAGTTGGCGATGCTCGCTGACCAGATCGTCGACGGCGCCGGTGAGCTGCACCCGGGCGGAGTTGAGCACGATCAGGTAGTCGCAGACCCGTTCCAGGTCGGCAAGCAGGTGTGAGGAGAGCAGGACCGTGGTGCCGGATTCCGCGACGCTGCCCATCAGCGACTGGAGGAACTCCCGCCGGGCCAGCGGGTCGAGGCTGGCCACCGGCTCGTCGAGCAGCAGCAGCCGGGGCTGCTTGGCCAGCGCGAGGGCGAGTGCCACCTGGGCCCGTTGGCCGCCGGAGAGCTTGCCGACCGGCTTGTCCGGGGGGATGCCGAGCTGCGCCAGCCGTTGGCGGGCCAACGCCGCGTCCCACCGCTTGTTCAGCTTGCCGCCGGCGACCACCAGCTCGGCGGCGGTGAAGTCCCGGTACAGCGGGGTGTCCTGGGCGACGAAGCCGATGTCGGCCAGGCCCTCGGTGTCGCCGTACGGGGATCTGCCGAAAACGCCCACCGAGCCCTCGTCCGGCTTGAGCAGGCCGACGGCCAGGTGCAGCAGCGTGCTCTTGCCCGCGCCGTTCGGCCCGACCAACGCGGCGATCCGGCCGGCCGGCAACTGCAGCGAGCAGTCCCGCAACGCCCAGGTGCTGCCGTACCGCTTGCCCAGCCGGTCGGTCGCTAAGACCATGTCCATTCTCTGTCCTCTCGATCCGGCTGCGCCCACGGCTTCGTGGCGGCGCAGCCCTTGCTTCGGTGCCTGCTGGTTCGCTCGCTGCGCATGCTCAGGCGGGCTCCTTCTGCGGGGCGTCGTCGGCCAGCGTGGCGCGCAGCGTGGTCTCCACCAGGGCGATGACGTCCTCGGCCGAGAGGCCCGCGGTCTGCGCGCGGTGCAACCAGGCGACCAGGTCCTCGCGTAGCTCGGCCTGGTTGGGCAGGGACGCGCCGGCCAGGGTGCGCTGGACGAACGTGCCCACCCCGGGTCGGCCCCCGACCAGACCCTCGATCTCCAACTCCCGGTACGCCTTCAGCACCGTGTTCGGGTTGATCGCCAGTGACTGCGCGACGTCCCGGACCTTCGGCAACTGGTCGCCCGGCGTCAGCAGACCGACCCGCAGCGCCTGCTTCACCTGCTGCACGAGCTGCATGTAGGTGTTCACCTTCGACCGGCTGTCCAACACGAACTCGATCACTCGTGATGATCCTTCCTGTTGTCCTACGACAGTAGGACTAGTAGACAGCTTCATCACCGAACTGCCCGCTGTCAAGGCCGGCGCGGCGCGTCCTGCCCGGCACGGTGTGGCCCTGGCGACTGCCCGGCGGCTCGACCGTGGTGGCACCGGTAGGCCACGAACTGGCACCGGGGGGTCAGTCGCTCGGGAAGGAACCGGCAGCAATCCAGGTGGAAGGGGGAGGATGCGATGGTCACCAACGACCTGGCGACGCCGAGAGCGACTCCACTACAGAAGGCCCGCGCCCGGGGGCGGGTACGCGGGCGGCTGATCCTGCTCGGTCCGGCTTTCGTCGCCGCCGTCGCCTACGTCGACCCCGGCAACTTCGCCACCAACTCCGCCGCTGGCGCCCGCTACGGCTACCTGCTGGTGTGGGTCGTGGTGGTGGCCAACCTGATGGCGATGCTGGTGCAGACCCTCACCGCCAAGCTGGGTCTGGCCACCGGGCGCAGCCTGCCCGAGCTGTGCCGGGAGCGGCTGCCCCGACCGCTGAACCGGCTGATGTGGGTGCAGGCCGAACTTGTCGCCATGGCCACCGACCTGGCCGAGGTGATCGGTGGCGCGGTCGCCCTCTACCTGCTCTTCGGCATCCCGCTGCTGCCCGGCGGGCTCATCATCGGCACGGCCGCGTTCGCCGTGCTCGCGCTGCGCTCACGCGGGTACCGCGCCTTCGAGATCACCATCGCCGTACTGCTCGGTGTGATCGTCCTGGCCTTCGCCGCGAATCTGCTCGCCTCCGGCTCCGACCCCGGCTCCGCGATGGGCGGCCTGGTGCCTCGGCTCCAGGGCACCGACAGCGTCCTGCTGGCCGCCGGCATCCTCGGTGCCACCGTCATGCCGCACGTCATCTACGTGCACTCTGCGCTGACCCGCGACCGAATCCCCGCCGCCGACGACTCCGAGCGCCGGATCCTGTTCCGGGGCCAGCGCACCGACGTGCTGCTCGCCCTGAGCGCGGCCGGCGCGGTCAACCTCGCCATGCTGCTGATCGCCGCTGCGAGCTTCCGTGGCGGCGGCCCGGGTGGCGCGGACAGCCTGGAGGGAGTGCACGCCGGGCTCGGCCAGACCATCGGCACCGCCGCGGCGTTCGGGTTCGCCGTCGCGCTGCTGGTCTCCGGGCTGGCCTCCACGAGCGTCGGCACCTATGCCGGTGAGGTGATCATGCAGGGCTTCCTGCGGCGGCGGGTTCCGTTGCTGCTGCGCCGGCTGGTCACCCTGTTGCCCGCTCTGGCCGTGCTCGCCATCGGCCTCGACCCCACCCGGGCGCTGGTGCTCTCCCAGGTCATCCTCAGTTTCGGCATCCCGTTCGCGCTGATCCCGGTGGTCGCCTTCACCCGGCGCCGCGACCTGATGGGCAACCTGGTCAACCACCCGCTCACCACCGTCGCCGCGTCCCTGGTAGCCGTCCTGGTGGTCGCGCTCAACGCGTTCCTGCTCTGGCAGGTCACCGCTGGCTGAGCCGGTTGAGCCGGCTTGCGCGTGTGTCGGTCAGCCAGGGGTGCCCGGCGGCAGCGGATGGGTCAGGTTCGGCGACCCTCGTCGCGGGTGGGGATCTCCTGGCGCTGTTCGAGGGCGTCGGCCGGATTGGCGTCGGCCGGCAGCGACGTCACCTCCTCGAGGGCGCCCGCCGGGAGGGCGCCCTGCTCGGCCAGGTCCGCCTCGGACGCTTCGGGGTCGACGTCACCCGACACCCGGTCCGGCGGCCCGTAGTCGACGGCGTTCTGCCGTTGCTCGTGGGCGTCCGCCTCCGGGGGAGGAAACGTGTCGCCCTGATCATCCCGATACGTGCTCATCGGAGCCTCCTGCCCGGCGGGTGTCGACATGCTGCCTACCCGCCAGCACCGCCGTCACGCCCTGAAGTTCTGGCGGCCAGTCCCAGCCCCAGCAGCGCACACACCGCGCCGACCAGGAAGAGCAGCGAGGCGGCCGGCTGGCCGAGCCACTCCCAGTACGGGTGCCAGGCCGGGTGTGACTCGCCGCGCTGGTGGCGCAGCAGCGACGGGACGGCCAGCAGCACCGGCAGCCACCACAGCACCACTGCCACGCCCAACAGGACGCTCACCGCGCTGCCGACTTGTCGTCCCGCGGTGCGGCGACTGGCCCAGCCGAAGACACACCACCCGGCCACCGCGCCCAACAGCGTGCCGAGTGCCCCGGCGGGGACCACCAGCGGCGGTGGCGCGCGTTGCAACTCGACCGCCAGATAGGTGGCGTCGACAGCGGTCTGCGCCGAGATCGAGGCGTTCAGGATGGTGTCGCCCCGTCGAGCGACAAGCGTGGTGTGGGTGATCGCGAGCGGGGTGGCGCAGGTCTTGTCCCCGCAGCTCATGCCCTCGGTCACCCGCGGGTCGTACACCCGCCAGCCGGCACCGGTCAGGCGGTCCCGGGCCACCGCGACGATCTGCTCGGCGGGCACCGGTGGCGCGCCGAGGGCGGCGGCGCCGGTGGCGCTCTCCTGGTATTCACCGCCGTCGCCGAGCACCAGGGTCTTCACGGTGCCCAGTCGCAGCGCGTGCCCGTAGACGACGAAGAGCGCGGGCGGCGTCTCGATCTCGCCGAGGTCGTGGCCGGGGAAGGCCATGGTCAGAATGCTGCTGGCCTCGGCCCGGTCGGGCTGCGCTCGGGAGGTCTCCCAGGCGGCCCGGCTCGCCAACGCGCCGGTGAAGAGACCGCAGACGATCGCGGCGAGCGGCACCCAGGCGACGGCCGTGCCCCTGCTCGGACGGCCCAGGCGGCGGAGCAGCCGCCGTCCGAACGGGCGGGCCGCCGAGGTGCTGGTTCCGGGCATGATCACCCTTCCCGATCGACAACGAGGCGCAGCGACAGTACATCGACCAGAGGGGTGGACGCGTCGCGGCGACTACCACCGTCGGTGGGCCGGATCGGCCAGGATGGGCAGGTGGCCGGGGCGCGGCCGCGACGAGGAGGATGGGCGATGCGGGTACGCGGGCGGTTGACCTGGGGGCGGCGCGCCGGCGCGGGTGCGGCGCTGGCGGCGCTGCTCGCCGGCTCGATGGCGCCGGCCGTCGCGCTGACGCCGGCAGGGGCGGCGGCTGCGACGGCGGCGGCCGGGACGCCGGTGTGCCAGGTGCGCGACGACCGGCTGCGCGAGATCTCCGGCATGGTCGCCACCGACGACGGGTACGTGGTCATCAACGACGGTGCCGACGACGAGGCCCGCCGTCGGATCTTCTTCCTCGACAAGCGCTGCGCGGTGGTCCGGGCGGTGGCCTTCCCGTCCCGCCCCCGCGACACCGAGGATCTGGCCATCGGTCGCGACGGCACCGTCTGGGTCGCCGACATCGGCGACAACGACCACTCCCGGCCGACCATCGCCGTCTGGCGGCTCGCCCCCGGCGCGGACGAGCCGGTGCTGTACCGGATGACCTACCCGGACCGCCCGCACGACGCGGAGGCGTTGCTGCTCGACGCGTCCGATCGGCCGCTTGTCATCACCAAGGGCGGCAGCGGCACCGTCTTCGTCTACGCCCCAACCGCCGCGCTGCGGCCGGGGGCGACGACGCCGCTGGCCTCGGTCGGCCAGGTGACAGTGCCGACGACAAGCACCAGCAACCCGTTCTCATTCCTCGGCCGCGGCGTGATCACCGGGGCGGCGAGCGCCCCGGACGGGCGTCGGGTCGTGCTGCGCAGCTACGCCGACGCCTTCGAGTACGACGTGCCCGACGGCGATGTGGTCCGCGCGCTGACCACCGGCACCGCGCGGATCACCCCGCTGCCGGACGAGCCCCAGGGTGAGTCGGTCACCTACAGTCGCGACGGGCGGTCGCTGCTCACCGTCTCCGAATCCGCCGACCAGCCGGCGGGCACCTGGCCGACCATCCTGCGCTACCCGGTCACCGACGCACCGACCACCGCCGGGCGCCCGACGGGCGCCGCCGCCTCGGCGTTGCCCACCCTCGTCGGTCCGATCGCCGAGGAAACCACCGGACTGGACGGCCGGACCTGGCTGCTGGTGGCCGGCGCCGGCACCCTGGTGGCGCTGCTCGGCCTGGCCGGCGTGCTGCGCTGGCGGCACACGGCACGTCGCTGAACGGACGCGGCAGGTGCGGCAGGATGGTGGGATGTCCGTGCTGTCCACGTTGCGTCACCCGATCATCGCGGCCCCGATGGCGGGTGGTCCGTCCACGCCGGCGCTCGTGGCAGCCGTCTCCGCCGCCGGTGGACTGGGCTTCCTGGCCGCCGGGATGATCGACGCCGAGCGGTTGGCCGCCGACGTCGCGGAGGTTCGCAGCCGCACCGACCGGCCGTTCGGCGTCAACGTCTTCCTGCCCGACCCCGGCGACGTCGACGCCGCCGCCGTTCGGGCGTACGCCGAGCGGCTCGCCCCGCAGGCCGCCGAGCGCGGGGTGAGCCTGGGCGAGCCGGTCGGCGGCGACGACGCGTACCCGGAGAAGATGGCAGCGCTGCTCGCGGACCCGGTCCCGGTGGTGTCCTTCGTGTTCGGGCTGCCGGACCGGGCGGCGGTGCGCGCCCTGCGTGAGCGGGGCACCGAGGTGTGGGCCACCGTCACCCGCCCGGACGCGGCGACGGCCGCCGCCGACCTGGGGGTGGACGCGGTGGTGGTGCAGGGCACCGAGGCCGGGGGGCATCGCGGTGGGCTGCCGGACGACGACGACTACGCGCTGTTGCCCCTGCTGCGGCTGGCCGCCTCCCGCTGCGACAGGCCCCTGGTGGCCGCCGGGGGCATCGTCGACGGTCCCGCGCTGGCCGCCGTGCTGGCTGCCGGTGCCGCCGCCGGGCAGCTCGGCACGGCCTTCCTGCGCTGCCCGGAGGCGGGCAGTTCGCCGATGCACCGGGCGGCGGTGGCCGGGGACGCGCCGACCGCGCTGACCCGGGCGTACACCGGGAGGCGGGCCCGGGGCGTGGCAAACGACTTCCTGCGCCAGCACGACGCGTCGGCGCCTACCGGTTATCCCCAGGTGCTGCACCTGACCCGTCCGCTGCTGGCCGCCGCCCGGCGCGACGGTGACGCGTCGGTCGCGAACCTGTGGGCGGGGCAGGCGCACCCCCTCGCGCGGGAGCTGCCGGCAGCCGAGGTGGTCACCGAGGTCAGTGCCGGTGCCCGAGCCGCCCTGGCGGCGGCGGCCGTCGAGTGGTCGGCACGCTGGGACTGACCGGTGGCCTCGACGGGACGGCCGACCGGGAAACCCGTAGAGTCTCGCCGTGATCGAGATCGGTGCGCAGGTCGACGTGTCCCACCCGCCCGACCGGGTCTGGCTCGCACTCACCGATCGGCAGCTGCTCGGACGGTGGTTCGCCGAGGCCGACATGGTCGAGGGCGTAGCGGACCGACTGCTGCTGCACACTGCCGAACTGCCCGGCTTCGAGGCGGACGTCGAGGTCGAGGTGACCGAGCGGCAGGAGGCGGCACTGCTCGTGCTGGCCTGCGATGAGGCCGGCCGGCTCAGTGAACTCACCTGCGCGGTCACGGCCACCAGCCAGGGCTGCCGGCTGGAGGTGCGGGAGGTCACGACGCACGGCGCGTGGTCCGCCGACCAGCACGATCCCCGTGAGCAGCAGCTGCGGCAGGCACTCACCGTACGACTGCCGGCCATTCTCGACTGGCTCGCGTTCCAGCAGGTAGACCTGCACCGCGGCGACGCGGCGATGACCACCGAGCTGCCGCTTGTCGCGCTGGGCGCGTCCGGCCGCCGCCGCCGTCGGCGTCGCACCCTCGCCGCCCTGATCGCCGGGGCCGCGCTGCTGGCGGGGACGGCGGCCTGGATAACCATGCCGCCCGAGTCGACGCCCACCGCCGCACCTGCGTCGACAGACGCGCCCTCGCCGTCCGGCACGGCCGGGCGGGCCGCCGCGACCCCGACGGCGACCCCGCCGGCGCGACCCTCGCGGAGCGCCACCGCGTCGGCGACCTCCCGGCCGAGCCGGACCCCGTCGGCGAAGCCGTCGAGTCCGCTCGCGTCCACTCCGCTACCACCCCCGCCGCCGGCGCCGATGGTGGCCCGCTACCAGACCGGGACCAGCCGACTGTTCGGCTACACGGGCGTGGTCGTTGTCGACAACCCCAGCGGCGTACCGGTTGCGGACTGGGCCGTGGTGGTCACTCTCGGCGACGGCACCACGGTCGACGATGTCGAGGGCGCGAACTGGCGACAGGACGGGCGGTCGATCACCTTCACCGGGGCCGCGGTGGAGCCCGGTGGGTCCCGGACGATCAGCTTCGATGTCCGCGACAGCCGGCCGAAGGCCCGGGAACCGGCGAGCTGCACGATCGGCGGGCAACCCTGCGCGGGCCTCTGACTAGGCTGCCGCCATGGCACTGCTGCACAGGGCGACCCTGCGCCCCACGAAGCTCGACCTGCTGGCGACCTGGCTTCCCGACCGACAGTGGTACGTCGGCTCCGCCGACGTCGAGTTGGTGAGCCGGGGGGCCTACCGCTTCGACGATCCAGCCGGCGAGGTCGGCATCGAGACACTGCTGGTCAGCACCCCCGACGGGCCGGTCCATCAGGTCCCGCTCACCTATCGGGCCGCGCCCCTGGACGGAGCGGACGCCTGGTTGGTGGGCACCACCGAGCATTCGGTGCTCGGCCGACGCTGGGTGTACGACGGCTGCGTCGACCACGTGTACGCCGCGGCGCTCGCCCACGCGGTGCGCACCGGCTCCGGTCAGGCGGAGCAGTACTTCGAGGAGGACGGTAGGCGCGTGGTGCGCGAGCCGATCATGACGATCACCGTCGGCGGTGTCCTGGACGCCGACGCGGGCCCGGTCGGCGCCGTACGCCGGGTGGTCGACGGGGACAGCACGCTGGTCGTCACCGACACCGTCGAACTTGTCGTGGTCCGCCGCCCCGAGGCCGCCGAGGCGGGCGGGGCTGTCCTGAGTGGCAGTTGGCCCGGCCAGCCGGCGAGCGTGCCGCTGGCGTACGTCCGGGCGCGCTGAGCGAGCGGTGGGCGGCCCGATGAGTCGGACCGCCCACCGCGTTCACCACCGCGCCGGAGGCGGGGGCGGTGTCACCGGCGGCCGGTCGTCGCAGGTGATGGTGTTGGGCAGCAGCCACGGTGCGAGCCACCCGCCGTCGTTGCCGCCCAGGTCGGTCACTGTGAACTCCGAACCGGCCGGCGTGAAGTGGAACGAACCGCAGTTGTTGACACCCACCGCGCCCACGTGGCGGGCGTCCACGTTCGCGAACGAGGCGGATCCGGCCGAGCGGGCGCTGACCACCGAGGTGCCGGTGCCGTCGACCCGGATGTCCCGGAACCGTACGTTGGAGATCGAGTAGAGGTCCTTCACCGGCCAGTCGCTGACCAGCATCATCGCGTTGTACGTGCTGTCGAGGTACGCGTCGCCGGTCACCTCGATGGCCGCGTCGATGCTGCGGTCCAGGGCGAAGAACCAGATGGCGCCCAGCCCGATGTTCCAGTTCAACTCGTACGTCCCGGCGCGGGCGGTGCTGTTGTTGGTGATCCGCAGGTGCCCGCTGAAGGGTTCCGCGCCGAAGCGGGCCCCGACGTGGATGCCGCTGCCCTCACGGACCGGGTCGGCGACGAGGTTGTGCGAGACGGTGGTGTCCGTGCCGCCGTAGATGGCGATGCCGTTGGCGAGCGTCGGTGACTGCACGGTGTTGTGGTCGAACGTGTTGCGGGCGTTGGCCGTCTTCTCCGACCACATCGCCAGCCCGTCGTCACCGGTGTTGCGGACGAAGTTGTGCGCCACCAGTGAGTCGGTCACGCCGGTGTGGAAGTTGAGCGCGTCGGCGATCTGGTCGACGACGATGGTGTTGGTGACCCGGACGTTGCGCATCGGCCCGTCGAACCACAGGCCGGCCTTGGTGTGGCGCAGGTAGAGTCCGTCGATAGTGGAGTCGCTCATGGCTCCACCGATCGCGTTCACCTGGTCGGTGTCGATGCGCTCCCGGACGTCTCCCTCGATCGTGAAACCGGAGAGGTGGACGTTGCGGCTGCCCCCGTCGGCGGCGTCGCGACCGTAGAACCCGACGCCGGTGTGCACCGAGCCGTCCGGCGCGGGCGTGGGTAGGGCGACCTCTCGGCCCTTGATGATGGTGTGCCAGCTGCCGGCGCCCTCGATAGTCACGTCGTCGACGACGATGTGCCGGTTGACCTGGTAGGTGCCCGGCGGGAGGTAGACCTTGAGGTGGGCCCGCCGGGCGAAGGTGATGGCCCGGTCCAGCGCGTCGGCGGAGTCCCGTCGGCCGGTGGGGTCGGCGCCGAAGGCGAGCACGTTCGCCGCGAGCAGCCGGACGCGCGGCGGCGCGACACGTTCGGAGTCGAGCAGGTCGATGACGGTCCAGGCGGCGGCGCTGCCGGCTGGCGCGGTCAGCCGGATCCGGTCACCGGCGCGGTAGGTGCGCCCGAGCAGCAGTCGCTGCTCGTCGTAGAAGTGGGTGGGCCGAAACGGCGTGGTGATGCTCGGGTACGGCGTGGTGGCCGCCGGCACGCACTGGCACTCGGTGATCCACCAGTCCGGGTGCAGCAGCCCGGCCGTGGGGTCGTTGGTGAACGGGTACTGGTTGTAGAGCCACGAGTACTGCGAGGTGAGCGTCATGGTGCGCACGTGCTTGCCATTGACGTCCACGCGCAGCGGCGCGGTGATCCCACCGCCCTGCGGTGCGTCCGGGATGCTGTACCGCACGGTGATCCCGTTCGCCGCGTTGGGGAGGACGAACTCCACGTACTCACCGGGGGTGAGCCGGACCGCCCGGCGGCCGGAGGCTTCGGCGGGCAGTGTGTAGGCCGACCGGTCGGGGCCGATGATCTCGCCGGTGGTGCGCGCGTTCTCCGCCTCCTGTTCGACGAAGTCGACGTCGGCGCCGCGCCCGGCGACAAGGGCCGGATCGAGGGCGGCACGGGTGACCACCGGCTGAGTGCCGGCGGGCGCGGCTGGCCCGGCGACGGCCCCGGTGGGCCCGACGACAAGCACGGCCAGGCCGGCCGCGAACGCCACGGCGGTGCCGGCCGGTCGGCCGGGGCGTCCCCGGGCGGGCAGGAGTCTGCGAATCATCGGTGACCCTCCTGGGTGGGTGGTGGTGGAGGTCCGCCCGGCGTTTCCCCCGACGCCCGACATTGATCGTCATGATGCAGCACCGAACAGCGCTCTGCAAGAGAACAATCGAACAGCGAAAATTGGCGACTATAAGATCGCAAGAAATGGACGGTTGACGAGTTGGGGTGTCGCGCCTCGCCTGCGCCCCTACCGCTCGCGGCCCGCGTACCCTGGGCGCGTGGATCAAGAAGACCGGATCGCCCTGTTCCTCGACTACGAGAACCTCGCGTTGGGGGCGCGCGACCACCGTGGTGGCGCGGACTTCGACTTCCGGCCGATCGCTGACGCGCTCGCCGAGCGGGGTCGGGTGGTGGTCCGCCGCGCGTACGCCGACTGGTCCTACTTCGACGAGGACCGCCGCATGCTCACCCGGTCCCACGTCGAGCTGATCGAGATCCCGCAGCGGATGGGCGCGTCCCGGAAGAACGCCGCGGACATCAAGATGGCAGTCGACGCCATCGAGTTGGCCTTCGAGCGCGACTACATCTCCACCTTCGTGATCTGCAGCGGCGACAGCGACTTCACCCCCCTCGTGCACAAGCTTCGCGAGTTGAACAAGCGGGTCATCGGCGTCGGAGTCGAGGGGTCCACCTCGGCGCTGCTGCCGCCGGCCTGCGACGAGTTCCTCTACTACGACCGGTTGGAAGGCGTGGACATCCCGCCCACCCGCGGCCGGCGCGGTCGTCCGACCCGGCAGGCCGGCACCGACCAGCGCCCGTCCGAGCCGGAGCTTGAGCGGGAGCCGGAGCCGGAGGTGGGCCGTCGACCGGCCGGCGAGGAGCCCGAACGGGACGTGGACGCGCTCGCCGTGCTCGTCGCCCAGACGGTGGCCGGGTTGCAGGGCAGCGCCAACGGTGAGGTCACCGCGTCCCGGCTCAAGCGCACCCTGCTGCGCAAGGACCCGACGTTCAGTGAGTCCGACTACGGTTTCCGCACCTTTGGCGAACTGCTGCGGCACCTCGCCGAGCACACGGTGATCGAGTTGGCCGAGGGGCCGGCGAAGGGCGATCCCGAGGTCTCGCTACCCGAGCACGGCGACCGGGAGGTGGCGTTCGGCCTGCTCCGTGGCGTGGTCGCCGAACTCGGCAGCAGCGGTAACCCGGTGGCGCTGTCCGGGTTGAAGAACCAGCTGCGGCGAGCCCGGCCCGACTTCAGCGAGAAGAAGCTCGGCTACCGCAGCTTTCTGCAATTCTGCAAGGCCGCGGCCACCGGCGGCGCTGTCGACCTAAGGTGGAGCCCCGAAGCCGACGACTACCTGCTCACCACCCAGGGCTGAGCGTCCCGCCCCGGCGCCCGGCATCGCACCGACCGCTGCCGAGCTCGGCGTCCCGTTCGGCCCGGCCGTGCGGGTGGTGTTCCCGCCGCCGTTCACGCCCGGTGACATTCAGATCACGGCCGAGGGTGGCTCGCACCTCGGCCCGGCCAGGCAGGACGCGTTGGCGAACACCCTGGCCGGGGTGCACGGCGACACATGAGTGACCCCTGATTGGTCGCTCAGGACGGGGAAGACCTGCCGTTGCGGGTCCTCATCGTCAACGCATAGGCCGAAATGCGCCGGAATTACGGCTATCGCCCCGGTATCCGCCCACCTGCGCCGTACCCCCGGCGCAGAATTTGCTATACGGTCGGCGAATGAAGGTCGAGGAGCATTGGTGGAACGGAGACACGACCCCGCGCGGGCGCCGGGACGTGTATATCCGTACTGACGGGCAGGGTTGGGAGGTCCGCGCCCAGATCGGTGGGGCGTCGGGTCGTGAGCGGGTGCAGCAGTGCCCAAGCCGGGCCTCGGCGGCCATCCTCGCCGATGCGTGGCGCGGCACCCACCCATCCTGGCGCGAGCTGAAGCAGCGCTGATCCGGCACCGGGCCGGGCCGGCAACGCTCCTGGGCTTCCGCCCGGTGCGCTCCCCGGCCGGCCCGGCGCTCGGCTCGCCTCGCGCCCGGCGCTCGGCTCGCCTCGTCAACGACGCGCGGCCCGCGACTCACCGCTTCTGGAGCATTACCGAAGCGACGTCCGCCATCAGCGCCGATACGCAATCAAACTGTGGGCAGTTCAGGCCGTGGTCGGTGGGCCGCCCGGAACACTGGATCTCCTTGATCAGTTGACGTGCGGCGCTGACCACCTCCGTGACCGGTGATCGAGTGGGCATGCGGCCGGTGTTCCCGTTGTCGGGCGGGGTACCCGGAGGTCGGCCGGTCGTGCCCAATGGAGGTCGCTCATGTCGCAAGGTCCCGACGACGAGAATTCGAGGCTCGACGAGGAGGCCCGGGAGGCCGAGCGGCGGCTCGGCGACCTCACCACCTCATCGGACGACGCGCTTACCGACGACGACGCCCGGGCGCCGGACGATGCCCCCTCCGAGCGGGACACGGACAAGTAGATCCACTCGGCTTCGGTGAAATCGGTGTGTCCGGGCAGGTCTGACACCGCGACATCACGGAAACCGAGTCGATCATCGGCGTGTGGCGCGGCGTGGCGGTCCGTCGCCCGCGCTGGTCAGCCGGCCGGGACGGGCAGCACCACACCCTCGGCCGCCGACCGGTGCGCCAGCTCGATCAACTCGACGGTCGCGACCGAGTCGCGGGGGTCCACCGGCATCGGCGTGCCGTCGCGTAGCGCCGCCGCCACCTGCGCGTAGAAGCTCTGGTACGCGCCCGGCTCGGTCGGCACCGGCCGCAGGGCACCATCCACGCCGAGCATGCCGTACCGCTCCGGCGGGACCTCGCCCCAACCCGGCTGGCCCGGTCGGCCTCCGTCGTGCAGCGCCGCCTCCTGCACGTCGAGGCCGTACGTCGTGTAGCCGGCCCGGTCGCCGAGCACCCGCAGCCGGGGGCCGAGCTGAGCGGTCACCGCGCCCATCCACAGGTGCGAGCGCACCCCGTTGGCGTGGGTCAACGCCACGAAGGCGTCGTCGTCGACGGCCGCCCCCGCGCGCCGCCGGTCCACCTCCGCGTAGACCCGGTCGACCCGGCCGAACAGTTGCACCGCCTGGTCGACGAGGTGGGCGCCGAGGTCGAAGAGGGCGCCGCCGGCCTCCTCGGGGCCGGCAAGCTCCCGCCAGCCCGGCTTGATCGTCGGACGGAACCGCTCAAAGCGGGACTCGAAGCGCAGCACCCGCCCCAACTCGCCCTGCTCCACCAACCGGCGGGCGGTCAGGAAGTCGCCATCCCAACGCCGGTTCTGGAAGACCGTCAGGGGCACCCCTCGCTCGGTCGCCTCGTCGATCAGGGCGCGCCCCTCCGCCGCGGTCGGGGTGAGCGGCTTGTCGACCACTACCGGCAGCCCGGCGGCGAGTGCCGCTCGGGCCAGCGGCACGTGCTGCCGGTTCGGCGTCGCCACCACGACCAGGTCCAGCATCCCCGGCGTACGCCACAGCTCGTCGGCGTCGTCGACCAGGCGGGCGTCCGGGAAGTGCTGCCGGGCCTGCTCGCGCCGCTGCGGATCGCGGGTCACGATCGCGTCGAGCCGCAGCCCCGGGGTGGCGGCGATCAACGGTGCGTGGAACACCCGACCGGCCAGCCCGTACCCCAGCAGACCGACCCGCAACGCCTCCGCCATGCCGTACCCCCGTCTCGCCGGCCCGCGCCCCTCAGCGGCGGCGGTACCGTTTGCCGAATCTACGCCCCGACCTCGGCCCCGCCCTGGTCAGCCCGCCGGGTTGCGGCGCAGGTAGGTGAGCACCGCGAGCACCCGACGGTTGGTGTCGTCGCTCGGCGGTAGATCGAGCTTCAGCAGGATGTTGCCGACGTGCTTGCCGACCGCCGCCTCGCTGACGTGCAGTCGGCCGGCGATCGACACGTTCGACCGGCCCTCGGCCAGCAGCGCGAGCACCTCGCGTTCCCGGGCGGAGAGCGCGCCGAGCGGATCGCGCGGGCGGTGCAGCAGCTGCCGCACCACGTCCGGGTCGATGGCGGTGCCGCCGGCGGCGACCCGGCGCAGCGTGTCGACGAACTCGGTGACCTCGGCCACCCGGTCCTTGAGCAGGTAGCCCACCCGCTGACCGTCGCCGCTGTCCAGCAGCGCCGCCGCGTACCCGGTCTGCACGTACTGGCTGAGCACCACCACCGGCAGGTGCTGTCGTCCGGCGCGTAACGCGACGGCCGCCCGGAGCCCGTCGTCGTGGCGGCCCGGCGGCATCCGGATGTCGGTGAGCACCAGGTCCGGTTCGTGCGCGCGGGCCGCGTCCAGCAGCTCGGGCGCGGAGCCGACGGCGGCGCAGACAGTGAACTCGAAGCGGGTCAGCAGCGCGACAAGGCCCTCCCGCAGCAGCACCTCGTCCTCCGCGAGGACCACTCGGGTCATCGACGACACGGCAGTTCCACCCGAACCACTGTAGGCCCGCCGGGCGGGCTGGACAGCAGCAGCCGGCCGTCCACGGCGGCCACCCGGTCGGCGAGACCGGTCAGGCCGGTGCCCCGGGCAGGGTCGGCACCGCCACGACCGTCGTCGGTCACCTCGACGACGAGGTCCCCACCGGCCCGGCCGAGGCGAACCTCGGCGTGCGTCGCCCCGGCGTGCCGGGCCACGTTGCCCAGTGCCTCGGACACCACGAAGTAGGCGGTGGTCTCGACGATCTCCGGCAACTCGCCGTCGAGGTCGGCGTGCACTGTGACACCGATGGTGGCAGCGTCCGCCAGTTCCCTGACGGCACCGGCCAGGCCGAGGTCGGTGAGGCTCTGCGGACGGATGCCGTGCACCAACTGACGCAACATCGCCATCAGGCCCCGGGCCTGGTCGTGCGCCACCGCGAGGGGTCGGGCGGCCGGGGAGTCCTCGGGTACGTCCAACCGCGCCAGACCCAACTGAAGGCTGAGGCTTGTCAGTCGTGGTTGTGCGCCGTCGTGCAGGTCCCGTTCGATCCGGCGCCGTTCCGCCTCGTACGCGCCGACCAGCCGGGTGCGTGACCGGGCGACCTCGCGCAGCGCCGCCGTGTCGACCGGCGAGGCCAGTGCCCACCGGGCCACGACGGCCTGGGCGGCGGCGAGCAGACCAGCCGCGTAGAAGAAGACCGGCAGCAGCAGCACCGCCACGATCGCGTACGGGATGGCCTCGCCGGTGCTCTCGATCGGCCGCCAGACGACAACCGGTTCGGCGGCGTCGGCCAGCCAGGGGCTGGTGATCATCCCGAGATCGAGCAGCACCAGCAGCAGGAAGACCCAGTACGCGACAGGCACGAACCCGCCCAGCCAGAACAGGTACGCGACCTCGCGCCAGGTCGCGGCGCTGCGGTAGCGGGCGAGCAGCCCCGGCCACTGTGACGCGGGCAGCGGGCGGTTGTCGACGAGCCCGAGCCGCCACCGCTCGACGACGGCCACCGGGTAGCTCACCATCGGCGCCAACGCCAGCAGGGTGAGGCTGCCGACCGCCAGGAACAGCAGGAGCGCGACGCTCGGCGGCCGGCCCTGCTGCAGTCCGTTCGCGGCGGCCAGCAGCGGTGCGCCGATGACGAGCAGCCCGACGGCAAGCAGGCCCGCGAGCGGCACGGTGCTGATCAGGTACGCCAGCGCCCGCCACGGCCACGCGGAGATCAGCCAGTCGCGGCGACGCAGCGCCGCGACCAGCCGGGAGGGAAGTTCCGAGGTCATGCCGCTGACGCTAATCGCGCACGAGCGGGCCTCCCAGCCGTCCAGATCCACTTTCCCGGGTAGGCCCAGCACTACCCGGCGCGGTCCTCGCCGATGTCCGCGACCGTCGACAGCGGCCACACGGGCCCGGCCGGCGGGCGACGTACGGCGTACGACCCCGTTGTTAGGATGACCGGACCATGGCGAGTGAACGCAGGGCGACCACGGACCCGGCCCGCAGCCTGGCTATCCTCTGGCGCACCCGGGAACCGGCCAGCCGCAGCGCCGGCCCGGGGCTCAGCGTCGACCGGATCGTCCGGGCCGCTATCGACATCGCCGACACGGAGGGCCTCGACGCGCTGACCATGCGTCGGGTCGGTGAGGCGTTGGGTGTCGGCACCATGTCCGTCTACACCTACGTGCCGGGCAAGGCCGAACTCGTCGCCGTCATGATCGATAGCGCGTACGGCGAGATGCCACACCCCGCCGTCGAGGGGGACTGGCGGGCCCGGCTGGAGCGGGTCGCCCGCGACAATCTCGCGCTCTACCAACGGCACCCCTGGATGCTCCGGGCCGAGACGACCCGGCCCGTGCTCGGCCCCCACCTGGTGGCCAAGTACGACCGCGAGCTGAGCGCGGTCGCCGACATCGGGCTCACCGACGTCGAGATGGACGCGGTGCTCACCCTCGTCCTCGGGCACGTGAAGAGTTCCGCCCGGGCCGCCTCCGAGGTGGTCGACCTGGAGCGGGAGACCGGCATGACCGACGGCCAGTGGTGGCAGTCGCACGCGCCCTGGCTGGAGACGTTCCTGACGGCCGGGGCCTACCCGACCGCCGCGCGGGTCGGCACCGCGGCCGGCCAGCAGCACGGCGCCGCCTACGGCCCGGAGTACGCCTTCGAGTTCGGCCTGCAACGCGTCCTCGACGGGATCTCGGTGGTGGTCGCCGAACGAGCCACCGCCGGCTAACGCGCCCCGGCCCCGGCGGGACCGGGCAGCCCGCCCGCCGCGTGCCGGGCCAGCCGGGCGAGTGCCCGGGCCGACGGGCTGCCCGGCTCGGCGTGGTAGACGACGAGCGACTGGGTGGTGCCGGCGATCGTGAGCTTCTCGTAGCGCAACTCCAGCTCACCCACCCGGGGATGACGGAACACCCGGACCCCGCCACCGGCGCGGGCGACCACGTCGTGCCGTGCCCACAGCCGCCGGAACCGTTCACTGCCGGCGGACAACTCCTCGACAAGGTCGGTGAGGCGCGGGTCGTCGACGTCGGCGCCCACCTGCGCGCGTAGCCCGGCCACCGCGTTCGCCGCGACCGCCTCCGAAGCCGGGTAGAGCGCCGGCACGTCCGGATCCAGGAAGACAGCGCGCAGCAGGTTCACGCCGACCGCGTAGATCGGCGCCAGTGCGGTCGCCACCGGGTTGGCGAAGAGGACGTCCAGGTGCCGGCCGTGCACGAGGGCGGGTGTCTGCGTCCACGAGCCGACCAACTGACGGATGCCCACCGGTACGCGTTCCGGCCGTGGCGTCGGGCGGCGGGTCGACGCCTGCCCGCCCAACCGGTGCAGGTGCGTCGTGGCCGTCGCGTCCAGCCGCAACGCTCGGGCCAGCGCGTCGAGAACCTGCGTCGACGGGTGCCGGTCGCGCCCCTGCTCCAGCCGCAGGTAGTAGTCGGCGCTGATGCCGGCCAACAGCGCCAACTCCTCGCGCCGCAGGCCCGGCACCCGCCGACGACCGTGCGCGGGCAGCCCGACGTCGCCCGGCCGGATCAGCTCGCGCCGGGCACGCAGGTACTCACCGAGCGGACCGGCCGTGCGCACCAACCCATCGTAGGAGTGGCCACCGGCCGCCCATCCTGGTCCTGCCACTACCAGGAAAAGCAGGAACCCGGCTAACCCCGGCCGCCCGGGTGAGAGTTTGGGGCGTAAGCGACAGCGACAGATGGGACAGAGATGAGCGAGCGAGTCACCACCCCGTTCGGTTTCGCCTCGACGGCCGACGAGGTCCTCGCCGGCGTCGACCTGAGCGGCAGGCGGGCCCTGATCACCGGCGGCGCCGCCGGCATCGGCGTCGAAACCGCCCGCTCGTTGGCCGCCGCCGGCGCCGAGGTCGTGCTCGCGGTACGTCGGGTCAGCGCCGGTGAGCAGGCCGCCGCCGACATCGCGGCCGGCCTCGGCGCGAACCGGGTAAGCGTACGCGAGCTGGACCTGGCCAACCAGGATTCGGTACGCCGGTTCGTCGCCGGTTGGGACCAGCCGCTGCACATCCTGGTCAACAACGCCGGCATCATGGCGCTGCCCGAGTTGGAGCGCACCGTCGAGGGTTGGGAGATGCAGTTCGCCACGAACTTCATGGGGCACTACGCGTTGACCGTCGGCCTGCACGACGCGCTCGCCGCCGCCGGTGGTGCCCGGGTGGTGTCGGTCAGTTCCAGTGGCAACCTCTTCTCCCCGGTGATCTTCGACGACCTGCACTTCGCGTTCCGGCCGTACGACCCGCTGCTGGCCTACGGCCAGTCCAAGAGCGCCGAGGCCCTGCTCGCCGTCGAGGTGACCCGCCGCTGGTCCGGCGAGGGCATCTACGCCAACGCGCTCAACCCGGGGGCGATCGCCACCGGGCTGCAGAAGCACACCGGCGGGCTGCGTACGCCCAAGGAGCGGCAGAAGACCCCGCAGCAGGGCGCCGCGACCTCGGTACTGCTCGCCGCGTCCCCGCTGTTGGCCGGCGTCGGCGGTCGCTACTTCGAGGACTGCGCCGAGGCTCCGGTCGTCACCGAGCGGCCCGCCGACTACAGCGGGGTGGCGGCGTACGCGATCGATCCGGGCAACGCGCAGCGGCTCTGGGACGTGGCGGCGGACCTGGTCGGGGCCGGCGCCCCGACGTCGGAGCGCACCCGCTGACGGCGTGCGCCGACCGATGGCGTGCGCGCCGCGGCCGGGCCTGGCGGAACCGACCCGAACCCGGCCACCCGGGTGATACGACTGGGACGGCAGGTGACGTCGGGGAAGGGGGGCGATGGCGAACGGGCTCCCCGGGCGGCTGCTCCAGCAGCGGGAGAACCCGCGCCGGACGTCGTTCCTGGAGCTCTTCTTCGACCTGGCCTTCATCTTCGCGCTGACCCGGCTGTCCCGGACGTTGCTGGGCGACCACAGCGTCAACGGTGCCTTCCAGGTGCTGGTCATGCTGGCGGCACTGTGGTGGGTGTGGTTCGTGACCGCCTGGTCGGCGGACTGGTTCGACCCGCGTGCCCCGTTGATCGTCGTACTCCTGCTCTGGGTGATGGTCGGCGGCCTGCTGATGGCCTCCGCCGTGCCCACCGCATTCGACTCGCACGCCGGGTTGCTGCTGATCGTCGTGATCGACGCGATGCCCGCACTGTGGCGTCAGTCCCGCCCGGCAGGCGGGAGCGATGCGCCCGATCCGCTACGGCACGGGTGAGCGCCCGATGCCGGAGCGGGCACCCAGGAACGGCGACCATCCGCGACGCGACGACGTTGTGGAGTTGCGGGTGCACGGCGTGTCGGGGGCCCGACCCTCGGCGGTGCTGCACGAGGCCGGGGCCCGGCAGGTCGCGGGCGACGACAGCGGAGGCTTCCACCGCCGCGCCGGGACCGACGGCACCGACGCGGAAGGGCTGACCCTGGAGGCGTACCGCTGGGGTGACCTGCCCTCGGGCACCGTGGCCCGGACCCTCTCCATGGTCTTCCTGCTGCCGTTCATGCTCAGCAACCTGGCGGTGTGGATGCGGCCGGCCGGTCGCGCCTCGGCCGGGGTCACCATCCTGTGCCGGCTGCTCGCGCTCAACCTCACAGTGGTCTACGTGGTGTCCATCGCCGGGGTCAGCCTCGACCTGCTCGCCTGGCGGTGTCTCGGCGCGGCCCACTGCCGGGCGCCCTTCGACACACTGGCCGGCTTCGACGACCGGCACGTCGGGCTGCGGCTGGCCGTGCTGGCGCTGCTGCCGATCGCCGCTGTCGCGCTCCTGCGGCTGCTCGGGTCCCGCCGGTCCCGCCCGCCGGGCAACCCGCTGTGGGCGGTCGAACCGCTCGTGGAGCGGTTACGGGCGATCCACGTCGCCGCCGCGCTCGCGGTACTCGATCTCGTGTTGCTCACGGCCCGCCGCGCCGGTGGCGCGACGCCCGTGACGACGCTGCTGCTGACGCTCAGCGCGGCGGTCCTGCTGGCGGGCGTCGCCCTGCTCGCCGTGCCGGGGCTGATCGACGGCGCGGCGACCGCGCGGATGGCCACCTGGACCGCCCGCGCGGTGGGCCTGGTGGCGGCCGGTCTGACGGTGGTCACCCTGGTCGTCGTGGCGAGCGACGTGCAGGGCTGGCCGTCGTCGACAGCGCTCCCCGGCTACGCCGCGATCACCGGCGCGGCGCTGCTCGGCCAGATGGTGCTGTTGGTGCTGCTCTGCGGGCTGGTGCTGTGGCACCGTGGTCGGGCGGACGGTCGGTCCGCGCTGCGGCAAGGCCTGGGCGCGACTGTCATAGCGGCCATCGCTGTCGGTCTGTCCGGTGCTCTCGCGAGCGGCCTCGTCTATCAGACCGGGGTGCTGCTCGGCGGCTATCGCGGTGACGGGGAGCCACCGCTGCCGTACCGCTGGACGATCTTGGCGGTGTTCCTGCACGTGGTCGCGGCGGCGCTGGCGTGCGGCGCGTTGACCGCCGGGTCACGGCGGCGCCGAGGCCGTGCTGCGGCGGACATCACCGCCCGCGACTTTCCCGCGCCGCCACCGGCGGCGGCCGGGCGGCTGCGGGAGGTCACGAAGGCGGTGGCCCGGGCCCGGTTCACGGAGTGGCTGGGCCGGCTGGCCACCGTGTACGCCACGCTCGCGGTGATCGGACTGACCACGAGTCTGCTCGGGCAGTTCGGGCGCGAACCGGACGAGGTGGCCTGGCAGGTGTTCGGGCTGCCGGCCGGGTTCGTGGGGATGGCACTCACCGGAGGCACCTCCGTCGTCGCCGTCCTGGTCGTCGTCCTGCTGTCGGGTGGTGTGTTCGCCTACCGGACGGCGTGGTTCCGTCGGCACGTCGGGATCCTGTGGGACCTGGGCACCTTCTGGCCCCGGGCCGCCCACCCGTTCGCACCCCCGAGCTACGCCGACCGCGCCGTGCCGGAGCTGGCCGACCGGATCACCCAACTGGCCGAGCGGCACACGGGGGTGGTGCTGTGCGGGCACAGCCACGGCTCGGCGTTGCTGGCCCTCGCGGTGCTGCGGCTGCCGCCGCGAACCCGTCGACGGGTCGCGCTGATCACCTACGGCTCTCCGCTGGACCGCCTCTACGCCCGGCTCTTTCCGGCGTACCTGAACGACGACGTGCTCCGCGAGGTGGGGGAGCGGGTCGGTTGGCGGTGGCTCAACCTCTGGCGCGACACGGACCCGGTCGGCGGTTGGATCTTCGCCGCCCACCGGCCCGGCGATCCGCCGCCGAACGCCGCCGACCCGGCCGGGCGGGTCGACCGCAGGCTGCGCGACCCACTGGACCTGCTGCCGTCACCGGGGGAGCGTCGGCCGCCACCGCTGCGCGGTCACCATCCGGACGAGTCCGAGCCCGAGTTCCGGGCAGCCCTGCGGGAACTCGCCGCCCGGCTGCGCCTCCCGGGAGACGGATGAGCCGCCGGCGACCTCCGTCACTGGCCCTCGGACAGTCGATCGGACTCCGCGACCACCAGGCGGATCTTGCGCAGGGTGGCGTCGGGGG
Source organism: Micromonospora sp. NPDC049047 (assembly GCF_040649135.1). Taxonomy (NCBI): domain Bacteria; kingdom Bacillati; phylum Actinomycetota; class Actinomycetes; order Micromonosporales; family Micromonosporaceae; genus Micromonospora; species Micromonospora sp. NPDC049047. The sequence goes on from NZ_JBEZEY010000013.1 coordinate 135,569, forward strand.
CGTGCACGGCGGTACGCCACCGGTCGAGGGTGCGGGTCAGCACCCGGACGACGAACTGCAACTGGTTGACCTGCTCGCGTAGCAGCGACAACTCCGAGCGGGCGCTCACCGCCTGACTCTCCAACTCGGTGATCCGCATCTGCAGGGGTTGCACGAGCGTCAGGGCGGCCTCGGTGAGCGTGTCGGCGGCGTCGGCCTTGAACTTGCCCCGCTGCGTCACGACGGTGGCGATGGCGGCCAGGCCGGTCGTCCCGCCGAGCACACCGAGCAGGCTGAGCAGCACCTGCACCCAGTGCGGCGCCTCGGGTGAGGCTGCCAGATTCACGTGACACCTCCCGCCACCGGACGGTGTGTCGTGCACTGGTGGCCGTACGCCAGGCAGCGCAGATCGGAGATGATCATGGCGGCCCGCCAGAACGACCCCAGCGGCACCGCGCTGATCAACGACGCCGCGACGACGCCCTGCTTGCCGGCCACCGCCACCAGCGCCATCGCGTACATGCCGGTGATGGTGCCGAGCACCAGCACGGCCGCGAACTCGATGCCGAGACCGGTGGAGAGTCGACCGGGCCACAGGATGCCCAGCAGCCCGCCCACGCCGACGGCGATCAGGGAGACCTCCCAGCCGAGTTGGATGGGTTCCGGCATGGCCAGTTGGACCGACGGTGGTCGGACATCGAGCGTGAGCAGCAGGATTCCACAGATGGGCGTCGTGATCAGCGCGGCCACCTCGAACGGTTGGTGCTTGGCGCGGTTCCGCAGATGCCCCACAGCGACTCCTTGGTCGTTGATCGTGCTCACCGGTCCGCCACCGGGGCCGGTGCCGTGGGGTGGATCGCGATCGGGGCGGTCCGGGTGGCGAAGGCCAGGGCGACGGCAGGGGAAACGATCGATGGGCGACTCGCCGCCGTTGGCTGCCGTATGTGCCTGTTTATCACCGCCCGCCGGTTCGCGTCCACCTGGGCGAAGTCGCCTTTCCGCAGGTCAGGGGCTTAATCGGCGACGTGCCGCCGCCGGGGTGCGCAGCAGCTGCGGCTACGCGTCCCCGGCGGCGAAAGTGTCGGAATTCTTACCCGGGCCGGCCGGCGGTCAGCGGAGGTCGGTCACCGTCGCAGCAGGGCGCGCAGCGCACCGACCACCACCGCGGGCGCCTCCTCCGCCATGAAGTGCCCGCAGGTGACCGTCTGGTGTTCGAGGTCGGGTGCCCAGGCCCGCCACACCCCGGCCGCGTCGTAGCCGAGCGCCGCGCCCCAGTCCTGCTGGAGCACTGTCACCGGCATCCGCAGCCGGTTGCCCGCCGCCCGGTCGGCGCTGTCGTGGTCGACGTCGATGCCGGCGGACGCCCGGTAGTCGGCGACGATCGAGGCGACCGCGTTGCGGGACGCGCCCAGGTAGCCGGCGCGTACGTCGGCCGGCAACGCCGCCGGGTCGCGGGTCCAGACGTCCAGGAAGTGGCCGAAGAACGCGTCCGGGCTGGCGCCGATCAGCTCCTCGGGCAGGCCGGGCGGCTGCGCCATCAGATACAGGTGGAAGGCGACCGCGGCGTTGACACCGTGCAGCACGTCCCACATGTCGAGGGTGGGCAGCACGTCGAGCAGGGCGAGCCGGCTGATCGCCGCCGGGTGGTCGAGGCCGGCGCGGAACGCGACGAGGGCACCCCGGTCGTGCCCGGCCAGGGCGAAGCGCTCATGGCCGAGCGTACCGGCCAGGGCCACCACGTCGGCGGCCATTGTCCGCTTGGCGTAGCCGGTGCCGTCGGCGTCCACAGGTTTGTCACTGTCGCCGTAGCCGCGCAGGTCGGGGCAGATGACAGTGTGGTCGGCGGCCAGGTCGGCCGCGACGTGCCGCCACATGAGGTGGGTCTGCGGGAAGCCGTGCAACAGCACGACAGGTGGTCCGGAGCCACCCACGGCGGCGGCGAGCGTCACACCGTCGGCGACGGTGACGCGCTGGTAGTCGAATCCGTTGATCCTCGGCTCCACGGGGAACCTTCCTGGTGAGCAGGGCCGGCACGGGCGGTGACCCGTCGCCGTCGTACGGTGTCGAGCCTGCTCCGCGGTGATCAGCGGACGGTCAGCGCCGAATCAGTGCGGACCAGCACCGCCGCCTAGATTGGTGCCATGACCAGGCAACCGACGCCTCCGGCGGAGGTGACGTTCGGCGTACTCGGGCCGGTGACCGCCGCCACCGGGGGCGCGCCCGTCCCGCTGCGGGGGCACCGGCAACGCCTGGTGCTGGCCCGGTTGTTGATCGCCCACGGCCGGGTGGTGCCGGTGGACCGCCTCGTCGACGACCTGTGGGAGACCCCGTCCGAGGGCGCGGTGGGCGCGATCCGGACCTTCGTCGCCGACCTGCGCCGGGCGCTGGAGCCCGACCGGCCGCCCCGGCAACCACCACGGATCCTGGTTACCGAACCCTCCGGGTACGCGCTGCGGACCGCCCCGGACGCGGTGGACGCCGCACGCTTCGAGGCGGCCGTCGGCGAGGCCGCCCGCCTGCTCGCGGCGGGACGCCCCGCGCCGGCCCTGGCCGCGCTCGACGCGGCACTGGCGCTCTGGCGCGGTCCCGCGTACGCCGACTGCGCGGACCAGACCTGGGCGGTCGCGGAGATCAACCGCCTCGACGAGCTGCGGATGCTCGCCGTCGAGCGGCGGGCCGAGGCGCTGTTGGCGCTGGGTCGGCCGGACGAGGCGGCGGCCGACCTGCCCGCCCAGCTAGCCCGCCATCCGCTGCGCGAGGCCGCCTGGCGGCTGCTCGCGACGGCTCGGTACCGCGCCGGCCGGCAGGGCGACGCGCTGGCCGCGCTGCGCGACGCCCGGGAGGTCCTGGTGGCCGAGTTGGGGGTGGATCCGGGGCCCGAGCTGCGGCAGTTGGAAGCCGACATCCTGGCCCAGGCGGCACACCTCAGCCACACCCCCGCCGTGGTCGGACCCGAGCGCGGTGGCGGGTCGGGGGCGGTGCCGCAGCGGCCGTTCGTCGGCCGCGATGCCGAGCTGGGCCGGCTCCAGCGCGCCGCCGACGCGGCTGTCCTGCGCCGCCGACCCACCCTGGCGCTGCTCAGCGGCGAGCCGGGTGCCGGGAAGAGCGCCCTGGCCGAGGCGTTGGCCCGACGGCTCGACGCCGCGGGCTGGACCACGGCGTGGGGACGCAGCCCGGAGTACGAGGGGGCACCGCCGGCCTGGCCGTGGACGCAGGTGACCGAGGCACTGACCGGGCCGGACGAGGGCGCCGGACCGGACCGGGTCGGCGTGCCCGGTGGCCCGGTCGACCCGGCCGGGACGCGGTTCCGTCGGCAACGTGCCGTGGCGTCACTGGTCTCGGCGGTCGCCGCCCGCAGGCCGCTGCTGCTGGTCCTCGACGACCTGCACCGCGCCGACGGCGACACCCTGGACCTGTTGACCGCACTGCTCGTCGGCCCCCAGCCGGCCACCGGGCCGGTGCTGGTCGTCGGCACCTACCGGGCCACCGAGATCAGCCCGGAGTTGACCGCCGCCCTGGCCCGCGTCGCCGGGCTGGAACCGGTGCGCGAATATCTCGCTGGTCTGTCCGGGTCGGCGACCGGTGAGTTGGCCCGCGCCGTCGTCGGGGCGGACCTGGACCCGGCCACCGCCCAGTTGATCCAGCACCGCAGCGGTGGCAACCCGTTCTTCGTCCGCGAGCTGGCCCAGTTGTACGCGGACGAGGGCGAGGCGGCCCTGGCCACGGTGCCAGCCGGGGTGCGCGACGTGATCCGGCACCGGTTGGCCCAGTTGCCCGCGTCGGCCCGTACCGTGCTGCGGCAGGCCGCCGTGCTCGGCCGGGACCTCGACCCGGAGGTGCTCAGCGCGCTCGCCGGTGACCCGACGGCGGCGCTGGACGCCGTGGACCTGTCCCTGCACGCCGGGTTCCTCAGCGAGCGGGAGACCGACGGGCGGCTGCGTTTCACCCACATCCTGGTCCGCGACACGCTCTACGCCGACCTGTCGGCGCCGCGCCGCGCCGCCTGGCACGCGGCCGTAGCCGAGGTGCTGCGGCAGCGGGAACCCGTCGAGCCGGCCGCCCTGGCGTACCACCTGCTCCGCGCCGGTGGGCCGGTCGCTGCCGGTCGCGCGGCGGCGTACGCCCGCACCGCCGCCGACCGTGCCGAACGCGACGGTAACCCGCACGAGGCAGCCCGCCTGTGGGGGCAGACGATCGAGGCGTACGACCGCGCCGGTGGTGTCGCGCACCGCGAGCGGTTGACAGCGCTGCTGGGCCTGGGGCGTGCGCTGGCCGTGACCGGCCGGCTGGCCGAGGCGCGGCGGCGGCGGGCCGAGACGATCGCCGCCGCCGAGTCCGTCGGCGACCCCCTGCTGATCGAGGAGGTGCTGGCGGGCTTCGACGTGCCTGCCATCTGGACGCGGAACGACGATGACCTGCTCTCCGGGCACATCGTCAGCGCCGCCGAACACGCACTCACCGCTCTCGGCTCGACCGCCTCGGCGCGGCGCAGCCGGCTGCTGAGCACCCTCGCGTTGGAGCTGCGCGGCTGCACCACCGCCCGTGGCCGCCGTGCGGCGCACGAGGCCGAGACGATCGCCCGGACCGTCGGCGACCCGGGGTTGTTGGCCTTCGCGCTCAACGCCCGCTTCATGCACGCCTTCGACCGGGTCGGCCAGGCCGGTGAGCGGGCCCAGCTCGGTGCCGAACTCGTCGATCTGGCCGCCCGGCACCACCTTGTGACGTTCGAGGTGCTGGGCCACCTCATCCTGGTCCAGACCGGCTGCGCGCTTGCCGACCGGGCCGGCGCCGACGCGCACGCCCGCGCCGCCGACCGCCTCGCCGAACGGTACGAACTGCCGCTGGTCGGTGCGTTCACCGGGTGGTACGCCGCGCTGCGGCTGGCGCTGGACGGGCAGTCGGCCGGGGCGGCGGACGCGTACCGGCATGCCGCCGACCAACTGCCCGCCGACAGCATGCCGGGCCTGACCCGCGGGCTGCTCCCGCTCGCCCTGCTCGGCCTGCGACTGGCCGCCGCGGTGAGCGACACCCCGCCGGCGGGTGACGCCCGGCTGGTCCCCGGGCGGCGGGCGATTCCCGGGCCGGACGACCAGGACTGGGCGCGGCTGGACTGGGGTCCGCACGAGCCCTGGGTCCAGCCCCTGCTGCTCGCCGCCGCCGCCGACCACGATGCCGCCCGAGCGGCGCTGCGGGCCCTGCCCGACGGGCCGCACGACCTGCTGCGGGAGGTGCGGCTGTGCCTCACCGCCCGGGCGGCGCTGGCCATCGGCGACCGGCCCACCATGCAACGCGTCGCCGCCGCGCTCCGGCCGGCCGCCGGCGAACTGGCCGCCGGCAGTGGCGTGGTCACCGTCGGCCCGGTGGCCGGGCACCTCGCCGAGCTGGCCGCCGCGCTGGGCCGCGACGAGGAAGCCGCAGCCCACCGAGGTACCGCCCGAATGCTCGCCGCCCGCGCAGCCCGGCGTTGATCCCGTACCACGCACGCTTTCTCCCGGTGCCGATCGTCGTGCCACCCGACCCGGCCCCCGCGCTCGGGCATCCGAGGACTTGCCGGAACCGGCCGACCCGGCAACCGGGTTGCGGTCAGATGTAACCACCGGGCGCGTGCACAGTCGCGCCACCGATCAAGGGGGTACGCGTGGAGGTGCTCGTCCTGATCGTGGTGCTGGGCGGCACCGTCCTGATCGGCACCACCCTCGGTGGTCGGTACCGGGTCGCCCCGCCGGTGCTGCTCATCGCGTTCGGGGTGCTGCTCGGGCTCACGCCGCCGCTGTCCGCGGTGACCCTGGAACCGGACCTGGTGCTGCTGATCTTCCTGCCGGCGATCCTGTACCGGGAGAGCCTCACCATCAGCCTGCGCGAGATCCGGGCCAACCTGCCGGTGATCGGGATGCTCGCCGTGGTGCTCGTGGTGCTCACCATGGTGACTGTGTCGTTCACCGCGCAGGCGTTCGGGGTGAACCCCGCCGCCGCCTGGGTGCTCGGCGCGGTCCTCGCGCCGACCGACGCCGCCGCGGTCACCGGGCTCGCCAAACGGCTGCCCCGCAAGCTGCTGACCACGCTGCACGCGGAAAGCTTGATCAACGACGGGACGGCCCTGGTGGTCTTCGCGGTGGCCGTGGGTCTGCTCACCGGCGGCGCGGAGCCGGGCGTGCTGGGCGTCAGCGAGGAGTTCGTCGGTGCCAGCGTCGGGGGCGTACTCGCCGGTCTGCTGGTGGGGGCCGCGGTGGTGCTGATCCGCAAGCGGCTCGACGATCCGCTGCGCGAGGGCGCGCTCAGTGTGCTGACACCGTTCGGGGCGTTCCTGCTCGCCGACTCGGTGCACGCCAGCGGCGTACTGGCGGTGGTGGTCGCCGGGCTGGTGCTGGCCTACGCCGGCCCCCGGGTGATCCGCGCCCGGTCCCGGGTGCTGGCGTACGCGTTCTGGGACCTGACCACGTTCCTGATCAACGGCGGGCTGTTCGTCCTGCTCGGCACGCAGATCCCCAGGGCGGTGCGGGGCATCACCAGCACCTCGCCGCAACGGGCGCTGGTGATCGTGCTGGTGGTCACCCTGGTGGTCGTGTTCACCCGGCTGCTCTTCATCTTCCTCACCGCGCAGTCGGCGCGGCTGCGACGTCGCCGGATGGTCGACGACGGTCGGGGTCCGTCCGGCTGGCGGGTGGGGGCGGTGGGCGGCTGGGCCGGTTTCCGGGGCGCGGTGTCGCTGGCTGCCGCGCTGGCCGTCCCGACGATGACGGTCACCGGTCGACCAGTTGTCGAACGCGATCTGATCATCTTCGTCACCGCGTTGGTGATCGTGCTGATCATGCTCGTCCAGGGCACCACCCTGCCGCTCGTGGTGCGCTGGGCGGGGCTGGTCGGCGACCCCGGACGCGTCGACGAGACCAGGCACGCCCAGCGACGCGCCACCGAGGTGGGGCTCTCGGTCCTACCGCAGGTCGCCGCCGAGGTCGGTGCCCAGGAGGAGTCGGTGCGCCGGTTGCAGGCCGAGTACCAGCGGCACCTGGCGGACGTCGACGAGACCGGGAGGAGCACCGCCGAGGAACGTCGTGTGGAACGTCGACTGCGCCTCGGGGTCCTCGCCCACAAGCGGCGGGAGGTCACCCGGTTGCGGGACAACCGGGAGATCGACGACCTGGTGCTGCAGGAGCTTCAGGCCGCGCTGGACAACGAGGAGATCCGGTTGCTGGGGCGCGAGCCCAACGACTGATCGCCTCGGGTGTGTCTGGTCCCATCACCGTCGGTCACCTCCCCCCGGGGGATCAGCCGGCGTGCACGTGTGGCCGGCGACGCGGGTCGGGCTCCTGGCGGCGCAGGATCTCCCGGGTGACCGAGGCGATCGCACCCTGCCCGAAGGCCAGGTAGCGCAGGAAGTTGCGGGCCGGGCCGCCCTCGCTCCACTCGAAGTAGATGTGCGGTCGCCGCCCCGACCGGTCGCGGATCTCCAGCAGCAGGGCGGCGAGCGCGTTCGGCACCGCGGCGCTGGTCAGGCTGAGCACCGGGCAGCTGCCGTCCGCGATGCTGCCGCGCACCAGCAACTCGGTCTCGAAGTCCGACGGGTCGGTGACGTGCACCTCGACGAAGATCACGTCACTGTCGTCGGGGAAGTCGTTGTCCGCCATGGTCTGCGCCAGCTTGGCGCGGTACTCGGCCTCGTCCCGGTGGTCGGGTTCGTGCGCGATGAGGCGGATCCGCCGCCCGGCGCGCTCGTCGATCATCCGGGTCGCGACCGGGTCCAGCTCGACCCTGTTGACCCGTAGCTCGTAGGCCCGGGACAGCCGGGAGAGCAGCGAGACCACGATGATCCCGCTGATGAAGCAGGCCGCGATCTTGACGCCGTCGGGACGTTCCACCACGTTCGCCGCTGTGGTGTAGACGAAGATCACCGCGAGGCCGCCGAACGCGATGGTGCGACCGCGTTGGCGCCGCCGGACCGCCGCGAGCGTCACCGCCGTTGCCGCCGAGGTGATCAACACCAGCACGCCCGTGGCGTACGCGCCGCCCTGCGCGTCCACGCTGGCGTCGAAGACGACAGTGATCAGGAACGCCACAGTGGTGAAGACCAGCACCAGCGGCCGGACGGCCCGTGCCCAGGTCGGTGCCATGCCGTAGCGCGGCAGGTACCGGGGGACGAGGTTGAGCAGACCGGCCATCGCCGACGCCCCCGCGAACCACAGGATCGCGATGGTGGACAGGTCGTAGACGGTGCCGAACACCTCCCCGAGGTGCTCGTGTGCCAGGTAGGCGAGCGCGCGGCCGTTTGCCGGCCGGCCCGGCCGGAAGTCCTCCGCCGGGATCAGGATGGTGGTCGTCACGCTGCTGGTGATCAGGAAGACACTCATGATCACCGCGGCGGTGGTGAGCAGCCGGCGCGCGCCGCGGATCCGGCCCAGCGGTCGTGCCTCCGAGTCCTGCGGGTCGCCCCGTACGCTCGGCATCACTGCCACCCCGGTCTCGAAGCCGGACAGGCCCAACGCCAGCTTCGGAAAGACCAGCAGCGACAGCCCGACCACCATCCACGGGTCGCCGTGGCCGGTGGTCAGCGCGGTGGTCCAGTCTCCGACCGCGCTCGGGTGCGTCACCACCCGCCACAGCGCGTCGACGACCACCACCGCGTTCAGCGCCAGGTAGACCGCAACCAGAACGACGGCAATCCCGATGGCCTCGGTGAATCCCTTGAGGAACACCGCGCCCAGCAACGCCACGAGCAGCAGGGTGAGCGCCACCTCGTGGCCCTTGAGCGCGCTGGGCCAGAACGGGTTCTCGTCGATGTGCGCTGTCGCGTCAGCAGCCGACAGGGTGATGGTGATGATGAAGTCGGTGGCCGCGAAGCCGAGCAGCACCAGCACCAGCAACTTGCCCGGCCAGTAGCTGAGCAGACGTACCAGCATCGCGATGGAGCCCTCACCGTGCGGGCTCTCCACCGCCACCCGCCGGTAGACCGGCAGCGCGCCCAGCAGCGTCACCAGCACCAGCACCAGTGTCGCCACCGGCGACAGCGCCCCGGCGGCCAGCGCCGCGATGCCCGGCTGGTAGCCCAGGGTGGAGAAGTAGTCGACGCCGGTCAGGCACATCACCTTCCACCACGGGTGGTGCCGGTGCTCCGGTGGACGCCCGTGCGGCCCCGGATGCTGCACGGGCTCGCCCGCCCCGGCACGCAGCAGCCACCCCCGCAGCCGGCCCGCGCGATCGTCGACCCCCACCGGCGCGTCCCCCGTCAGTCCCGCCTGGTCACCGTGAGTATCCGCCCACGGCGGCGGGTCCGTCCGCCGGTGCGGGGAACCCGCCCCGTGCGGCGCGGGTTTCGCGTCCGGAACAGAGGGGAAGCAGCGCCCCCGGGTTGGCGGGAGGGTGCCGCACCGGGCGTCACCGGGGGAGGGGACAGGGCATGGTCGGTGGCCGTCGCTTCCGCCCTGGTGGTGGCTTCGGTCGCCAACTCGACGAGTACGAGAGCAGGGTGGGCGTCCCACCGTCCGCGGAGCCACCCGCTGCGCCCGCCGGCGGCCTGGTGGAGAGCGCCGTGTACATCCGGGGGCACCGGTTCGCCTCGCCGTCCGGCCTGGCCGAGACGTACCGCTGCCTGCAGGAGCAGGACGGCGCGATGGCCTGGATCGGGTTGTACCGGCCCGACATCGAGCAGATCACCTCGCTGGCGCGGGAGTTCCGGCTGCACGACCTGGCGGTCGAGGACGCGATCAACGCCCACCAGCGGCCCAAGCTGGAACGCTACGGGGAGACCCTGTTCGTGGTGCTGCGCGCCGCCCGCTACGACGACCAGCGGGAGGAGGTCGAGTTCTCCGAGCTGCACCTGTTCATCGGGCCGGGTTTCGTGATCACCGTCCGGCACGGCGAGGCACCGGATCTGGCCGCCGTGCGCAGGCGCATGGAGGTCGAGGCGCAGGTGCTCGCCCGGGGCCCCGAGGCGGTCCTGTACGCGATCCTCGACCAGGTCGTCGACGGGTACGCCCCGGTGGTGGCCGGGCTGGAGAACGACATCGACGAGATCGAGACCCAGGTGTTCGGCGGCGACCCGAACGCCAGCCGGCGCATCTACGGCCTCAGCCGTGAGGTCATCCAGTTCCAGCGGGCTGCCCGTCCCCTGCTCGCCGTGCTCGACGCGCTTGCCGACGGTGCCAGCAACACCAGCCGGGACGAGGAGTTGCGCCGCTACCTGCGGGACGTGACAGACCACCTGACCCAGGTGGTGGAGCGGGTGGACGGGTTCCGGCACCTGTTGCAGAACATCCTCACCGTCAACGCCACCCTCGTCTCCCAGCAGCAGAACGAGGAGATGCGCAGCCTCACCGCGGCCAGCTACGCGCAGAACGAGGAACTGAAGAAGGTCTCGTCCTGGGCGGCGATCCTGTTCGCTCCGACGCTCATCGGCACCGTGTACGGGATGAACTTCGTCCACATGCCGGAGTTGAACTGGCGCTTCGGCTACCTGTTCGCGTTGCTGCTGATGCTGCTGGTCTGCGGCACCCTCTACGTGATCTTCAAGCGGCGCGGTTGGCTCTGAGCCACCCGGCCGGGATCACTCGATGCCGCGCAGGATGTGCCGCTCGTCCTCGACGTCGTCGTCGCCGGCGGCGATCCGTCCGAGCAGGACGGCCGCGGCCCAGATCGTCAGTGGCGTCGCCGCCCCGGTCATGCCGCCGCCGGTCCGGTCGTCGCGGGCCTGGCTCCGCTCCGCACGTGCTGGTCTGCGCTGAGCCTGCATGGGCCCCGCCTCTCCTCGTCGAAGCCGTCGCGGGCGGCGCGGCGTGAGCCCGCGCCACCGGCCGGGCGAACCGCGCTCAGCCGGACGACATCTACGTCGAACCATCCCACGTCGGACCCCATTACCACCGCTTCTTTTCGGTTTCCCGACTGTCGCCCGCCAAACCGGACATTTCCTCCCGTGGTCAGGGCAGCGGGCGGGTGATGCCCCGGGCGTGGTCGGTGATGGCCGCCCCGACCACTGTCGCGGCCAGCGGCAACACCTCCAGGCAGCGCCGCACCGCGGCGGCCATCAGCGCGTTCGGCACCCGCATGGAGAGCGTGCAGTGCGGCACCCAGCGGCCCGGCTGGTAGTGCTCGGTCAACCGGACGCCGGCGGCGGTGAGCCGGTCGTAGACCGCGCGGTGGTGGGCCAGCAACTCCGGGGTGGGCGTCGGACCGAGCCAGAGCACCCGACCGACGAACTGGCCGCTGTGCTGGAAGTCGAGCCGCAGGGGAGCGGCCACCACCGTCGTGTGCAGGGCGGCGGCCACCTGTTCCGGATCGAGGCGGGGCGCCACCGCCAGCGACACGTGCGGACGGTGGCGCTGCTCCAGCAGCGAACGCATGCTCTGCACGCCCTCGGCCTCCAGCGCGTCCCACAACACCCGGATCCGGCGGGTGGCGTCCGGGTCCAGATACAACTCCACCGCCGCGACCATTCGATCACCGTAGCGGCCGAGGTTTGAGCGCCCGCCCTCGGCGGTACCTCACCGGAAACCGACCAGGAGGCGCACCGGTGGACGTGAGTGAGCTGCTTACCGAGACGTACGACCGGCTGCCCGACCTCGTCCGCGCGGCGGTACGGGGCCTCAGCCCGGAGCAACTGCGCTACCAGCCCGCACCGGGCCACAACTCGATCGGCTGGCTGGTCTGGCACCTCACCCGGGTGCAGGACCATCACGTCGCCGAGGTGCTCGACGCCGAGCAGATCTGGGTGAGTGGCGACTGGGCGGGCCGGTTCGGGCTCACCGCCGACCCCGACAACACGGGCTACGGGCACTCGCCCGAGCAGGTCGCGGCGGTCCGGCCGGAGAGCGCGCAGGCGTCTGTCGACTACTACGGGGCGGTCGCGTCGCGTACCGGAAAGTTCCTGACCGGCCTGCGTCCGGCGGACCTGGACCGGGTCGTAGACGAAGGGTGGGACCCGCCGGTCACCCTCGGCGTGCGGCTGGTGAGTGTCGCCGAGGACGACCTGCAACACGTGGGTCAGGCCGCCTACCTGCGTGGCCTGCTCGAAACCGACTGACCGCGCCCGGCCGGCTCACGGCACGATGACGGCCCGGCCCTCCAGCGTTCCGTCGCGCATCTGCTGGTACGCGTCGAGAGCGTCGCCGAGGGCGAAGCGGGTGGTCTTCGGGCGGACCAGAGCACGGGCGCCGAGGTCGAGCACCTCGATCAGCTCCCCGCGACTACCCCAGTAGGTGGTCGCGATGCTCAGCTCGTAGGGCACGGAGAAGAACGACACCCCCACGGTGCCCCCGCCGATACCCACGATCGTCAGGTCGCCCACCGTGCGGGCCGACGCGACCCCCAACGCGAGGGTGGCGTCGTTACCCACGAAGTCCAGCACCACGTCGGCGCCCCGACCGCCGGTGGCCTGGCGGATCTCCTCGGCGGCGTTCGGACCGGACCGGACCGTGCGATCGGCACCGCACTCCTCGGCCAGTTCCAGCGCCTCGGCGCGGTTGTCCACGGCGAGCACGCGGGCGGCGGTGGTGGCCTTGAGGATCTGCACGCCCACGTGCCCCAGCCCGCCGACCCCGATCACCACGGCCGTGCTGCCGGGCGGCAGCTTGGGCCAGGAGCGGCGGATCGCGTGGTACGGGGTGAGCCCGGCATCGGTAAGCGGCGCGGCGTCGACCGGATCCAGACCCTCAGGTAGGGGTACGACGTGTCGCGCGTCCGGGACCAGCTCGAAATCGGCCATTCCCCCGTCCAACCCGAGGCCGCCGCCTCCGCTCGGCACCGGCGCGCCGGCCGGGTTCTCGCAGTACGTGTCGACACCGACCCGGCAACGGGCGCAGGTACCGCAACCCCACGCGCCGTAGACGGCCACCGGTTGCCCGACGGACAGCCCGGTCACCCCGTCGCCGAGGGCATGTACCCAGCCGGCGTTCTCGTGGCCGAGGGTGAACGGCGGGTTCCAGGGCATGCTGCCGGGCTCGAACTCGTCCATCAGGTGCAGGTCGGAGTGGCAGGCGCCGGCACCGCCGATCCGGACCACCACCTGACCCGGCCCGGGCGTCGGGTCGGGAACCTCGACCAACTCCGGCGTCGACTTCCAGTCCCGCAATCGCAGCGCGCGCATCCGATGCTCCCTCCCTTGACGGCACCGCTGGCTGCCCACCCGGCCGACGCCCAAACGGCCGGCGTCGGTCCACCCCGACACTCACCCGTTGCGGGTGAACCGGCCTCACCCGGACGCGGGTAATCCTGCGAAGAAGCGTGGGGAGGGGACCTGATGGGCGCGACGGCAGCGCAGTACCTGCAACAGTTGGACGCCGGTCGGCGCCCCAACCTGCCGGAGACCACCGCGGGCACGCTGCGGCTGGACATCGGCGGCGACGGCTGCACCGAGCACTGGTATCTGACCGTCTGCGACCAGCACGTCCGGGTGACCCGTTCGGCTGACGACGCCGATCTGGTGGTCCGCGCCGATCGTCTGGTGTTCGACCGGATGGTCAACGGTGAGCTGCATCCCGGCTCCGCCATGTTGCGCAACGAGCTGACCATGCGGGGCGACATGCACCTGCTGATGGTGCTGCGGCGAATCTTCGCCGGACCGGCCAACGCCCGCCACCCTCGGGAGCTGGGTCGAGCCGCCCTGGCGCACCGGAGTGCGCCGGCCGCCCGGGAGGGGCGGTCGTGAAGCAGGAACTGCTGCACGTGATCGCCGGAAACATGTTCGCGATCAGCGACGCCCAGGGCGACATCGAGGCCGACGCGCAGGCGCCTGTCGGTCTCTTCGGGTACGACACCCGGTTCCTGTCCCGCTGGGTGCTCACCATCGACGGCGAACGGATCAACGCGCTGTCCCGCGACGACATGACGTACTTCGAGACCCGGTTCGTCCTGGTCCCCGGCGTGGCGAGCCACTACGTCGATGCCGACGTGTCGATCATCCGGCACCGCTCGGTGCACGACTGCATGCACGAGAAGATCACTGTGCTCAACCACTCGGCGGCACCCGCCGAGTTCACCGTACGGGTGGAGATGGGCAGCGACTTCACCGACATCGCCGAGATCGGGCACCTGCGGCGGCGACTCGTCGAGGTCACCCCGGACTCGGCCAACCGCCAGCTCGTGCTGCGCTACCAGCGGCAGCGCTTCGTCCGCCAGACCACAGTGCAGAGCACCGAGCCGGTGGAGGTGGACGAGGAGGGCATGACGTTCCGGATCCGGGTCGCCCCGGAGGGCAAGTGGGAAACCGACCTGCACATCGGGTTGACCATGGGCGGCGAAGGCGGCCAGGACGTACGCGCCTCCCTGGAGTCGCACCAGCGGGCCGTGCGGGTGGGGATGCGCGAGGACCTGGCCAACTGGATGGACGCGGCCCCGTCGTTGACCGCCGAACGCGACGGACTGGAGGAGATGTACCGGGGCGCCCTGGCCGACCTGGCGGCACTGCGGTACAAGCCGTGGTCGTCCCCGGACCGGGTGCCGATCGCAGGTCTGCCCTGGACGATGTGGCTGTGCGGACGACACAGCATCATCACCTGCCTGCAGACGATGGCGTTCACCCCCGAGCTGGCCCCCGCCACGCTGCGGATGCTGGCGTTCATGCAGGGCGCCCAGCTCGACGACGACCTGGACGAGGAGCCGGGCAAGATCCTGGCCCACCTGCGCTACGGCGAGTCCGGGGCCTTCGGCGACCGGGCGAACGCGTTGTACTACGGCTCGGCGGACACCACCCCGCTCTTCGTGGTCCTGCTCGACGAGTACGAGCGCTGGACCGGTGACGCGGACCTGGTGCGCGAGCTGCGGCACCCGGCCCGGATGGCGTTGGACTGGATCGACGAGTACGGCGACCTGACCGGCGACGGTTACCTGCGTTACCAGCGCCGCAACGAGCACAGCGGCGCGATCAACCAGTCCTGGAAGGACACGCCGGACGCGATCACCAGCGCGCGTGGCCAGGAGCCGGCCTTTCCCCGGGCCACCTGCGAACTACAGGGCTACGCGTACGACGCGAAGCGGCGCGGTGCCCGGCTGGCCCGGGAGGTCTGGGACGACCCCGCGTACGCCAACCGGCTGGAGCGGGAGGCGGCAGCGCTCAAGGAGCGCTTCAACCGGGACTTCTGGCTGCCCCACCAGGACTACTACGCGTTGGCACTCGACCCGTACGGCGAACCGGTCGACGCGCTGGCCTCCAACATCGGGCATCTGCTGTGGAGCGGGATCGTCACCGACGACCGCGCCGGAGCGGTCGCCGAGCACCTCATCGGGTCGCGGCTGTTCGGTGGTTGGGGAGTGCGGACCTTCGCCACCGGCCAGCGCCCGTACAACCCGATGGGCTCACACCTGGGCGCGGTGTGGCCGGCGGACAACGCCCTGATCGCCGCCGGGCTGCGCCGCTACGGCTTCGACGCGCAGGCGGCCACGATCGCGGCCGGCATCTTCGACCTGGCGCACACCCTCGGTGGGGCCGTGCCGGAGATGATCGCCGGCCACGACCGCCGGCTGACGAAGTATCCGGTCCAGTTGCCGGCGGCCGCTCGCCCGCAGGCGTGGTCGTCGGGGGCGCTGCTGATGCTGCTGGGCACCATGCTGGGGCTGCGACCCATCGGCGACAACCTGCTCGTCAACCCGGCAGTGCCGGAGGGGTTCGGCCGGCTGGAACTGCTCGACATTCCCGGCCGGTGGGGTCGCTCCGACGCCTACGCCAGGGACCGGACCACGGCGCACCGACCCGGGCCCCGGCTGGGTTGAGCGGCTGAGGAACGGCGGTCAGCCCATCGTCTTCGCGCCGTCGATCGACTCCCGCAGAATGTCGGCGTGCCCGGCGTGCTGGGACGTCTCGGCGATCAGGTGCAGCAGCACCCGACGGACCGTCCAACTCGCGCCCGGCTCGAACCAGGGCGCCTGCGGCAGCGGGTGCGCCGAGTCCAGGTCGAGGGTGGCGATCAGCGCGTCGGTCTCGTCGGCGACCTCCTGGAACCGCTCGACCAGGCCGGCGAGGGTCTCGCCCGGCGTCATCCGGAACTGACCGACCCAGTTGATCTCCTCGCGCTGCATCGCCTCCGCCCCGCCCACCGCGAAGAGCATCCACCGGTGCTCGACGCCGGCCACGTGCTTGATCAGGCCGCCGAGGCTCAGCTCGCTGACCGTGGGGCGGGTGGCCGCCTGCTCGTCGGTGAGCCCGTCCACGGTCTGCAGGAGGAAGCCCCGGTGCCGGCGGAGCGTCTGCAGTAGGTCGGCCCGCTCGCCGGTGAGCTGCTCCGTGCTGGTCATGCCGCCACCCTCCGTCGATGTCCACTCGGTGCCACCCTAGGACGACGCACCGACAGTTCCGGGTGTCGGACCCGACGTGCGACGAACGAGTCGCCAGCGGTTGCCGATCCGCGTCCGGGGCGGTCCACTGAATGACATGGGTGTGATTAAGGTGGGCACGTCGTCCTGGGCCGACCAGTCGTTGCTGCGCTCCGGGTGGTACCCACGCTCGGCCAACACGCCGGCCCGACGGCTCGGCTTCTACGCCACCCGGTTCCCGCTGGTCGAGGTGGACACGTCCTACTACGCGATTCCCGTGCCGGAGACCACGACGGGCTGGGTCGACGCCACACCTGACGACTTCACCTTCAACGTCAAGGCGTTCAGCCTGTTCACCGGTCATCCGACGCCGGTCGCCGTGCTACCTCGGGACCTGCGCCCGGCCGGCGGCCCGAGCCGGATCCGCCGCCGTGACCTGCCGCCGGAGGCGTACGACGAGTTGTGGGCCCGGTTCCGGGCGGCCCTCGACCCGATCGCGGCGGCCGGCAAGCTGGGTGTGGTGCTGTTGCAGTTTCCCCCGTGGCTGGTGCGCAGCCCCGCGGCCGAACGCCGGATCGTCGAGCTGGCGCAGCGCTGCCGGCCGTGGCGGGTCGCGGTGGAGCTGCGGCACCGCTCCTGGTTCGACGGTCCGGCCGCGCCGGAGACACTTGACCTGCTGCGCGCGCACGAGCTGTCCATGGTCTGCGTCGACATGCCACAGGGGCACCCGTCGTCGGTGCCCCCGATCCTGACCATGACGACGGAGCCGGCGATCGTCCGGTTCCACGGTCACAGCGACGCCTGGGGCGAGGGCGACAAGCAGGACAAGTTCCGGTACGCGTACGCCGAGGACGAGCTCCGGCACTGGGCCGGGCTGCTGGCCGAGCTGGCCGCCGGGGCCGACGACCTGCACGTGCTGTTCAACAACTGCTGCGCCGGGCAGGCCCAGCGTGACGCCACCCGGCTGGCCCAACTGCTCGCCGAGACGATGGTCGCCGAGCACGCCGTCCCCGCGACCGGCTGATCGCCGTACCCGCCGGCCGACCGGTCGCGGGTGGTCTCAGGACCGTCGTCCCCGGCTGCGCAGCGCGTCCTGGGTCGACTCGCCGATGTCCGCGTCGTCGGGGAAGCTGCGGCCGCTGGGCGCCGGGTCGGGTGGCGCACCCGGTCCGGCCATCGTCGTCCGGGTCGGCTCCACCGAGCCGAAGCCGTGTCGTCCCGCCGGGTCCGCACTGCCTGGCCGGGCGCCCGCGCGCCGTTCGCCGCGCCGCCCCTCGGGCACCGCGGTCGGCTCGCTGCCCTCGTCCATCGGTGAGTCGCCGTCGGTGCCCCAGGGAGCGTCGGCGTCGAAGCCGTCGCCGGTGCCCCACGGCCTGGTCGCCTCCGGCTCCAGCCGGTCGTCGTCGCCGTCGCGTCCCTTGTGCGCCGTCATGGCCACCCCGCTCGTCGGTCCGCCGTTGCCGGCGGACATCTGCCGTCCCCGGGCCGGGAAGGCCGACCCGGGCGCGTCGCCCGACAGGTCGCCGGCACGCCACTGCGTCCCCGGACCGTCGTCACGTCGGTGCGCGCGCAGGGCCGGCCCGCGCCCCGCCGTCGAGAGGGCGGCGGGACGCTGGCCGGCCCGGCTTTTCAGCGTCCCGCCATCGCCATCGGTCGCTTGCCGTTGCTCATGCCGGCCAGCTTGATCATGCCCTTCGAGGCACCCTTCATGCTGCTGCCCCGACCGAGGATCCCCTTGAAGACCTGGCCGGGTTTCTGCTGCTCACCCATGTAGGCGGTGACCACCACGAGGGTTCCGGTCAACGCCGGAATGGCCCACTGGAGCAGCTTCATCTGCCGCTGCGAGGAGGCCACGCTGGCCGGGGTCTGGTGGTTCGGCTCGGTGGTCCCGCTCACCGGCGAGGCACCCGCCTTCTGCAGCCGCATGCCGACCAACCGGCTGTAGCCGGTCACGGCGAGCGCGCCGATCGTCAACGCCGTCTTGATGGCGCTGGTCCGGCCCACCCCGGACTGGGCCGCCACGCGTGGGCTCTCCGTTACCAACTCGCCGACCGCACCGGCCAGGTGCGCGCCGATGGCGGCCGCGTTGACCGGGGTCCATCTGGACCATCCCGCCGACGCGACCGAGAGTCGCTGGGTCGAGTCGCTGACCTTCGCGGCTGCGCCGTTGACGCCGAAGGCACCCATGAGGGAGCCGCCGAACCAGGCCGCGAGGCCCAGATCGTGCATCGAGCGCAGTGCGGTATGCCGTTCGGACATGTGATCCCCTTCCGCCGTGTTGGGCGCTGCGGCTTACCCGCCGCCCGGGCGGCTAACCCCGTCGCCCGGCGGCTGATCCGGCGCCGCACCGGTTCGACCGGGACGTTCGGGTCTCGACGAGGCCCAGCGTCGCCGGCAGGAGTCGTCCGCGCGGTGGCGGGTAGATCCCGAGCGACGCTGACGGAGAGGGGAACGGGATGTCGCAGCCGGACGAGAGTCGGGAGAAGACCCCGAAAACCGACGCGGTGCTCATGCACCCGGACAACGACCCACACCGGAGCACCGCGGAGGTCGCGCCGCGCAGGGAGCACGCCGAGATCCAGGTGGAGCGCGACGGCGAGCTGGTCCCGCTGGAGCAGGACGAGTGACCCGCCCGGACGCTCCGGTGCGGCTCAGCGGGGCGGCAGGTCGCCGGCGAACCCGGCGATCCGCCGCGCCAGCGGGGCGCTCGCGCGCACCCAGGTGAAGTGGTCCAGAGCGGCACCGGCCTGCGCCGTCGAGTAACGCTCACGGGTGAGCGGGGCGGCGGCGAGTTTCGCGCAGAAATCGTCCATCGCATCATGCGGGGTGTACTGGTCGTCGTCCACACTGACCGCCAGCACCGGTGTGCGCACCGCGCGTACCGCCGCCTCGGCGTCGGTGCCGTTGAGCCGGGGAAAACGGCCGGTCCGCGCGGTGTACGCCCAGTCACGGACCACGCCGCGCGCCTGTCGGCCGCCGAAGCCCCAACCCGGCCAGACCCCGAGCAGGGCCGCGGTGGCGGCGATCCCCTGGGTGTACGGCAGCACGCCGAGGCCGCGCAGACCCGGATAGCTTCGCCAGTACGGGATGCAGACCGCGATCAGTGCCAACGCGTCCACCTCGTCCGCGCTGTGCAGGGCGAGGTGCAGCAGTGCGGCCTGACCGCCCAGCGAGTGCCCGGCAAGCACCCGGGTGCGCCCGTCCAGTCGTGGTTTGAGCGCGGCCAGCACGGCGCCGACGTCGTCGGCCAACTCGGCGTAGCCGTAGCGGTCGGTCCGGCTCGGCGCAGGTGTGCTCGCCCCGTTTCCGCGCAGGTCGACAACGACAACGGCAAGCCCGGCGGCGCGTAGCTCGGCCGCGAAGGGGCGGTAGTAGCGGGCCCGTACCCCCATCGCGGGCCAGATCACGACCACCGGTGCGCCGGTCGTGCCGGCCGGCTCGGGGTAGATCTGCACACCCAACCGGGCGCCGTCGACATCGACGAACTCCTGCGCGTACCCCGGGTCTGCGTCCATCCGCCCAGCCTACGACCTCACCGTTACCGACGGGTAGCCGATGGTGGGTCGACGCCACGGAGGGCCCCGCCGTGGCGGGGCCCTCCGGTTGGCGACGCGGTCAGGAGACGGAGATCGTCCCGTTGCCGGCGCGGACGCAGGCCACCGACCGGGCGCTGGTGGTGGCCGCGCCGCTCAGGCACTGGCCGAGCACCTGGTGCCCGGTGGCGTTCGGGTGCCACGACTCCTGGCAGGTCTGGAAGTAGCTCACGCAGGTGTTGGCGATCCGCTGAATGGCGATCTTGTCCTTGCCCGCGAGGCTGGTGACGAACGTGCCGGTCGCGCCGTCCTGGAGCCGGATCGGGGTCGCCAGCGCACCCGTCGGGCTGCTCGTCTGCTCACAGAGCCGGGCGCCGTTGAAGGCCTGCTGCACGTTCAGGTACACCAGGTCGTCGGCGGGGAACTCGCCGGCCAGGGTGTCCCTGGTGGACTTCACGATCGTGCCCAGGCTCTGCGAGAACCGGTGGCCCGGCGCCAGGCTGGCGCGGTGGATCGGGCAGCCCGCCGCGTACCGCTCGGCACCCAGGTCGCGGAACTTGTCCCGGGTGTCGTCCCGGCTGTCCTCCTCGTGGAACTGCGGGTTCAGGTCCAGCGGCAGCGGGTTGGTGTAGTCCTGGAACACCACCCGGTGCTGCCCGTCCGCGTCGATCTGGTCGAGCGTGCTCAGCACCTGGCGGACGGCGGCGGTGGTCTCCGCGGTCGCGGCGCTCACCTGCGCGGCGGTGGCCAGGTCGGCGTCACTGCACGGCTTCTGCTCGACCGGGCCGTTCAGGTACGCCCAGAACTCCCACCAGCCGGTCCACGCGTCGGCGATGAACCGGTTGGCGCACTTCTCGGCGACGCTGCCGAAGGTGAACGAGCTGTTGTTCGACCCCAGGCCGATCAGCACCAGGTCGATGTCCTGGGTCTGCGCGACGGCGCGGAGCTGGTCGAGCTGCGCGGCGACGGTACGGCCGTTGGTGCGCGCCTGGGAGGCGTTGGCGATGTCGTGCGGCTGGCCGCCGGAGCAGGCCAGGTTGAACCGGTTCTGGATGCCCGGCAGGTTGGCCTGGTTGAGCGAGGCGTTGGCCGACCGGTGGCAGAAGAACGCGTTGTTGTTCGCCGCGGTCCAGCCGGGGAAGCCCTGGGCGACGCCGTTGACGTCGACCACCGGGGTGTACGCCCCGGCGCCCTCACCGCTGATGAAGCTGTCCCCGAGGGCCACCGCGGCGGTGGGTAGCGCGGCGGACACGGGTGCGGGCAGCGCGACGGCTGTCGACAGCGCGGCCAGGGCGATCGTGAGTCCCGCGGCGAGCGCGGTACGCCGGAACCTGGGCATGGGGCCCCCATCCATCGAAAGATGAAAGATTCTCTGAGAGCGCGATCAGATCACTCCTGCACGACGGGCGTCAATGGCCCGTAACAGAATCTTTCGATGAACGACATCGGCCCGTAGGCAGGCCGCGCTACCCGGTCGCGAGTGGACCCACACGCCGGGTGTCGAACCCCGACCCGCGCGGCCGGGCCGGGTGTCAGCGACCGGTCGGGTGGTCGCGGCGGTTCCGCACAACCACGCCCACCGCGTTCAGACCGACACCCCAGATCAGCAGTACGCACAGCCACTGCACCCACCGCAGCGCGCTCATCTCACCCGAGAGCAGATTGCGTACGCTGCCGAACGGGGTGAGCCACGGCTGCGCGGAACGGAGGGCGTCCACGGCACCCAGCAGCGCGAACAGCCCCAACGGCAGGACGATAGTGGCCAGGAACGCGATCACCGTGGAGCGCAGCGACAGCCCCAGCCCGGTGCCCACCAGGCCGGCGACGAGCTGCACGAGCACGCTGCCCACCGCGACCGTCCCGGCGAACCGCCACGGCTGGTCGGCGACGTCGGCCGGGGTGAGCGCCAGCGTCGCGGCGCAGATCAGCACACCGACAACGCCGACGACGGCCGCCGGCAGCCCCACCGCCAGCACGGCGGGCAGGACCGGGCCGCGGAGCGACCCCCGGCGCAGGTCGCGGACCAGCAGGATGCCGAAGAGCGGCGTCGCGACCGACATCAGGCTCTGCACGGTGCCGGAGAGTTCGGCGAACGTCCGGTCGGCGGGCGCCGCCGCCGCGACCACCGCGACGGCGGCCAGCAACCCGGCCACCAGGGTGCCCACCAGCAGCCACCGTCGGGTCCGGGTGCCGAGGGAGCGCCGCAGGGCGTCGTGAATCGTCGCGTCCATCCCGACCGCCTCCCGATCTCCTCGACCCGGACGGCGCGCACCCCGCGCGCCAACAGGTCGAGATCATGAGCGAGCGTATCGGCGACGCTGTCTCTGCGTGGTCCCGTGATCACCCGCAGACTGTTCGTTGGCTCACGTCCGGGCGGCCCCGCGCGGCGGGTCGCGTAGGTCGTCCGGGACTTGTCCTAGCCTCGGGCTAGGCTCGCTGCGGCGCGCCACGCCGGCTGAAGTCGCCGGTGACCGGCAGCACACAGCCGAGACCGGGGAGTACGACCAGTTGACCGCAGAGCCTGACACCCTGTATGGGGCCGATGACCTCACCCACCTTGAGGGGCTGGACGCCGTCCGCAAGCGGCCCGGCATGTACATCGGCTCCACCGACAGCCGTGGCGTGGGTCACCTCGTCAACGAGATCCTCGACAACTCCACCGACGAGGGCGTCGCCGGCCACGCCAGCGCCGTCGAGGTGATTCTGCACGCCGACGGGTCGGTGCAGGTCGACGACGACGGCCGGGGCATCCCCACCGACGTGCACGCCAAATCCGGCATCTCCGGCGTCGAGCTGGTGCTCACCCGGCTGCACGCCGGCGGCAAGTTCGGCGGCTCCGGCTACAAGACCTCCGGCGGCCTGCACGGCGTCGGCGCGTCCGCGGTCAACGCCCTGTCGCGCCGGTTCGACGTGACCGTCCGCCGGGCCGGCAAGATCCACGCGATGTCGTTCCGGCACGGCGTACCGGGAATCTTCGACGGCGACGGGCCGGACGCGCCCTTCACCGCCGGCCCCGGGCTCCAGGTCATCGGCGCGATGAAACGTGGCCAGCGCACCGGCACCTCGATCCGCTGGTGGCACGACGCCCGCTACTTCGAGACCGGCGCGGCGCTCGACGTCGACGCGGTCCGGATGAAGCTGCGCAACACCGCGTTCCTGGTGCCCGGTGTGACGTACCTGCTGAGCGACCTGACCGGCGAGACGCCCGCCGAGGAGCGGTTCCACTACCCCAACGGGCTCAGCGACATGGTGGAGTTCCTCGCCCCGGCCGGTGACCGGCCGGTCTCCGGCACCCTGCTCGTCAACGGCGAGGGCACCTACCGGGAGAACGCCGCCGACGCCAACGGCGTCATGCAGTCGAACGTGCAGCGGCGCGCCGAGGTCGAGGTGGCGTTCCGGTGGGGCACCGGCTACGAACGCACCGTCGAGTGCTTCACCAACACCATCCGCAACGCGCACGGCGGCACCCACCGCAAGGGCTTCGAGCGGGCCCTGGTCCGCGCCCTCGCCGACGCGGTCCGCAACACCCGCGGCCTGCTCAAGGCCAAGGAGGAGCCGCCCACCCTGGACGACGTCCTGGAGGGGATGACGGCGGTGGTGCACGTGCGCATCCCGGAGCCGCAGTTCACCTCGCAGACCAAGGACGAGCTGTCCACCACCGGCATCACCAAGGTCATCCAGAGTCTTGTCGACGCGCACGTCAAGGCCTGGCTGGAGGACAAGCGCACCAAGGCCGAGGCGCGCACCGTCCTGCAGAAGATCGTCGACGCCGCCCGGGTCCGGCTCACCCAGAAGCAACAGAAGGACGCCGCCCGACGCAAGACCGCCCTGGAGGGCGCGTCCATGCCGCCGAAGCTGGTCGACTGCCGGGCCACCGGCGTCGACCGCAGCGAGCTGTTCATCGTGGAGGGTGACAGCGCCCTCGGCTGCTTCACCGGGGATACCAGGGTCGCGTTGGCCTCCGGGGAGAGTCGATCCTTCGCCGAACTGGCCGCCGACTGGCAGCGAGGGGTCAGCCACTTCGGATACACAACCAACAGGGCCGGCCGCGTCGTGGTCGCTCCGCTCGTGGAACCGCGACTCACCAAGTCCGATGCGCCGCTGGTGCGAGTGACGCTCGACAGCGGCGAATCCGTGCGGTGCACTCCCGATCACCAGTTTCGGCTGCGCGACGGCTCCTACCGCCGAGCCGATGCCCTCGCACCGGGCGATTCGCTGATGCCCCTCTACCGGCGGCTGTCCAGTAAGGCAGAGGGCCACGATCTCCAGGGCTATGAGCAGGTCTGGATGAACGACCGGGACGAGTGGGTCTACACCCACTACCTCGCTGACGGCTGGAATCTGCGGCATGGCAGGGACAGTGCGGCCAATGGCAACGTCCGCCATCACATCGACATCAACAAGCGCAACAACGACCCTCGCAACCTGCGATGGATGACGTGGCCGGATCACTCCGCGCTCCATGCCGCGATGATGGGTGAGCACGTTCACGCCGGCTGGCGGGAGTGGTTTGAGAACGGCGGCCGGGAATTCAGGTCGGCCATGCTGACGGCTCAGTGGCGCGATCCTGATTTTCGTGTGGCCTGCCTTGCCCGCCTGTTCGCACTTAACGAGTCACCAACATTCCGGGCCAAGATTGAGAAGCGTTTCCGGGAGTGGTACGACGCGCTCGGTGCCGAGGAGAAGCTTTCCTACGCCGAGCGGATGCGTGAGCGGCAGGCGGCATACTGGTCGCAGCCTGAGCATCGCGCCGCGGCAGCCGAACGCGTCCGTCAGTACTTCACCGATCCGTCCCGTCGCCAACAGTGGCGTGACCGTTCCGTGCAGCAGTGGCAGGACCACGAATTGCGCGCCTGGCGCTCGCGGAAGACCGTCGAACAGTTCGCGGACCCGGGGGAGCGAGCCCGTCAGCGCAACGCGGTGGTGGCCTGGTACCGGGGCAACCCGGAATTCGGCGAGGCCCACTCCCGCCGAATGCGGCAGCGGATGACGGATCCGAGCACCGGCCATCTGGCGAAGGTTCAGGCGGGTCGGTCCCGCTACGTCGACAGCGTGCCCCGTGCCGAGCGAGTCGAACGCCAGCAGGAAGGCCGCCGTCTGGCAGCGTTGCGTCGTCTGGCGCCGTTGCTGGCGCACCGCGACGAGGAATTGGCAACCGCATACGACGCCGAGCGGATGCGGACAGCTCGTACCGGGCTCCGCTTCAACCGGCTTCTGGCCCTTTACGACGGGGATTACCGGCGACTTCGAGAAGCAGCCTCGTTCGTCAATCACCGCGTCGTCGCAGTGGAGGCGCTGGACGAGAGGGCCGACGTCTACGACCTGACGGTGGACGACTATCACAATTTCGCCCTCGATGCAGGCGTGTTCGTCCACAACAGCGCACGGGTGGCGCGAACTGCCGAATACCAGGCGCTGCTGCCGATCCGGGGCAAGATCCTCAACGTGCAGAAGGCCAACCTCCAGCAGGTGCTGGACAATGCCGAGTGCGCCGCCATCGTCCAGGTCCTCGGGGCCGGCTCGGGGCGCACCTTCGACCTCTCCGCGCTCCGCTACGGCCGAGTGCTGATCATGGCCGACGCCGACGTGGACGGCGCCCACATCCGGACGCTGCTGATCACCCTCTTCGCCCGCTACATGCGACCGCTGATCGAGGCCGGCCGGCTCTACGCCGCGATGCCACCCCTGCACAAGATCACCACCAGGGGGCGCAACCCGCAGACCGTCTACACCTACACCCAGGCCGAGATGGAGACGACGGTCCGCAAGCTGGAGAAGGCCGGCAAGCAGATCGTCACGCCCATCCCACGCTTCAAGGGCCTCGGTGAGATGGACGCCGACGAGTTGTGGGACACCACGATGAACCCGGCCACCCGGGCCGTCCGCCGGATCACCCTCGACGACGTCGACGCCGCCGAACGCATCCTCGAGTTGCTGATGGGCGAGAAGGTCGAGCCGCGCCGCAACTGGTTGATCGACTCGGCCGGCCGGGTCGACCGAGATGCGATCGACGCATGAGCTCACGTTTCATTCGAGTGGAGAGCTGAGTCATGGCACGCCGCAAGGAAAACAAGGTCGACCTCTCCTCGTTCGACCAGGCCGGCGCGCGGGTCTTCGACAACCCGCTGGTCACCGAGGTGTCCGACTCCTATCTGGAGTACGCGTTCTCGGTCATCCACTCCCGCGCCCTGCCCGACGCCCGCGACGGTCTCAAGCCCGTACACCGGCGCATCCTCTGGTCGATGTACGAGCAGGGCTACCGCCCGGACCGCGGGCACGTGAAGTCCGCCCGAATCGTCGGCGACTGCTTCGTTGCCGGCACGCTGGTCTCCACGCCTGACGGCCTGCGGCCGATCGAGGAGATCGAGGTCGGAGATTTCGTGCTGGACGGCCAGGGCGCGTCGGTTCCGGTCACCACCGTCTATCGGAACCCGACCTCTGACCTCGTTCGCGTCACCTGGAGCAATGGGCACACGATGCTCGTCACCCCGGGCCAGCGCTTCCGGGTGGTCGCGGATGACCTCTCGGTGCAGTGGGTCGAGGCTCGTGACCTTGCGGGATACCTGGCACTGGCCTACGGCAGCCGCCGTAATGAGGTGTCGCCGCGCGATGGCGACGTCTACGACTACGTGCGCGGGCTGCTGGTAGCCGAGGGCTTCCCGGTTGATCGGAACCGCGCGGCGGACGGCCGGGTCCGAATCCACATGTGCGACATCGAACCGCTTGACGTCGCTCATGGCTGGGCCATCGCCAGTGGAGTGAACGTCTCCCGCGGGAAGCGTGAGGCTGTCAATCCCCGCCATCGTGACCAGCACATTCTGACTTTCAGCCGGAACCAGGGATTGTTGGAGGTCACCGAGCCGCTCAGCCGCGACAAGCACGTGCCACGCGACATCCTGGGCAACCGTTCAGGGTGGGCGCCGTTTCTCGCTGGGTTCTTCGACGGCGACGGCTACGTCCGCAAGCGGTTCCGAGAGATGGTCTTTGTCAGTACCAGCGAGCTGCTGGTACGGCAGATATACGCCATGCTGGCCGACCTGGGGCTACACGGGCACTACTGGACCAGCGGTCGTCACTCTGACGGAAATCCGCTTCACGGGCTTTCCGTATCCGGGCGAGACGCTGCGGTCCTCGCTCGGATGCTGCTGCCGTGGGTGCGGATCGGCTACAAGCACGATGGCCTGCAACGGGTTGCCGATATCGACTACCAGTACAGCGGCAAACAGGGCAATGACCGGTTGCCGTACGGCCCTGTGGTAGCGGAGTTCACGGCAGCGCATCAGGGTGGCGGATGGTTCCGCGATCAGGCCGGACAGGCGTTTCGCGCTTCGTTGTCCGCGAGCGGTGGACCGAGGGTGCGGTATGGCAAGGACCGTAACGGGGTTCTGCTCGCCGACCGATCATTCAAACTGGAGCGTGCGGTACGAGACGGCTGGATCGACAAGCTCCAGCGCATCGGCTCACCGCTCGCTGCCCGGCTGGAGGCGCTGATCGGTAATGCGTTCCTGCGGGTCACCTCGGTCGAGGCGGTGTCGCCGGATGTCACGTACGACATCCAGGTGGGCAGCGACGAGCACGCCTTCGTTGCCGAAGGCCATGTCGTTCACAACTGCATGGGCAAGTACCATCCACACGGCGACACGGCGATCTACGACGCCATGGTCCGCCTCGCGCAGGACTTCTCCCTCAACGTGCCCCTCATCGACGGGCACGGAAACTTCGGCTCTCCGGACGACGGCCCGGCTGCCAGCCGTTACACGGAAGCCCGGATGTCCCGTGAGGCGATGCTGCTCGTCGGTGAGCTGGGCGAGGACACCGTCGACGTCGAGCCCAACTACGACGGCTCGCTGACCCAGCCGACAGTGTTGCCGGCGGCCTTCCCCAACCTGCTTGTCAACGGCGCGTCCGGGATCGCGGTCGGAATGGCCACCAACATGATCCCGCACAACCTCGCGGAGGTCGTCTCCGCCGCCCGCTGGCTGATCAACCACCCGGACGCCACCCTGGACAAGCTCATGGAGTTCGTCCCCGGCCCCGACCTGCCCAGCGGTGGGGTGCTGCTCGGCCTGGACGAGGTGCGCCGGGCGTACGAGACCGGGCGCGGCGTGGTGCGGATGCGCGGCAAGGTGGAGATCGGCCCGATCGAGGGCAGCCGGGGCCGCCAGGCGATCACCGTGGTCGAGTTGCCCTACGGCGTCGGCGCGGAGAAGGTCATCGCCGCGATCACCAACGAGGTCACCAAGACCAAGCGGCTGACCGGCATCGCCGACGTCAAGGACCTCACCGACCGGGAGAGCGGCACCCGACTCGTCGTCGAGTGCAAGGTCGGGGTCAACCCGCAGGCGTTGCTCGCCGACCTCTACCGGCTGACCCCACTGGAGCAGTCGTTCGGCGTCAACAACCTGGTCCTGGTCGACGGGCAGCCGCGCACGTTGGGGCTCAAGGCACTGCTGGAGGTGTTCCTGGCCCACCGGTACGAGGTGGTCACCCGACGCACCTCGTACCGCCGGCGTAAGCGCCAGGAGCGGCTGCACCTGGTCGACGGTCTGCTGATCGCCCTGCTGGACATCGACGAGGTGGTCCGGCTGATCCGGGGCAGCGACGACGCGCAGGCCGCGAAGGACGGGCTGATGAGCCGGTTCGGCCTGTCCGACATCCAGGCCACCTACATCCTGGACACTCCGTTGCGGCGGCTTACCAAGTTCGACCGGATCGAGCTGGAGACCGAGCAGGAGCGGCTGCGGGCCGAGATCGCCGAGTTGAGCGCGATCCTCGACGACGAGCGGGTGCTCAAGAAGCTGGTCTCCGACGAGCTGGCCGCCGTGGTCAAGCAGTTCGGCACCGAGCGGCGTACGACCCTTGTCGACGGGGACCTCAAGGAGGTGTTGGCCGCGTCCGCGCCGGCCGGCCCGCTTGAGGTCGCCGACGACCCGTGCCAGGTGATCCTCTCCGCGACCGGGTTGGTCGCGCGGACCGCGGCCGAGTCGGAGGAGAGCGCCGAGGGGCGTCGGCGCAACGGCCGGGTCAAGCACGACACGGTACGCGCCATCGTGCACTCCACGGCCCGTGGTCGGGTGCTGTTGCTGACCAGCGCCGGCCGGGCCTTCAAGGTCGATGTTCTACCGCTGCCGGTGCTGCCGGAGCAGGCCGGCACGGTGTCGCTGCGCGGCGGCATGTCCGCGGCCGAGCTGGTGCCGTTGGCGGCGGGGGAGACCGTCGTCGGCCTGGCCCCGTTGGGCGGGCAGGCGGACGGCTCGCCAGGGCTGGCGCTGGGCACCCGGCAGGGCGTGGTGAAGATCTGCGCGCCGGAGTGGCCGGTACGCTCCGACGAGTTCGAGGTGATCGGCCTGCGGGACGGTGACGAGGTGGTCGGGGCGACCTGGCTGACCGACGGCGACGAGACGCTGACCTTCGTCACCTCGGAGGCGTCGCTGCTGCGCTTCCCGGCCGCGCTGGTCCGTCCGCAGGGCCTCAAGGGTGGCGGCATGGCCGGCATCAGCCTGCCGGCCGGGGCGCGGGTGGCGTTCTTCGGCGCGGTCCGCACTGACGACCCGGGGCATGGCGAGCCGATGGTGGTGACCTCCACCGGGGCGACGGTTAAGGTGACGCCGTTCAAGGCGTACCCGGCGAAGGGCCGGGCGACCGGCGGCGTGCGTGCGCACCGCTTCCTCAAGGGTGAGACGGACGTGGTTGTGGCCTGGGTGGGGCCGCGCCCGGTCGGCGCGACCGGCACCGGTGATCCGGTGGAGTTGCCAGCGGCGGACCCCCGCCGGGACGGCTCCGGCTTCGCGGTGATGCTCGGCCCGACGGTGGTAGGCCACCTGATCGAGCGCGACTGACCCACCCCGACCGCCCGCCGCTCGGCCTCAGCATCCGTGGATGTCGGCGCGCGAGCCGCCGAAGATCGTGCTCGATCCTGGAAGTAGTGGCGTCACCCCACGGCGATGCCACTCGATCCCGGATCGAGCACGATCATGCGAAGGGGTCTGCGCGCTAGAATGACGGCTCTGTTGTCGACGATGGCCCGGGTGCGCCGCCAAGCACCTCTCACATGACCTCTCTTCTGTCCGGCGGAGTCGCCGGCGCGGCGTGAGCGCCGCCATCCGGGTGCGGCCGTCGCGCGAGCTGCGCGCCGCCCGCCGACCCCGACAGCATCGCTGCTGGGGGCACCTGATCGCCGCCCCGCTCTGGCCGCTGCACGGTGCGAATCTGGGCACCCTCCTGCGTACCTGCGACGCGGTCGGTGCCTGCCTGGCCGTGCCACCGTTTCGGTGGGTGGACGAGGCTCTGGCCCGCGGCAACACCCTGCGTCGGCCGGGCTGCGTGCACCGGGTCGGCAGCCCGCTGCGGTGGCTGGCAGCCGAACGGGCCGCCGGTGCCCGCATCCTCGGTGTGGAGTTGGCCGACGAGGCCGTCCGACTCGGTGACCTGCCTGCGGCTCGGGGGCGCACCGTCGTGCTGCTGGGGCACGAATCGAGCGGCATCCCGCCCGAGGCCCTGGACCAGCTGGACGCGGCCGTGGAGATTCCCATGATCGGGCATGGTCAGAGCCTCAACGTGGCCGTCGCCGGTTCGCTGGTCCTCTACAAACTCGCCGGCATGCTCTAGGCGCGACGGAGGGGATCAGGCGACGTTGTGCGGGCGGAACTGGACGCTCACCCGGGGGCCGACCGGGCGGGCGGTCTTCGGGATGGCGTGTTCCCAGGTGCGTTGGCAGGAGCCGCCCATGACGATCAGGTCGCCGTGGCCCACCGGGAAACGCAGGCTGTCGCCGCCGCCGCGCGGGCGCAGCAGCAGCGGTCGGGGTGCGCCGAAGGAGACGATCGCGACGACGGTGTCGGTGTGTGCCGAGCGGCCGATGGTGTCGCCGTGCCAGGCCACGCTGTCGTTGCCGGAGCGGTAGAGGCACATGCCGGCGGTGACGAACGGTTCGCCCAGGTCGGGTGCGTAGTGCCGGGTCAGGGCGGCGCGTGCCTCGGTGAGCACCGGGTGTGGCAGTTGCCGGTCGGCGTCGTACCAGCAGAGCAGGCGGGGCACGTCGACCTCGCTGTCGTACATGGTGCGCCGCTCGGCCCGCCAGGGCACCTCGGTGAGCAGGGTGTCGAGGACGGTGTCGGAGCCGTGCACCCAGCCGGGGAGGTGGTCGACCCAGGCGCCCCGGCTGAGCTGGTGTCGGCGGATCTGGCCGGGCAGTGATCCCAGGGTCGGCCCGGCGTCGGCCAGGTCGAGCATCGACGGCTGATAGGCGGCCCGCGTCATGCACCCACCCTAGCAGCGCTTTCGTACACCCGTGCCAACGGCTGGGTCAGTTTGGCCGGACGGCCTCCAGGACCGCGTCCACGACCCGGGCCCGGCCCTGGCCGTCGACGGTCGACCAGGCCCGCGCGGCGAGTGTGGCGCGTCGCTGCGGTGAGCTGAGCAGCCCGAGCAGGGTCCGCGCCGCCGCCGCGCGGGTTGCTCGTCCGGTGACGCCGGCGGCGGTCAGCTCCGGCAGTTCGCCGAGCCCGGCGGCGAGGCCGTGGCGGACCACCCGGGCGTACGACTCGCGTTGGTTGTCGACAACGCAGACCAGCGCGGCGGGTGCGCCGAGGCAGCAGAGTTCCCAGGTGGACGTGCCGGCGGCGCTGACGACCAGGTCGGCTTCGGTGATCAGGGCGGGCAGCGCGCCGGTGGGTGGCACCGGCCGGATGAGCTGCCCGCGGCCGGGGGCGATGTCCTCGATCTCGGCCTCGATCTCGGGTCGGCCGACGATGACAGTGAGGTCCATCGGATGGCCGGTGGCGACAAGCACCCGGGTCAGTACCGGTGCCGCGCCTACCGCGTCGGTGCCGCCGAAGAAGGCCAGCACCCGGGGTCGGCTGACAGTCGTGGCGGGCGGAGGCGCCGGCGGTCGGGCGGTGATCACGGAGTCGCGTAGCAGGGCGTACCCGCTGCCGGCGAGCAGCCGGCCCGGCAGCCCGGTCAGCTGCGCGCCGAAGTTCTGGTCGAGGTACAGGTCGGCGACCTGGCCCCGGGTGTCCCCGTCGATCACGGCGAGGGTGAACACGCCGGCGGTGCGTAGCGCCCCGGCTCCGGCGGGGTCCAGCTCGTAGGAGTCGAGGACCAGCACGTCCAGGTGGTGCCGGCGGGCCGCGTCGACCAGCTCGTCCGGCGTGTCCGGGCCCGGGTGCAGGGGGATGCCCCGGGCGGCCAGTTCCGCGGTGGCCCAGGGGAGCCGTTCGACGGTGCCGAACACGGCGACGTGGACTCCGCGGGTGAGCAACTCCTCGGCGAGGGCCAGGCAGCGGACGAGGTGGCCGACTCCCCGCCGTGGGCTGGCGTCGCACCGCAACCCGACCCGCGGCGTGCTCAGCACTCCTCCAGCTGCTTCTGTCGGACGTCGGCGTTGAGGGTGCGCAGGTGGGGTTGCCCGTGCAGCCACCCGGCGAGCGTGGCAAGTGGCACGCTCACGTCCCCGAAGTGGTCGACGATCGCGCTGACCAGCGTCCAGTCCCGCTCGGTGTCGAGGGTCAGTCGCAGCGCCGACCGGTCCGGGGTGAGCGTCACCCCGAGCACCCGGAACAGCTCCGGATGCGTGTACGCGTACGAGGTCACGTGCACCCGGTGATGGTCGGTGGCGAGCCGGTCCAGGGTGCGCAGCGTCTTCGCCGCGATGATCTCGGCGTCCAGCCCGCGGGGCAGTGTGCGGGCGATCGACGTGCTCGCGTAGTCGAGCCCGGGGACCGCCCGGTAGACCGCCGCGACCAGGGCGATGATCTCCGGGTCGAGCAGCGGGCAGTCGGCGGTGAACCGCATCACCGCGTCCCCCGGGTGCGCGGCGAGGGCACCCACGAATCGGCCCAGCACGTCGTCGACCGGCCCGCGGTGGCAGGCGACGCCCAGCCGCGCGCACTCGGCGACCACCGCGTCGTCGACCGGGTCCGTGCTTGTCGCGACCACCAGGTCGGCCAGGACGCCGCTGTCGTGGGCGGCGCGCACCACCCGGCCCAGCACGGAACGCCCGGCGAGCGGGCGGAGCACCTTGCCGGGCAGCCGGGACGAACCCATCCGGGCCTGCACGATGCCGACGATCCGGGGTGCCGTGCCGTTCGTCGGGGCCAGCCCGCCTGCCGGTACGCCGGTCACTGCTGCTCTCCCTTCGGGGCGAGCACGGCGGTGGCTCGACGTTTGGCGGCGCGGGCGCCCCGCTTGGCCAGTCGGGCCGGGGTGATGGCGAGCCGGCCCACCCGGTAGCTGATCGAGCCGCTGAGCAGGCCGATCGTCGTCTCGGCCCGACGCAGGGCCCGTTCCCGGGAGGTGAGCAGCTCCTCGGTCCACGCGGTGAGCGCCGCCAGCCGGGCGAGTTCCTCGCGTTGGCGCAGCCACGCCTCGTGCAGCTGTTGGTAGCTGCGCGCGCCGACCGGCGGGTCGGTGGGTGCGACGGCGTGCAGCTCGGTGGCGAGGTTGAGCCGGCCGTCGGGGTCCAGTCCGTGCAGCGCCGCGTCGATTGCCGCCTCGGCCTCCACCGCCTCGCCAACTGTCGCGCGGTCCAGGTCGTGGCCGGCAAGGCCGCCGAGCACCACGGTCAGGCCGGCCACGTCGAGGGTGGACGACCAGGGGTGGGCGTACCCGCCGGTGAGCAGGCCCGCCGCGAAGCGCCACAGCCCGCGGGCCAGCACCACGTCGGCGGGTAGCGCCTCGGTGGCCCGCCAGCTCGGGTCGAGCACCGCGTACCGCTCGTCGTCGACGACCACGTTGTCGGTGCCGGCCAGCGCCGCCGCGCCGGCGATCCGCGAGTCGGCGTCGGTCTGGTCGGCGAGCCAGCCCGCGTAGCCGTGCAGCAGCGCGCGCAGGGCGGTCAGGTCGCGGCGCACTGCCGCGTCGAGCAGCAGGGTCCGCAACAGCCGGCCGGCCGGCACCGGCCCGGACAACGCGTCAGCGTCCCGGTAGGCGGCCTCGCGGCTGGCGAACGGCGCGGCGGCCGGCGGCTGCGTGCCGGTGGTCTGGACGCGTCCCCACCGCAGTCCCGACGGCCCGTGCAGCACCTCCAGCACGCCGATCCCGGTCTGCGCCAGCACCACCGGCAGATCCGCGCCGTCGGCCGGCGTGCTGGGATCAGCCGGGTCGGCGGGCCGGTGAGCGAGCACCAGCCAACCCGGCGCGAGGTCCGCGGCGCGGCCGGCGTGCAGCGCGTCCACCGCCAGCCGGGACGGGTCCTGGAGCACCGTGTCGCCGGTGCAGCCGCCGGCGCACGCGCCGTGCAGCACCGCGTCGAAGAGGCCCGAGCCGGTGTCCCGGTCGAGGTGGTCGGCGTCGAGCAGCGCCGTCGGGGTGCCGGCGTCGGGGTACGCGGCCCAGCACGTACCCGGTCGCAGTCCCGCCGCGGTGAGCCGCTCGCGGAGCTGGTCCCGGTTGGCCGGGTGGGTCCGGTCGAGGACCCCGCCGATCGTCCACGCGGAATCCTCCCGGTCGGCGTACCAGGGGGTGGTGGCGACCAGCCGGTGCAGGCCGAGCGGGTTGTCCACGCGTAGCACCAGCGCGCCGCCCGGTCGCACCGCGGCGACCAGTCGGGCCAGCACGCCGTCCCAACCGAGGCGGGTGCCCTCCACCGACTCCACCGGGTCCAGGCCGGCGGGGGCGATCACCACGTCGTACGTCTCGTCGTCGGGCAACCCGGCCGGACCACCCACGACCAGGTGGGCGGCCCGCTGGGCGAGCGCGACCGCGTCCGGGTGGCTGCGCAGCAGGCAGGTCACCTCGGCGTGGCCGAGTTGGTCGAGCAGGGCCGGGTCGTGGGGCCCGGCCACCAGCACCCGGGCGCCGGGCGGCACGAGTCGGGCGGCCAGCGCGGCCAGGGGCCCGCCGTCGGCCAGGCGCTGCTGCGGCAGGTCCGACCAGGCCAGCATCTCGCCGCCGGGCAGCGTGATCCGGCCGGCGGGTGCCGTCTCAGTCGTCACTGTGGTCCTCTTCCTCCTGGAGGTTCGCCCAACCGAGCAGCTCCCGCAGCTCCGCCGGCGTGCAGCGGTGGTCGGTGCCCAACTCGGCGCGGGCGATCTCGACAGCGGTGGGCAGGTCGACCTCGGCGCCGTGCAACTGCGGCCACTGCCGCCGGATGCGGGCCGTCCCGCCGAACGTCGGGTCCTCGTTGGACAGGATCATCGGGTCGCCGTAGACCGCCGGTTCGCAGCCGGCCGCGATGCCGTAGAAGATCGCACTGGTCAGCCGGTTGGATGCTACCCGGCGGTGTCGACGCAGCTCGGTGAGCTGCTTGTCCAGGAAATCCGGGTCGGTGTCCTTCCACCAGTGCCCCCGGTAGCCGTGGCAGATCACCCGGAAGCCGGCGCGCTCGTAGAGCCGGCGGACGCTGCGCATCCGGTACTCGTGCCAGTACAGGCAGACGGTGACCGGGCC
This sequence comes from Micromonospora sp. NPDC049047, assembly GCF_040649135.1. NCBI lineage: Bacteria > Bacillati > Actinomycetota > Actinomycetes > Micromonosporales > Micromonosporaceae > Micromonospora > Micromonospora sp. NPDC049047. The sequence continues at coordinate 170,704 of NZ_JBEZEY010000013.1, forward strand.
GGGCTCGGTGTCCCGGATCAGGGCGATCAACTTCCGGTGGTCGCCCTTGACGTGCTGGCCCTCCCAGCCGTGGAACGGGTACCAGATGGTGCCCACCCGCTCCTCGGCCGGTGGCTCGTCGGGGCGCATGGCCAGCAGGTATATGAACGGCGCGCCGATGACCACCACGTTGCGCCGCCCCACCGACCAGGCCCGCCGGCGGGTCTGCTCGGACCAGAGCAGGCTCGGGGCGCGCTCGGCGTACGGGTGACCGGGGGCCAGGCCGTCGCCGATGTTCCAGCCGTGCTGCACGTACCCGTTGATCCGCGGTGGGTGCCGGTCACCGAGACCGGCGTAGCGGGCCAGCACGTGCGCGTGGCCGTAGAAGTGGTTGGCGTGGTGCATCAGGTTCCCATCAGGCGGCGGTACGCACCGAGCCGAACCGCAGGGCCGCGGTCAGCGCGTCGATGACGCGATCCTGCTCGGCGTCGCTGAGCCCCGGGTAGAGCGGCAGTGACAGCTGCTGGGAGTAGAACGACTCGGCCACCGGGCAGGACCCGCGCCGGTAGCCGAGGTCGGCGAAGGCCGGGTGCCAGTGCACCGGGATGTAGTTGACCTGGACGCCGATGCCGGCGGCGCGCATCCGGTCGTACACCTCGCGGCGTCGCCCGTCGAGGACCCGGATCGGGTAGAGGTGCCAGGCCGGGTCGGCCCACGACCTGCGGTGCGGTCGGAGCACGCCGTCCAGGTCGGCGAGTGCCTCGTCGTAGCGGGCGACCAGGGCGGCGCGGCGGGCCTTGAACTCGCCGAGCCGGCGCAGCTGGCTGCGGCCCAGGGCGCAGAGCACGTCCGGCAGGCGGTAGTTCAGCCCGAACTCGTGCACCTCCTGGTGCCAGCCGCCCTCGTCATTCAGGCGCAGCTCGTCGCGTTCGCGGACCATCCCGACGCCGCGGAAGCGCCGGGCCCGCTTGAGCAGCCGCGGGTCGAGCGCGGCGACGGCGCCACCCTCGGCGGTGGTCAGGTTCTTGGTGGGGAAGAACGAGAACGTGGTCAGGTCGGCGAGTGAGCCGACCGGCCGACCGTGGTACGTCCCGCCGATCGAGTGCGCCGCGTCGGCGAGGAGCAACGCGTCGCTGCCCGCTACCGACTCGCGCAGCGCGTCGTAGTCGGCGGGGTGGCCGGCGTAGTCGACGGCGGCGACGACCCTGGTCCGTGCGGTGACCGCGGCGGCGGCGGCAGCCGGGTCGAGGCAGAACGTCTCGTCGTCGACGTCGGCGAACACGATCTTCGCGCCGAGGGCGACGGCGCTGCTGGCGGTCGCCACGAAGGTCATCGGCGGGACGACCACCTCGTCGCCGGGGCCCACCCCGGCCGCCGCGTACGCCACGTGCAGCGCGGCGGTGCCGTTGGAGACGGCGGCGACGCCGACCCCACCGGTCCAGACCGCGAGGTCGGCCTCGAAGGCGTTGACCTGTGGGCCCGTGGTGAGCCAGTCGCCGCGCAGCACACCGGCCACGGCGGCGACGTCGTCCTCGGTGATCGAGTGCCTGCCGTACGGGAGCATTCCCGTCATGCGGTGCGGCCGAGCATGTCGCGCAGCTGCTCGACGGTGAGCCACTCGTCGTTGGTGTCCGACTGGTAGGCGAAGCCGTCCGGCACCGGATCGCAGTCGACCGGCGGCTGGTAGCCCCAGGTGGCGATCGTCGGCTGGACGATGAACCGGCCGTCGGCGCGCAGCGTCCGGCGGCTGTCGTCGGGCGCGATCATTTCCTCGTGCAGCTTCTCGCCCGGACGGATCCCGATCTCGTGGGTGGTGGCGTCCGGGGCCACGGCCTCGACCAGGTCGAGGATGCGCATGCTCGGGATGCGGGGCACGAACAACTCGCCGCCCTGCATCTGGTCGAACGAGTCCATGACGAACCGCACGGCCTGGTCGAGCGTGATCCAGAAGCGGGTCATCCGCTTGTCGGTGATCGGCAGGCTCTTGCCCTCCGCGGCCAGCCGGCGAAACAGCGGGACGACCGAGCCGCGGCTGCCCACCACGTTGCCGTACCGCACCACGGCGAACCGGGTCGGGTGCTGGGCGGCGTAGTGGTTGGCCGAGACGAACAGCTTGTCGCCGACCAGCTTCGTGGCGCCGTACAGGTTGATCGGGCTGGACGCCTTGTCGGTGGAGAGCGCGATGACCTTCTTGACGCCGGCCTCGATCGCGGCGTCGACGACGTGCTGGGAGCCGGTGATGTTGGTGGCGATGTACTCGGAGGGGTTGTACTCCGCGGTGTCCACCTGCTTGAGCGCGGCGGCGTGCACCACGTGGTCCACCCCGTGCATGGCCCGGGTGAGCCGGTGCCGGTCCCGGATGTCGCCGATGAACCACCGCAGCCGCGGGTCGTCGCCGAGCTGCTGACGCAACTCGTACTGCTTGAGCTCGTCGCGGGAGAAGACCACCACCCGGGCCGGGTCGGCCTCGGTGAGAATGTGCTTGAGGAACGTCCTGCCGAAGGAACCCGTTCCCCCGGTGATCAGAATGGACGATCCATTCAACTCACTCAATTTGGTGCTCCCGTGGTCGTGGATGAACGGGCGGCCCTCGGCCGGCCGACCGGGGTGAGACGCTAGCCATGGCGGGTTAACTCCCCGACGCTCACGGGTTAACCACGACCCCTGCTCGTGTGAATGCCGAACACCGCGTAGGCAAACACTTCCGGCCCGCCCGCAACCGGCCTGACCTGGCCGGATCGGGCCGCTACAGTGACCGCGCGAGTGACCCGGCAGCCCTGTCCGCGGCCGGCTCCGCGTTCACCCGACATCCGCATCGGCTCGGTGCGAGCGGGTCACCCCACACGTCACCGGCGCGGGCCGAAGGCCCGGCCGGTCCATGCCGAGACCGGTCCGGCCGGCAGTTCTGGAGGCGTTCATGGCATCCGCTAGCGACGTGATCGAACGGCCCGCCGCACGGGCGCGCACACCGGACCCCGCGCCCGCGCGGCGCTGGCTGGTGCCGCTGCTGCTGGTCGTCGGTTGGGTGCTCAGCGTCGCCTGGCGGATGTGGTTGTCCCGGCACATCGTGCTGCCGATCGCGCACACCGACGAGGACAGCTACCTCAACACCGCCCGTGCGCTGGCCGGCGGGCCGGGCGGGTTCAGCAGCGAGAACGACCTGCTGCGCCGGGTCGGGTACCCGATGCTGATCTCGCCGGCGTTCCTCGGGGACCGGGATTTCACCGACGCCTACCGGATCGTCCAACTGATCAACGCGATGGCGAACTCGACGCTGCTGCCGTTGGCGTACCTGCTCGCCCGCCGTCTGCTCCGGCTGCCCCGGCCGTACGCGCTGCTCGGCGCCCTCGCGGCGGCGACCCTGCCAGCCACCGCCTTCTACGCCGGCATCGCCATGATCGACACGGTGATGGCGCCGCTTGTCGTCGGCTGGCTGCTCGCCGTGCACCGCTGGATCGAGCGGCCCGGACCGCGCGCCGCCGCCACCGTCGGCCTGCTGGTCGGCGGGTTCCACCTGCTGCACTCGCGCGGCCTGGTGATCGTGGCGGTGCACGCCGGGTTGGTAGTGCTGCTGTTCGTCCGCCGCCGGATCAGCCCGCCCACTGTGCTCGCCGCGCTGCTGCCGGTGCTCGCCATGGCGCTCGTCAACGCCGCCGTCATCCGCTACCTCGGCGACAAGGTCTACCTGCTCGGCAGCACGCCGGGCGGCGGCACCGTCGACGCGGTCGCCTCCGTCCAGGGGGTGGTCCGCGTCGGCGCGGGCGTCACCACCCAACTCTGGTACCTCGTGGTGATCACCTTCGGGATGGCGGGAGTGGCCTGGGCCGCCGCCGTGCGCGAACTCTGGCGTCCCCGGCACGGCGACGCCGCCCGCTGGACGATGGGCGTGGCGCTTGTGGTGACCGTCGGGGTGGCCGGCGGGGCGTCGGTGATCCTGGCCGGCATCACCGGCAAGCCGCTGGACGCGATCTACGGACGCTACGTGCAGATGTTGGCACCGTTCTGGCTGCTGGTCGGGCTCGGGGTGCTGCTCACCGCCGGCCACCGGGTGGTGCTGCGCCGGGCGGCCGTCGCGGTGGCCCTGCTGGTCGGCGGCGGTGCGCTGATCGCCGTCCGACTCGCGTACGTGGCCAGCCAGGGCCACCGGTTGCGCTACGGCGGTTTCAGCGCCCCGGACCTGGCGGCGTTGACCGGGGGCTGGCGCGAGATGCGGCCGGTGCTCGGATCACTCGTCGGGATCGGCGGCTGCCTGCTGCTCGTCGCCGCAGTGCTGCTGCCCCGACTGCGGTTGCCGATGCTCGGCGTCCTCGTCGTGGCCAACCTCGTCACCATGCAGGTGATCGAGCAGCGCATCGTGCGGCCAGCCGTCGCGAGGACGTCGCCGACGCCCCGGGTCGCCGACATCGGGGTACGCCCCGGCGAGCGGGTCTGGGCCTCGACCGGCGTGCACTACGTCATGCGGTTCAACCTGAGCCACCAGGTGAACTGGACCGACGTCCGCTGGTTCGACGAGCAGCCGCCGGCCGCGGCCCAGGTGGTGTTCGCCAGCTGGGCGCCCGGCCAGCCGGACGACTGGGACGGCACCGCCTACGGGTTCGTCCGGCTCGGCGGCAACCCGGTGCAGCACTGGGCGGCGTGGCGGCGGGCCTGACCCCGGTGGACATCCGCTGTTTCGTGAACGGCGGATGTCCACCGGGAACACCATCGGTTAATGATTCAGGTCCATTATCCGAATGGGTCCGACAATCAACGCTGGCGGCGGTCGGCGCGAGCCAGGGAAATCGGGATGACGGTGATTTCCCGGCCGCCGGACAGCTCCTGTCGCGGGGCGCCCTCGACGAATCGGAACCGCCGGTTCATCTGTCGTACGACGGTATTGTGACCGAGTACCTCGCCGTCGAGTCGATCCAGGTGCAGCCCGTCGAACGCGTACTCGACTGCCTCCCGCATGACCCCCAGCCAGGCGGGCAGCGTCTCGTCTCGTCCAGCCAGCCCGTCGGCGTCCAGATAGAAGCCCCACGCCCCCGTGCGGGGACCGTCGAACCGCAGGTCGAAGAAGGTGACCACGCCGCAGGGCCGATCGTCGCGGACGTACACCAGCACCCGCCGGGACGGGTCGTCGCGGACCGCCGACCACCACCGGGCGTGCTCGTCGGCGGTGATTTCGTGGCTGGTCTTGCTGACCTGACGGTTGGTTTCCTGATTACGCCAGGACAACATCAGGTGAACGTCGTCCACGGTCGCTTCGCGCAGCACGGGCGTCTCGCTTTCTTTGCTGTTCACGTCCGGTCGGAGCACCTTACCCGGGCGTACCGGCAAAGCAGATATGCATTCGTTGGGTTGTAGACTGCGGCGCATGGACGAATTGAGTCGCGCGCAGATCCGCGACCTCATGGCTCAGGTGTTGAAGAACCAGGACAAGGAGCTGCCCGCGGACGACGCGGCGCAGTTGCGGGAGATCGGGTTCCGGTCGCTCGACTTCTCCGAGCTGGCCCTGCGGGTGGAGGACGAGACGGGCGAGGAGCTCAACTTCGACGCCCCCGGCCTGCGTCGCATCGCCACCGTCGGCGACGTCCTCGACTTCCTCGTCGAGCTTCAGCACCAGTGACCGTCGCGACGGCACACGATCACGCACCCGTACCCCGGGAGCCGGCCGGCGTCGACAACCGGATCGTCGTCGGCGGCGCCGCGCTGACCTGGCGGGCGCTGCCGACGCCGACGCTGCCCGACCCGGCCGCGGTGCTCGCCCACCGCGGTGTGCACGCGCTCGCCGCCGCTCGGCAGCACGCCGTGCACGGCACCGAACTGTTGCTCAGCACCGCGGGTCGGGTCGACGCGGCGATGCGGACGGAGTTGCAGGCGGCCGGGTTCACCGTCAGCGTCCTCGACGACGACGGCGTGCACCCGAGCGGCCCGGCCCGGCCCCGAGCCGCCGAGCCCGGCCGGCTGTGGCTGCTGACCTCGGGCTCGACGGGGCGCCCCAAACGGGTCGGGCACACCCTCGACACGCTCACCACGGTGCGGGCCGAGCAGCCCGACCGGACCTGGCTCTGCCCGTACGCGCCCGGCACGTACGCCTGGTGGCAGGTGGTCACCCTGTCGCTCACCCAACCCGGCCAGCACCTCGTGGTGGTCGAGCCCGACGAGCTTGACGACTGGCCGACCATCGCCGCCGCGCACGGGGTCGACGCGGCCTCCGGCACCCCGACCTTCTGGCGACGTACCCTCTACCGCGATGCCGCCGCGCTGGCCCGGGTGCCCCTGCGCCAGCTCACCCTCGGCGGGGAGCCGGTGGACCAGGCGATCCTGGACCAGCTCCGCGCGGTGTTCCCCACCGCCCGGATCTCCTGGATCTACGCCTCGTCCGAGGTGGGGGCGTCCATCGTGGTGCACGACGGGCGGGCCGGCTTCCCGGTCGACTGGCTGGACCGGCAAACTCCGGGTCGGCCGACGCTCTCCGTGCGCGACGACGAACTGGTGGTCAGCTCCCCGCACCACGGGGTCGGGTTGTCCGGCCCGATCCACACCGGAGACCGGGTGCAGATCCTCGACGACCGGGTGCTGATCACCGGCCGGCTCGACTCCGACGAGATCAACGTGGGTGGCAGCAAGGTCTCCGCCGGGGTGGTCCGCGGTGTGCTGGCCGCGCATCCGGCGGTGGCCTGGGCCCGGGTGACCGGCCGCCGTGCCCCGGTGCTCGGCCGGATGGTGGTCGCCGAGGTGGTCCACACCCCCACCGCGCACCCGGATGTCGACGAGGCCGCGCTGGTGCGCTGGTGCGCCGACCGGCTCCCCGAGCACGCGGTGCCCCGCCGGATCCGCGTGCTTGCCGACATTCCCGTCAAGGAGACCCTGAAGAGCGATGTCTGAACCCGTCGTCACCCCGCTCGTACCGCCCAGCACTGTGGTCCTCGTCTCCGGCGGCTCCCGGGGGTTGGGTCTGGCCGTCGTCACCGACCTGCTCGACGCGGGCGTCCGGGTGGCCGCGTTCGCCCGCACCGTCACGCCGGAGCTGGACAAACTCGCCGCCGAGCACCCCGACCGGGTGCACGTCGGCTCGGTGGACGTCACCGATCTGCGGGCCGCGCAGAGCTTCGTCCGCGAGGTGGAGCAACGCCTCGGCCCGATCGACGGCATCGTCAACAACGCCGCCGTCGGGCAGGACTCGCTGCACGTGCACACCACCACCGACGACATCGCCCGGATCATCGAGACCAACCTGACCGCCCCGTTGCAGCTGACCCGGCTGGTGGTCCGCCGGATGCTCGGCAAGGGCATGCGCGGGCGGATCGTCAACATCACCTCGATCTGCGGGCAGCGCGGTTTCCCGGGTCTGGTCGCGTACTCCGCCACCAAGGGCGGCATGGACGCCGCCACCCGCTCGCTCGCCCGGGAGTTGGGTGGCCGGATGCTGGTGAACTCGGTCGCCCCCGGCTTCTTCGCCTCGGAGATGTCCGCGGTGCTCGGCCCGACCCAACTGGACCAGATCGTGCGCCGCACGCCGACCGGTCACCTGACCGAGCCGGCGGAGGTCACGCCGGTGGTGCGGATGCTGCTGCGGGAGCACACCAACATCAACGGCCAGGTGATCGTGGTGGACGGTGCCGCCGCCATCTGAGCCGGCCCGGCTGGTCCGGCCCCGCCCGGTGCCGGTGCTGCTCGCCGCCGCCGAGCAGCACCTGCGGATCGGCGTACCCGCCGACCTGACCGACGCGGTGACCCGCAGCCACCTCGACGACGGCCGCTGCGTCGGCTGGTACGGACCGACGACGCCCGGGTGGCGGGTGGCGATCGACGCGGAACGCGCGAACGCCCCGGTGCCTCCGGCACTGGCCCGCCGGTTCGGGGTGGACGACTTCTGGGCGCGGTGGACCCGCGCCGAGTGCTGCTGCAAGCTCGCCGACGTGCCGGTGGCGGCCTGGTGGCGTCGCCACGGCCTGAGCACGCCATCCGACGGATCGGCGCTCTGGCGCACCCTGCGGGTGGCCGACCTGGTGGTCACCGTCGGCGTCGCCCCCGCGCCCAGCGCTGTCTGCGCGCCCGGCGGTGCCGCCACGCCCGGCTTCGTGCCGGCGCGGAGCGTGCGGGCCGCGGCTGAGCGCGGCTCGCTGTCCGCGGCGTCCAGTTGGGCTGCCTTGTGACAGCGGCACCCGCGCACCGTCGGAACGCGGAGCCGGAGGTGTGCCGCGACGGAGACCGGCCCTCGCATCAACTTCACCCGGGATGGCCAGGAGTTGTTTATCCACCCGTTGGTGGGTAGCGGTCTCGGCGGCCTACTCAGATGGCGCGAACTGCGACGGAGGCAGTGGCCATAGTTCGCCGGATGTCTATGTTCGAATGACTGTGGGGCGACCTCAGCGGAGTTCGCCCTTGGTCAGTCGGTGCCGGGCGGGTAGCTGTCCTGTGTCGGGCGCTGCGACGGCCGCGGGCTGGTTGGCGTGGACACGGGGGAGGTCCGGCGCGGTGGCTGAGTTTCCGGGGCATTTGTTCAAAATGGATGGTGATCCGTCGGCGATTCGGTCGTCGGCGGGGCGGTGGTCTGGTTTTGGTTCGGCGGCGTCACAGGCGGCGGCGCAGATCACGGGTTTGGATACGAGTCAGTTCGTGGGTCCGGAGGCGGATCTGTTCCGGGAGGGCCTGAATGCCCAGATGCCGGGGCATTTGCGGGTGACCGGTGATGCGTTCGGCAAGGTGTCGGCGGGGTTGGTGGCGTTCGCGGGTTCGTTGTCGTCGTTGCAGGACCGGATGCGTCCGGTGGCGCAGCGTGCGCCGGGTTTGTGGGCGGCGTTGCAGGCCGCGCGGGGGCGTTCGGATCGGGCGGCGCAGGCGGATGAGCGGCATGAGCGGGAGGTCGCGGATCGGCCGCCGGAGCAGGCTGCTTCCGCGGAGCCGGACACGTATCGGTCGGATGCGGGGGCGGCGGGTGCGGCGTTGTCGCAGGCGCAGCGGGACTGGGACGAGTGCGTGGCCCAGGCGGGTGCGTTGCGGGG
>NZ_JBEZEY010000014.1:0-161993 GCF_040649135.1 Micromonospora sp. NPDC049047
TCAAACCGGTGACGGGAGTTCACCAGTGTGCTCTTCCTATCGCGTCGGCGAAGCCGACGCGCCCCTCTCTCGGAGTGGCTGGTGTTTCACATGCTGGAGATGTCGCCCTGCTTGGCGCGGACGGCCTCGGCGGCCTCCTTGAGGCTGGCCAGCTCGTCGGCGTCCAGGTCGGTCTCGACGACCCGCTTGACGCCCTCGGCGCCGATCTCGGCCTCGACGCCCAGGTAGACACCGGAGATGCCGTACTCACCGTCGACCCAGGCGCAGACCGGCATGACCTCGCCGGAGTCCTCGGCGACGGCCTTCGCCATGCGGGCCGCGGCGGCGGACGGGGCGTAGTACGCCGAACCCGTCTTGAGCAGCGCGACCACCTCGGCGCCACCGTTGCGGGTCTTGACGACCAGCTCCTCGATCTGCTCGGCCGGCATCGCGTCACGCAGCGGCTTGCCGTTGACGGTGCTCTTCGACGGGACCGGGACCATGGTGTCGCCGTGCGAGCCCAGGGTCAGGGTGCGTACCGACGCCACCGGCACGTTCAGCGCCTCGGCGACGAAGTTGCTGAACCGGGCGGTGTCGAGCATGCCGGCCTGGCCGAGGACCCGGTTCTTCGGGAACTGGGTGGCCAGCTGCGCCAGCGCGGTCATCTCGTCGAGCGGGTTGGAGACGACGATGACGACGGCGTTCGGCGCGTACTTGGCGACGTTCTCGGCGACCTGCCGGACGATCTTGGCGTTGGTCTCCAGCAGGTCCATCCGGCTCATGCCGGGCTTACGCGGCAGACCAGCGGTGATCACGACGACGTCGGAGCCCTCGATGGCCTCGTAGCCCTCACCGTTGCGGCCGGTGGTGACGCCGACCACCTTGGTCTCGAAGCCCTCGATGGCCCGGGACTGGTTGAGGTCGAGCGCGAGACCCGCGGGCTTGCCCTCCACGATGTCGGTGATCACTACGGTGTCGAAGACGTCGTACTCGGCCAGGCGCTGTGCGGTGGTGGAGCCGTAGAAGCCAGCCCCGACGACAGTGACCTTCTTACCCATGGTCGTCCCACTCCCTGATACCAGTCGGTTTTCCGGACCGTATCAGTCATCCTGGCACCGATCAGGCCAGGGGCGGCGGCCATCGCCGGGATGGGGCGAACGTCACCGCTGTCGCCGGCGCACGTTTCAGCCGCGTTCGGCGCGCTCCACCACGTTGCTGAGCAGCATGGCCCGCGTCATCGGCCCGACACCGCCGGGCATGGGGACCAGGGCGCCGGCCGTCTCGGCCACCTCCGGGTCCACGTCGCCGGTGTAGCGGCCCTTGCCGTCCGCGCCGATCACCCGGGTGATGCCGACGTCGACCACCACCGCACCCGGGTTGATCATGTCGGCGGTGAGCAGACCCGGTACGCCGGCCGCGACGATGACGATGTCGGCGGCCCGGGTGTGCGAGGCGAGGTCGAGGGTGCCGGTGTGGCACAGGGTGACGGTGGCGTTCTCGCTGCGGCGGGTGAGCAGCAGGCCGAGCGGTCGACCGACGGTGTTGCCCCGGCCGACGACGGCGACGGTGGCGCCGCGCAGGGCCACGTCGTGGCGGCGGAGCAGCTCGATGATGCCGCGCGGGGTGCAGGGCAGCGGGCCGTCGTAGCCGAGCACGAGCCGGCCCAGGTTGACCGGGTGCAGGCCGTCGGCGTCCTTGTCCGGGTCGATCAACTCCAGCACACGCTGGGTGTCGAGGTGGGCCGGCAGCGGCAGTTGGACGATGTAGCCGTGGCACGCCGGGTCGGCGTTCAGCTCGGCCAGCACGTCGTCCACCTGCTGCTGGGTGGCGTCGGCCGGCAACTCCCGGCGGATCGAGGCGATGCCCACCTCGGCGCAGTCGCGGTGCTTGCCGTTGACGTACGCCTGACTGCCCGGATCCGCCCCGACCAGGACCGTGCCCAGCCCGGGGGTGATGCCGCGTTCCGCGAGTGCCTTCACCCGGATCCGCAGCTCGTCCTTGATCTCCGCCGCGGTTGCCTTGCCGTCCAGAAGCGTCGCCGTCACGTCCAGATCGTCTCACGACCGCCGCCCGCGGTTCCGACGACCTCGTCCGGCCGGCCCCCTGCGGCCCCGATCACCACCTGCCGAAGGTGACCATCTGTGACGTGTTGCTCGTCACTGTGAGTCACTCAGTGTTTATTCGGTCACCGTCGAACCACGCGGGCCGGTCGCAGCCGACGAATACCGGATGGGCGTCTCAACGCGTGCCGGTTCCACCCAGAAGGCGGCGGCAGGGCTGGAAACGAGCAGCATATTCGAAGGCAGGTGCCGTTTCGACCGGTTTGGGCTAGCAGCCCGATGGCGGGTCGACAAGAGAGTCGCCGCCAGACCGTTACCCACCCGCAACCGCGTCGTTGTCGAAGCCTCGCCGCCGACCTACCGTTACCGCTTGTTGCGCAGCGTAAACCCAGCGTCGGGCCTGACTGCGCAGCGTGAGGAGATGAGGAGGCTCAATGCGAGTTCGTAGACTCGCCGCCTGGACCGCCCTCCCGCTCGCGGTGACGCTGGGCCTCGCGGCCTGCGGCAGCGGCGGAGACGGTGGATCCGGTGGCAGCGACAGTTCGACGGTCAGCATCCAGATCGCCGAGCCGAAGCACCTGGTTCCCACAAACACCACCGAGACGTCCGGCTCGCAGGTCATCGCCGGCCTGTTCAGCCCGCTCGTCGACTACGACGCCCAGAACAAGCCGTACGAGGTCGCGGCCGACTCGGTCACCTCGACCGACAACAAGGTCTGGACGATCAAGCTCAAGGACGGCTACACCTTCCACAACGGCGAGAAGGTCACGGCCGAGGACTACATCAACGCCTGGAACTACGGCGCGTACGCCCCCAACGGTCAGGACACCAACCCGTTCTTCGAGAAGATCGCCGGTTACGCCGACCTGCAGGGCAAGGAGCCGAAGGCCAAGGAGATGTCCGGGCTGAAGAAGGTCGACGACCTCACCTTCACCGTGACGCTCAACGAGCCGTACATCGACTTCAAGACCACGCTGGGCTACAACGCGTTCTTCCCGATGCCGGACGCCGCGTTCTCGGCCCCGGGCGTGCTCAAGGACTCCTACGAGCAGGCGCCGATCGGACAGGGCCCCTTCAAGATGAAGGGCACCTGGCAGCACGACAGCAAGATCGAGGTCGAGCGCTACGACGCCTTCCCGGGTGAGAAGCCCAAGGTGAAGAACGTCGAGTTCCGGATCTACCAGCAGCTCACCGCGGCCTACGCGGACGTCCTGGCGGACAACCTGGACGTGCTGCCCACGATCCCGACCGAGAGCCTGAGCACCGCGCCGAGCGACCTGGGCGACCGGTACAAGACCAGCCCGATGTCGTCGTTCCAGTTCCTGGCGTTCCCGACGTTCGACAAGGACTACAGCAACCCGGACGTCCGTAAGGCCATCTCGATGGCGATCGACCGTGACGAGATCACCAAGTCGGTCTTCAAGGGCTCGCAGACGTCGGCGCGCTCCTTCGTCTCGCCGGTCCTGCCGGGCTACCGGGACGACACCACGGGCAAGTCGGGCGAGTTCAACCCGACCGAGGCCAAGAAGCTCTACCAGGCCGCCGGTGGCCCGTCGAAGATCGTCATCTCGTACAACGGCGACGGCGGTCACAAGGACTGGGTCGACGCCACCGTCAACCAGCTCAAGACCAACCTGGGCGTGGACGCGGTGGGTTCGGCCGAGCCGAAGTTCGCCGACCTGCTCACCAAGGTCGAGAACAAGACGCCGGTGGGTGCGTTCCGGATGGGTTGGGTCATGGACTACCCGACCATGGAGGACTACCTCGGCCCGCTGTACAGCACGAACGGCTCGTCGAACTACTACGGCTACAGCAACCCGGAGTTCGACAGGCTGGTCAAGGAGGGTTCCGCCGCCAAGACGCAGGACGAGGCGATCGCCAAGTACCAGCAGGCGGAGGACATCCTGGCCAAGGACATGCCGGTGATCCCGCTCCGCTTCGGCGAGAACGTGTTCGGCCACTCGTCCAAGGTCAAGAACGTGGAGATGGACCTGTTCCAGCGGGTCAACCTCGTCAAGATCGAAGCGGCCAGCTGAGCTGACCATGGTGCGGGCCACCCGGGCGACGTCGCCCGGGTGGCCCGGACCGCGTCACCGGGGGCCGGGCCGCAGCAGCGGACCCGGCGTCGGTGGTGCCTGCTCCCCCGGGCCGGACAGCGCATCTCAGATATTTCGGGTACGACCAGAGATGCCGTCCTGCGACCCTTTCGCACATTTCCGGAGAGACTGCTAAGCATGTTCCGCTACATCTTGCGGCGCCTACTGCAGATGGTCCTGGCGTTCTTCGGGACCACCCTGATCGTCTACGCGCTGACATTCGCCGGGCAGGGTGACCCGATCCAGGCACTCGCCGGTGAGCGGCCGGTGACACCGGCCCAACGGGAGTACCTGACCGAGAAGTACAACCTGGATCAGACAGGCGTCGGCGGCTTCTTCTACCGCTACTTCGACTACGTCAAGGACCTGCTCCAGGGCAACCTGGGCGAGTCGCTCACCGGTCGGAGCATCGGCGACATCCTCCAGCAGGCCTGGCCGGTCACCGTACGACTCGCGCTCATCGCGCTCGCCGTGGCGATCATCTTCGGCGTCAGCGCCGGTGTGCTCGCCGGCATCCGCCGGGCCAGCATCTTCGACAACTCGACGCTGGTGCTGACCCTGCTGGTGCTGGGCATCCCGACCATCGTGCTGGCCCCGCTGGCGCAGTACTTCCTGGGCGTCAAGTTCCAGCTCTTCCCGCCCACCGCCGGCTCCGACCCCTCGTTCTACGCGCTCCTGCTGCCGGGCATCGTGCTCGGCTCGTTGTCGCTGGCCACCGCGTTGCGGCTCACCCGCGCCTCGGTCGCGGAGAACCTGCGTGCCGACTACGTCCGGACCGCCCGGTCGAAGGGCCTGGTCAAGCGCCGCATCGTCATCGTCCACGTGCTGCGCAACTCGCTCATCCCGGTCATCACCTTCCTCGGTGTGGAGCTGGGCAACCTGATGAGCGGCGCGATCATCACCGAGGGCGTCTTCAACATCCCCGGCGTGGGCTTCAACCTCTTCCGCGGCATCCGCACCGAGGACGGCCCCCTGGTGGTGGGCATCGTCAGCGTGCTGGTCGTGGTCTACCTGGTCTCGAACCTGGTGGTGGACGTCCTGTACGCCGTACTCGACCCAAGGATCCGCTATGAGTGAGCGCAGCGAGGTGCGGGCATGAGTGACTTCGAGACGGTGGCGGCCAGCGAGAACCAGGCCGCACGGCGGGGCCCTTCGGGCGAGCCGGGCACACCCAACCAGGTCGGCGTCGCGAACAAGCCCCGCAGCCTGGCCGGAGACGCGTGGCGCGACCTGCGTCGCAACCCGATCTTCTGGATCTCGCTGGCGCTTGTCGTCATCTTCACCCTGATGGCGTTGCTCCCGGGCGTGTTCACCGCCAACAACCCGAACGACTGCCTGCTCTCCCGGCAGCACGCGGGCCCGTCCGGCGGGGCCATTTTCGGGTACGACTTCCAGGGCTGCGACACGTACTCCCGGGCGGTCTACGGCACCCGGGCGTCGCTGCTCGTCGGCGCCCTCGCCGCGCTCGGCACCGGGATCATCGCCCTGGTGATCGGCATGCTGGCGGGTTACTTCGGTCGCTGGGTCGACGCGGTGCTCTCCCGGGTGATCGACATTGTGCTCGGCATCCCGCTGCTGCTGGCCGCGATCGTGCTGCTCAAGCGGGTGTCGAGCGACAGCCAGTGGGCACGGATCGGTGCTGTCGTCTTCGTGCTTGCCCTACTCGGCTGGACCACCGCCGCCCGGGTGGTGCGCTCCTCGGTGATCACCGCCAAGGAGCAGGACTACGTCGCGGCGGCCCGGATGCTCGGCGCCGGCAACAGCCGGATCATGTGGCGGCACATCCTGCCGAACTCGCTGGCCCCGGTCATCGTCGTGCTGACAATCGCGCTCGGCTCGTTCATCGCGGCCGAGGCGACGCTCTCCTTCCTGGGCATCGGCCTCAAGGCGCCGACCATCTCCTGGGGTCAGGACATCGACACCGGCCGGATCCACATGCGGGAGGCAGCGACGCCGCTGATCGTCCCGTCGGCATTCCTCGCGCTGACCGTGCTGGCGTTCATCATGCTCGGCGACGCGATCCGTGACGCCTTCGACCCGAAGCTGCGGTGATACAGCAATGACCGTCCAACCCACACCCGCCTCCGCCACGCCCGAGGCCGGTCACCTGCTCGAACTGCGGGACCTGCACGTCGAGTTCCGCACGAACGAGGGCGTGGCCCGAGTGATCAACGGCGTGTCCTACCACCTGGACGCCGGCGAGACGCTCGCCGTGCTCGGCGAGTCCGGCTCGGGCAAGTCGGTCACCGCCCAGGCGATCATGGGCATCCTGGACACCCCACCGGCGTTCGTCCGCTCCGGCCAGATCCTCTACCAGGGTCAGGACCTGCTCACCCGCTCTGAGGAGCAGCGCCGGCAGGTCCGCGGCACGGAAATCGCGATGATCTTCCAGGACGCGCTCTCCGCCTTGAACCCGGTCTTTCCGGTCGGCTGGCAGATCGGCGAGACGCTGCGCCAGCGCGCCGGCATGTCCCGGTCCGACGCCCGGCGACGCGCCATCGAGCTGATGGACCTGGTCAAGATCCCGGGGGCCGCCAAGCGGATCGGGGACTACCCGCACCAGTTCTCCGGCGGCATGCGGCAGCGCGTCATGATCGCCATGGCGTTGGCGCTCGACCCGAAGGTGCTGATCGCCGACGAGCCCACCACCGCGCTCGACGTGACGGTCCAGGCCCAGATCATGGACCTGCTGGCCGAACTGCGCCGGGAACGCGACATGGCGATGATCCTGATCACCCACGACCTGGGTGTGGTCGCCGGTGTCGCGGACCGGATCGCTGTCATGTACGCCGGTCGGATCGTCGAACACGCCGACGTCCGCTCGCTCTACAAGGCGCCTGCCCACCCGTACACGAAGGGTTTGTTGGAGTCGATCCCGCGCCTGGACGTCCGTGGCACGGAGCTGTCGACGATCAAGGGTTTGCCGCCGAACCTGATGCGCATCCCGTCCGGCTGCCCGTTCCACCCCCGGTGCCCGTACGTCCAGCAGGTCTGCGTGGACGTCGTACCGCACGACCTGGTCCTCGGCGACGGCCGGACCAGTGCTTGCCACTTCGCGCAGGAGGTCCGTGATGACAGCGTCGCCCGCTAACCCCACCAAGGTCCGCGGCGAGACGATCCTCTCCGTCGACAACCTCGTGAAGCACTTCCCGATCACGCAGGGCGTCCTGTTCCAGCGGCAGATCGGCGCGGTCAAGGCCGTCGACGGGGTGAGCTTCGAACTGCGCCGGGGCGAGACGCTGGGCGTGGTCGGCGAGTCCGGCTGCGGCAAGTCCACGCTCGCCCGACTGCTGATGCGACTGGAGACGCCCACCTCGGGAAGCGCCACCCTGGAGGGTCGGGACCTGTTCAAGGCCTCCGGGGGCGAGTTGCGTCGGGTACGCCGCAACATGCAGATGGTGATGCAGGACCCGTACACCTCACTCAACCCGCGGATGACAGTCGGCGACATCATCGGCGAGCCGTTCGAGATCCACTCGGATGCCGCTCCGAAGGGCAGCAAGCAGAAGCGGGTCCAGGAGTTGCTCGACCTGGTCGGGCTCAACCCGGAGCACATCAACAGGTACCCGCACCAGTTCTCCGGCGGTCAGCGGCAGCGCATCGGCATCGCCCGCGCCCTCGCCCTGCGGCCCGAGGTGATCGTCTGCGACGAGCCGGTGTCGGCGCTCGACGTCTCCATCCAGGCCCAGGTGATCAACCTGCTCAAGCAGCTCCAGGACGAGCTGGGGCTCTCGTACATCTTCATCGCGCACGACCTGTCAGTGGTGCGGCACATCGCCGACCGGGTGGCGGTGATGTACCTCGGCCGGATCGTGGAGATCGGCACCGAGGACGAGATCTACGAGCGAGCCACCCACCCGTACACCCAGGCTCTGCTCTCCGCGGTGCCGGTGCCGGACCCGGAGGCCCGCGACCAGCGCAACATCATCCGTCTGGTCGGCGACTTGCCCAGCCCGGCCGACCCGCCGAGCGGGTGCCACTTCCGGACCCGCTGCTGGAAGGCCCAGGACATCTGCGCCGTAGAGGACCCGGCCACGGTCCCAAGGGCAGCCGACCCGCACCCGTCCGCCTGCCACTTCGCCGAACTCCGCCCCACCCTCCCCGCCTAACCCGGACCCCCCGCCCCGCCCCGTCGATCATGGAGTTGTGGTGGGCAGCTTATGTGCCTACGCCCCTTTTGCGGGGCACCACAACTCCATGATCGACGGGGTGAGGAGGACGGGGACCGGGTTAGTGGAAGAAGTGGCGGGTTCCCGTTAGGTACATGGTTACGTTTGCCTTCTTGGCGGCTTCGATGACCTCTTCGTCGCGGATCGAGCCGCCGGGCTGGACGATGGCGCGGACACCGGCGTCGATGAGGATCTGCGGGCCGTCGGCGAACGGGAAGAACGCGTCCGACGCGGCCACCGAGCCGCGGGCCCGGTCGGCGCCGGCGCGGCTGACCGCGAGCTGCGCCGAGTCGACCCGGTTGACCTGACCCATGCCGACCCCGACGGTGGCGCCGCCCTTGGCGAGCAGGATGGCGTTGCTCTTCACCGCGCGGACCGCCCGCCAGGCGAACGCCAGATCACGCAGCAGTTCCTCGTCGGCGGCCTCGCCGGTAGCCAGCTGCCAGTTGGCCGGGTCGTCGCCGGAGGCGTCCACCCGGTCGGCGACCTGGGACAGCACGCCACCGGTCACCTGCCGCCACTCGAGAGCAGCCGGGGTCCAGGCCGGCGCGCGCAGCAGCCGGATGTTCTTCTTGCCCTGCAACACCTCGACCGCGCCCTCGTCGAAGCCGGGGGCGACAACCACCTCGGTGAAGATCTCGGCCACCTGCCGGGCCAGCTCGACCGAGACCGGGCGGTTGACCGCGATCACGCCGCCGAACGCCGACACCGGGTCACAGGCGTGCGCCAGGCGGTGCGCCTCGGCCACGTCCGCGCCGACAGCGATGCCGCACGGGTTGGCGTGCTTGATGATCGCGGCGGCCGGCTGGTCGGCGAAGTCGTTCGCGGCCCGCCAGGCGGCGTCCGCGTCGACGTAGTTGTTGTACGACATCTCCTTGCCGTGCAGCTGCTCGGCCTGGGCCAGCCCCGCCGGGGCGTCCGGGTCGACGTACAGCGCGGCCGGCTGGTGCGGGTTCTCCCCGTAGCGCAGCACCGTCGACTTGCGCAGCGCCGAACCGCTGAACGCCGGCCAGGAGTCGTCGGCCGGTGCCAGTTCCCGGGCGCACCACTCGGCGACCGCCACGTCGTACTCGGCGATGTCGGCGAACGCCCGCGCGGCCAGCGCCCGACGCTGGGCCAGGGTGAACCCGCCCTCGCCGAGCGCGCCGATCAGCGCGGGGTAGCCGGTCGGGTCGGTGAGCACGGCGACCGAGGCGTGGTTCTTGGCGGCGGCCCGCACCATGGCCGGGCCACCGATGTCGATCTGCTCCACGCACTCCTCGACGCCGGCGCCGGAGGCGACCGTCGCCTGGAACGGGTAGAGGTTGGAGACCAGCAGGTCGAACGCCGCCACCCCCAGCTCGTCGAGCTGCGTGACGTGGGTGTCCTTGCGCAGGTCGGCGAGGAGACCGGCGTGCACCTTCGGGTGCAGGGTCTTCACCCGGCCGTCGAGTACCTCCGGGAAACCGGTCACCGTCTCCACCGGCGTCACCGGCACCCCGGCGGCGGCGATGGTGCCCGCGGTGCTGCCGGTGGACACGATCTCCACACCGGCCGCGTGCAGGGCCTGGGCCAGCTCGACCAGACCGGTCTTGTCGTAGACGCTGACCAGCGCCCGCCTGATCGGGCGACGCCCGTCCTGAGTGGGACTCACGGAACCGTGACCTTCCTTCCGGTGATGGTCCAGCCTTCGCGGACCAGCCGACCGACCTGCTCGACGAGCTGGCGCCGCTCGGCTTCCTTGATGCGCTCGGTGAGCGTGTCGACGTCGTCGTCGTCAAGCACCGGCACCGCTACCTGCGCGACGATCGGCCCGGTGTCCATGCCGGCGTCGACGAAGAAGAGGGTGGCCCCGGTGAGCTTCACGCCGTAGGCGAGGGCGTCCCGCGGACCGTGGATGCCGGGAAACGCCGGCAGCAGGGTGTTGTGGGTGTTCAGGTAACGGTCGCCGAAGGCGGCGAGGAAGTGCGGACCGACCAGCTTGAGGAAACCGGCGGAGATGACCAGGTCGGGCTGGTGCTTCGCGACGTGCGCGGTGAGCGCGCGGTCCCAGTCCTCGCGCGTGTCGTGGTCACGGACCCGCTCGACGAAGGTCGGCACCCCGGCAGCCTCGGCCCGGTCCAGGCCCGCGATGCCGTCGCGGTCCGCGCCGACCGCGACGACCTGCGCGCCGTACGCGGGGTCGGCGGCGGCATCCAGCAACGACTGGAGGTTGCTCCCGGAGCCGGAGATGAGGACGACGATGCGGGCGACAGGCGCGGGCTCGGTCACCGGGCCACCCTATCGGGCAGGTCAGGATGCCCATCCGCTGGGCGGTGGCTCGATCTTGGCAGCGTCGACGTGCATCGACCCGGTACGCTGCCGGTCGCTCGGGCCGAACGTCCCGCCGGCCCGCGCCCCGGTGCCGGCCCGACTCGCGGATCGAGCAAGAAGGGCCCTTTCCTTGTGGTTCGGGGAAAATGTCCCCCGGGTGCTGCACTGGGCATCGGGAGGGCTGACCGCGATCATGGATGGAAACAATCAGCAGTAACTGACGGAACCAGTCCAAGGAGCTTTTCGAATGCAGCCCGGTAACCCCGGTCAGGACCCGTACGGCCAGCCCAACCAGGACCCGACCGCCCCCCAGCCGCCAGCCGCCCCGTACGGCCAGCAGCCCACCTCCGGCCAGCCGTACGGCCAGCAGGACCCGTACGCGGCCCCCCAGGCCCCGTACGGCCAACAGCCCACCTCGGGGCAGCCGTACGGCCAGCAGCCGTCGTACCCGGACCCGTACGGCCAGCAGCAGCCCCAGTACGGCGGCGCCCCGACGTACCCGAACGCCGGATACCCGCAGGCCGCCGGGCAGAACAACACCCTCGGCCTGGTGTCGATGATCCTCGGTATCGCGTCGATCCCGTTGCTGTGCTGCTTCTACCTGGGCATCCCGGTCGGCATCGCGGCCGTGGTCACCGGTTACCTCGCCCGGCAGAAGGTCGCCCAGGGCCAGGCCAACAACGCCGGACAGGTCAAGGCCGGCCTGATCTGCGGCGCGGTCGGCGTCGGGCTCGGCATCCTGTTGATCATCCTGGCCGTCGCGGCGCAGTTCACCCTGCCCGGCCAGTCCTGACCCAGGTGGGGTCTGTTTCGTAAGAGCTGGCCGGCCTGCGGCGGGCCCGAACGACGCCCGGCGGCGTTGCGGTTTCGCCGGATCGCCGCCCGGACTCCGCCTCGGCTCGACCGCCCTTATGAAACAGACCCTGGCCGCCCACGGGGCGCTCCGGATCCGTCCGGGGCGCCCCGCGCTCGTCGGTGCGGTGGTGACGGCGCGGATGGCGTCCCGCACCCACCAGACAGCCGTCGCGAGGTGAGCCGGCCTACCGGGCGGGGGCGCGGGTGAGCCGGCCTACTGGGCGGGGGCGCGGGTGAGCGCTCGGGTGGCCGCGGCACCGAGCAGTGCGCCGACCGCGATGATCCCGGCCGCCACCGCCCCGACCTGCCAGCCCACCGGCCCGACCTGGGCCAGCCGCCCAGCACCGAGCGGCCCGCCGGACACCGCGGCGGTCACACCGAGCAGCACCCCGGCCACCGGCCCGGCCAGCGCCGCCGGCACCAGCACCTCGGCCCAGCGCTGCGGGGCCCGCTCCGGCCCGGCGAGTCGCGCCACCCGGCGGGCGAGCAACCAACCGGCCACCATCCCGGCCAGCACCGGCACCGCGAGCAGCAGGGCGCCCAGACCGTCCACCGGACCTCGGGGCAGGCCGGCGAGCAGTGGCACGGCCGGCAACGCTCCTACCGACACCTCGCTGGTGCGGACCGCGGTGTCGGTGCCGACCGCGAACCCCGGCCCGAGCAGGTAGCTGGCCGACCAGATCGCCGCGTTCGGCGCGTACGCGGCGCTGACCAGGGTGATGCCGGCCTGCCCGGCCACCCCGGTCCGGTACGCGCCGAGCATGTCGGCCGCGTCGCCGCCGCCGGTGGCCACGGCCAGGCCAGCCGCACCGGCACCCGCGCCGAGCAGCAGCAGCCCGGCCACCAGGCCGGTGCGCACGCCGTCGCGCACCTGGTCCGGCAACCGGGTGACGAGCAACCGGGTCACGGCGGTGACGCGGGTCGCGCCGACCAGCGCGGCGAGGGTGCCCACAAGCGCGAACGTCGCTCCGGCCCGGAGCACGGAGACGTCCGGTCCGTCGGCGCCGATCAGCACCGCCGCGAGCGCGCCGAGCAGCGCGTACGCGACGCCGACCGCACCCGCGGCGAGCAGCGCCCGACGCGGTGAGCGGGTGTCCCGGGCGCCGATCGCGCGGCTGACGTGCACACCGGCCCGGGTCAGCCGCCACAGCGCGAGCCCGGTGAGCGCCAGTGGGGCCAGCCCGAGCGGACCGGACGCGGTGTGCAGCGGCACGCCGTGCCCGAGCAGCCAGCCGGCCAGCGCGGTGCGCAGGGTGTCGGCAAGCGTGCTGGAATCCGCGCCGAGCTGGACCAGGCCGAGCACGAGGGCAACCGGCAGGTAGGAGGTGAGCGCGGCCCAACAGGCGGCCACCCCGGCGGCGACGGGCAACGGCGCCCGTCCGCGTGGCGCCCCACTCGCGCGGGGCGCGGGCACCCGTCGGGCCGGTGCGGCACGATGGACCGTCCGGTCGTCGGCGCGCACACCGCCGGGACGGCTGGGACGGTCAGGGGTGACGGGGGACATCCGCTCTACTCTGGCACGTCGTGAAGGCGGTGGCAGTCCGTTAACCCGTTCAAAGGGCGACGAGTTGACCGAACCAGGGCCCCAGCGACCCGGTCCGGTCTAGCCTCGGCCACAGGGGGCGCGATTCGCTGCCGCCCGGGTCGGGTCCGCCGGTCGCGGTCCGGCCGGCTCGCCGCCCACGACCGCCCGGAGGAAGCTGTGACGACGCCATACCCGCCACCCCCGCCCCCACCGGCCCGCGGACGGGACCGGACCACGCTGTGGGGCGTGTTGGGCATCGTGCTGGGGCTGATCTGCTGCGGCATCCTGGGCATCATCTTCGGCTACCTGTCCATCCGGGACGCCCGCCGGTACGGGCAGTCGCCGCTGCTGGGCTATCTCGCCATCGTGTTCGGCGTGATCAACATCATCGGCGGGGCGATCCTGCGCGCGACAGGCAACTACCCGTTCTGGAACAACGACTGAGCAGCGACGGGCGCGGGTACGCCGAAGGGGGTCGACCGTGACCGGTCGACCCCCTTCGGTACTGCCTGGCCGGCTCAGTTGCCGGACATGAGCTCCCGCATCAGGTTCGCGGTCTCGGTCGGCGTCTTGCCGACCTTGACCCCGACCGCCTCCAGCGCCGCCTGCTTCGCCTCGGCGGTGCCGGCCGAGCCGGAGATGATCGCTCCGGCGTGGCCCATGGTCTTGCCGGGCGGGGCGGTGAAGCCGGCGATGTAGCCGACCACCGGCTTGGTGACGTTCGCCTTGATGAACTCGGCGGCCCGCTCCTCGGCGTCGCCACCGATCTCACCGATCATCACGATGGCGTCGGTCTCCGGGTCGGCCTCGAACGCCGCGAGGGCGTCGATGTGGGTGGTCCCGATGATCGGGTCACCGCCGATGCCGACGCAGGTGGAGAAGCCGATGTCGCGCAGCTCGTACATCATCTGGTAGGTCAGCGTGCCGCTCTTGCTGACCAGGCCGATTCGGCCGGAGCCGGTGATGTCGGCCGGAATGATGCCGGCGTTGGACGCGCCGGGCGAGGCGATGCCGGGGCAGTTCGGCCCGATGATCCGGGTCTGCTCGCCCTTTGCCACGTTGTAGGCCCAGAACGACGCGGTGTCGTGCACCGGGACGCCCTCGGTGATCACCACGGCCAGGCCGATCGCGGCGTCGATCGCCTCGACCACGGCGGCCTTGGTGAACTGCGGCGGCACGAAGATGACTGTGACGTCGGCCCCGGTCTCGGCCATCGCGTCGGCGACCGACGCGAAGACCGGCAGCTCGGTGCCGTCGAAGTCGACAGTCTGGCCCGCCTTGCGCGGGTTGACGCCGCCCACCACGTTGGTGCCGGCGGCCAGCATCCGCCGGGTGTGCTTGGAGCCCTCGGAGCCGGTCATCCCCTGAACGATGACCTTCGAATCCTTGGTCAGCCAGATAGCCATGATCAGACCCCCGCAGCTGCCAGCTCGGCGGCCCGCTCGGCCGCGCCGTCCATGGTGTCCACCCGCTGCACGAGCGGGTTGTTCGCGCCGTCCAGGATCGCCCGGCCGGCCTCGGCGTTGTTGCCGTCGAGACGGACGACGAGCGGCTTGGTGACCTGCTCGCCGCGCTGCTCCAGCAGGGCCAGCGCCTGGATGATGCCGTTGGCGACCTCGTCGCAGGCGGTGATGCCGCCGAAGACGTTGACGAAGACGCTCTTCACGGCCGGGTCGGAGAGCACGATCTCCAGCCCGTTCGCCATCACCGCGGCGCTCGCGCCGCCGCCGATGTCGAGGAAGTTGGCCGGCTTGACGTTGCCGTGCCGCTCGCCGGCGTACGCGAC
Source organism: Micromonospora sp. NPDC049047 (assembly GCF_040649135.1). Lineage (NCBI taxonomy): Bacteria > Bacillati > Actinomycetota > Actinomycetes > Micromonosporales > Micromonosporaceae > Micromonospora > Micromonospora sp. NPDC049047. The sequence goes on from NZ_JBEZEY010000014.1 coordinate 14,763, forward strand.
CACGTCGAGGGTGGACATGACCAGACCCGCGCCGTTGCCGATGATGCCGACCTCGCCGTCGAGCTTGACGTAGTTGAGGTCCTTGGCCTTGGCGGCCTGCTCCAGCGGGTCCACCGCGGCCTGGTCGACCAGGGCCTCGTGGTCCGGGTGCCGGAACGCCGCGTTCTCGTCCAGGCTGATCTTGGCGTCGAGCAGCAGCAGCCGACCGTCACCGTTCTTGGCCAGCGGGTTGACCTCGACAAGCGTGGCATCCTCGGCGACGAACGCCTGCCACAGGCCGACGGCCACCTGGACCACCTGGTCGGCGACCTCGGCCGGGAAGCCGGCGGCGGTCACGATCTCGCGGGCCTTCGCCTCGTCCACGCCCTTGACGGCGTCGATCGGGGCCTTCACCACCTTGTCGGGGGTGTCGGCGGCGACCTGCTCGATGTCCATGCCGCCGGCCACGCTGGCGATGCAGAGGAAGGTGCGGTTCGCGCGGTCGAGCAGGTACGAGAAGTAGTACTCCTCGGCCACGTCCGCGGTCACCGTGATCATGACCTTGTGGACGGTGTGGCCCTTGATGTCCATACCGAGGATGTCGGTGGCCCGGGCCACCGTCTCCTCGGCGCCCTCGGCCAGCTTGACGCCGCCGGCCTTGCCTCGGCCGCCGACCTTCACCTGCGCCTTGACGACCACGCGACCGCCGAGGCGTTCAGCGATCGCACGGGCCTCTTCCGGGGTAGTGGCGACGCCGCCGGCCAACACGGGCAAGCCGTGCCGCTCGAACAGGTCCCGCCCCTGGTACTCGTACAGGTCCACGATTGCGCGTCCCGTCCCGTCTCCGCGGCGCGCCGTCGCGCCGCTACCAGCGTTCAAAAAACAGTTTGACGCCTGTCATCAGTTGAAACAGGCCATTGGCCGCAGCCTAGCGAGGTCGGCACCGCCGGCAACCGAGCGGGTGCGTGGTGTGCGGTAATGCACAACCGGACATCGGGAGCAGCGGGTTTCCGGCCATGACCCGGTCCGCATCCACCGTCCGGGCGATGTTGCCCTGGTGGCGTAACCCGGCAGTGGGGGCGTCGTTGAGTCAGATGTCGGAGCGCTGAACAGCGCGATGACGGGAGACGGCCGATGCCCTGTCGGTCGAGGGGTGGCGGCGGGGCATCGTGCATAGAGGGGCCGGACGTGTGAGGGGTGCGTCCGGCCCCTCCCCCGTGCCCAGATTCGGTCGCCCAGTGCCGACCGTCGCGACGAGCCTCAGGAAACTGGCTGGGCGACGTTCTCCCGGACCCACTCGACGATCGCCTGAGTGGTGGCGCCCGGGGTGAAGACCTTCGCGACGCCCAGCTTTTCCAGCTCGGGAATGTCGCCGTTCGGAATGATGCCGCCACCGAATACGACGATGTCGCGGGCGTCCCGCTCACCGAGCAGTTCCAGCACCCGCCGGAAGAGCGTCATGTGCGCACCGGAGAGGATGGACAGGCCGACCGCGTCGGCGTCCTCCTGGATGGCGGTCTCCACGATCTGCTCGGGGGTCTGGTGCAGGCCGGTGTAGACGACCTCCATCCCGGCGTCGCGCAGTGCGCGTGCGACGACCTTGGCCCCCCGGTCGTGGCCGTCCAGACCGGGCTTGGCGACGACGACCCGAATACGAGAGCTCATCAACGCACACCTTTCACCGGCTTCACGGCCTTCACCTGAACGAACGGTAACCCGGCGAACCCCGCTCGGGAAATCCGGGTTCCGCGCCCCGCAATCGCCCGCCGCGACCACGGGCCGGCCGGGACCGGCCCACCGCCGCGATCCGTACCCTCCCAGGGTTCACCGACCCCGCCCGCAGTCAAGCCGGACGACTCCGCCGGTCCGGTCACGCTCGGCGACGAACGGGCAGCAACAGGGGCACCGTTCGGCGTCACGATGCATGACAATAGTGGACGCAAACGGACAGATCGACACGCCAATTTTCCGCTCTAGCTTGTGACTCCTCTGGTGGTTGGCTAACGTGTCCACGGTTGTCATCAGGTCCATGGACGGGTGACGACGCGGTCAGCGGACGTTCACTGGAGCTTCACGAACGTCCACCGGTCGCTTCGGAACCCCGACAACGGAGGGTGTGCGTGCGCCAGCGCCTGTCGTCTGAGCCCGATCGATATCGCGGTCGTCGCCGCGTTCCCACCCCCCCGCGTAGCCGTTATGCCGCTGTCGTCACCACCGCTTTCGTCGGGGCCGGCATCGTTGCACTCGGCGCCAGCGCCCTGCCGGACGCCAAGGACGTCAGCCCCACGGTGCTTGACGAGCTCAAGCAGGCGTCGGTCAACAGTCAGGACATTGCGGCCCGGGCGGACAACGCCGAGCGCGCCTCGCGCGACAGCCGCAGCAAGGACAGCGCCGAGCCCGAGGTGTGGCTGCTGCCGCTGCAGGGCTACGACTTCAACTCGCCCTACGGGGTGCGCTGGGGCAAGATGCACACCGGCGTCGACCTGGTCGCGGGCGAGGGCACTCCCTACGTCGCGATCCACGACGGGCTGGTCACCAAGGCCGGCTGGTTCGGCGGGTACGGCAACGCGGTGATCGTGCAGCACGCCGACGGCAGTGAGGCCATCTACGGTCACTCCTCCGCGGTGAGCGTGAAGGAAGGCCAGCAGGTCAAGGCTGGCGACCAGCTCGGCCTGGTGGGCCAGACCGGCCACGCGTACGGCACCCACCTGCACCTGGAGATCCATGTCAAGGGCCAGCCGATCGACCCGGTGCCCTACCTCCAGGAGCGCGGAGTGGACATCAAGCTGCAAGTCGAGGCAATTTACAGCGAGGTAGCCGGCTCCTGACGCTGCGTACTGTTCGTTGACCGCCCGGATCTGTCGGTCCGGGCGGTTTTTCGTTGGCGATGTCTCCCAGGTCACAGCGGAAATTGTGAGCGGCAACACGGTGTCACATGATCACTTTTACGGTCGTAGCGCTGCGATGTAGGGCATATCCGGACAGGCGAGCTGCGCTCCGTCGTCCGGCCACCCGGTCCCCATCCCGCCCCCGGCCGGGCCCGACACCAGTATTTCGAGGTCAAGTGCCCCTCGACTGTGAAGGTCCGCCGTGCAGGAAGACAGCCCCGTCCAGAACGAGAACACCCCCGACACCGCCGCGACAGAGCGGCCGCAGCACCCCCGTCGACGCAACCGCCTCATCGTGCTCGGCGCCGCCGCGCTGATCGCTCTCGGCCTCGGTGGCGTCGTCGTCGCCACCGCCGGCACCGACCAGCCGGCACCCACCGCCGTCTCCCTCGACGCGCAGTCCCGCAACGAGGCCGCCAACCGGGCCGACCGCTCCGCTCGCGAGGCGAGCACGCCGGTCACCCCCGCAGCCAGCCCGACGCCGAGCCCGTCCGTGACGAGCGCCAGCCCGGCACCCACGAAGACGGTCACCGCGAAGGCCAAGCCCAAGCCGAAGAAGACAAGCAAGCCCACGCCCGCCTGGGTCGACCCGATGCCGGGCGCCGAGGTCACCTCCTGCTACGGACAGCGCTGGGGAACCCTGCACGCCGGCATCGACCTGGCGCTGCCCTCCGGTACGCCGATCCGCGCCGCGGCCGCCGGCACCGTGACCCAGGCCGGTGACGCCGCGGACGGGTACGGCAACTCCGTCTTCATCGACCACGGCACCGGGTACCTGACCCACTACGCCCACCAGAGCCGCATCGCGGTCACCGTCGGGCAGAAGGTCAAGGCCGGCCAGATCATCGGCTACGAAGGCGCGACCGGCGACGCCACCGGCCCGCACCTGCACTTCGAGGTGCACCAGGGCATGTGGAACCAGATCGACCCGGCCCCGTTCATGCGGGCGCACGGCGTGGATCTCGGCTGCTGAGTGCGCGGGCGGGGACCGTGGAGCTGAGCGCCGCGGTCCACCGCCCGACCCGCCGGCATCTGCCGTTCAGGCCCGCGCCGGCCGCCGTCGGCGACAATGCGGGCCTGGGTCAGAGTTTGTCGACCGGGGCGTGCCGTAGCACCAGCCACATGGTCTGGTCGCCGAAGTCGATCTGCGCCCGCGCACCCGGGCCGTGCCCCTCGACGGCGAGCACCCGCCCCAGCCCGTACCGCTGGTGGTTGACCCGGTCACCGGCCGACACCTTCGGCCCCTGCGGCAGCTCACTGGCCGTGGTCAGCCGGCTGGCGTCCACGCCGAGCCGCTGCGCCAACTGGGCCGCCTTCGGCGTACCCCCGGTGAAGTTGCCACGCGCGCCGGGCGCGCGGTCCGCGCGGCCGCCGACGCCGCCACCCCCGCCGGCCCACGACGTGTACGACCCCTCGGTGCGCTCCCAGTGCACAAGCTCGGTCGGCAACTCCTCCAGGAACCGCGACGGCGGGTTGTAGGACGGCTGCCCCCAGGCCGAGCGGGTCACCGCGCGGGAGAGGTAGAGCCGCTGTCGGGCACGGGTGATGCCGACGTACGCCAGCCGACGCTCCTCCTCCAGCTCCCGGGTGTCGCCCAGCGAGCGCAGGTGCGGAAAGACGCCGTCCTCCAGCCCGGTCAGGAAGACGACCGGGAACTCCAGCCCCTTGGCGGTGTGCAACGTCATCAGAGTGACCACACCCTGATGGTCGGGATCGTCGGAGGGGATCTGGTCGGCGTCGGCGACAAGCGCCACCTGCTCCAGGAAGCCGGCCAGGGTGGCCCGCTCCCCCTCCTCGCCAAGCGCCTCGATCCGCTCGGTGTACTCCCGGGCGACGCTCACCAACTCCTGGAGGTTGTCCACCCGGCCGGCGTCCTGCGGGTCCAGGCTCTCCTCCAGCTCGGTGAGGTAGCCGGAGCGGGTCAGCAGCGCCTCCAGCACCTCCTCCGGGGTGCCGGTCTCGGACAGCTCCCGGGCGCTGTCGAGCAGCGCCACGAAGTCGGCGATGCCGTTCGCCGCCCGGCTGGAGATGCCCGGTGCCTCCCGGGCCCGGCGCAGCGCCGCGCCGAACGAGATCCGGTCGCGGCTGGACAGCGCCTCGACGCACGCCTCGGCGCGGTCGCCGATCCCCCGGCGCGGGGTGTTGAGGACCCGCCGCAGGCTCACCGTGTCGTCGTCGTTTACCACCGAGCGCAGGTACGCCAGTGCGTCGCGGACCTCCTTGCGCTCGTAGAAGCGCACCCCGCCGACCACCTTGTAGGGCAGGCCGACCCGGATGAACACCTCTTCGAACACCCGGGACTGGGCGTTGGTGCGGTAGAAGACCGCGACGTCGCCAGGTCGGGTCTCGTCGGCGTCGACCAGCCGGTCGATCTCCCGGCCCACCCAGTCGGCCTCGGCGTGCTCGGTGTCGGCCACGTAGCCGACGATCTGCTCGCCGTTGCCGGCCTCGCTCCACAGCCGCTTGGGCTTGCGGGAGGTGTTCCGGTCGATCACGGCGTTCGCCGCGTTGAGGATGGTCTGGGTGGAGCGGTAGTTCTGCTCGAGCAGGATCGTCCGGGCGTTCGTGAAGTCCCGTTCGAACTCCAGGATGTTGCGGATCGTCGCGCCCCGGAACGCGTAGATCGACTGGTCGGCGTCGCCCACCACGCACAGCTCGGCGGGCTCCAGCCCGTCGGTGCCGGACACCAGCTCCTTGATCAGCACGTACTGGGCGTGGTTGGTGTCCTGGTATTCGTCCACGAGCACGTGCCGGAACCGCCGACGGTAGCTCTCCGCGACGTGCGGGTGGGACTGGAGCAGGTGCACCGTCGTCATGATCAGGTCGTCGAAGTCGAGCGCGTGTGCCTCGCGCAGCCGACGCTGGTAGAGCGTGTACGCCTCGGCCAACGCCCGCTCGTTGGGCCCGGTGGCCCGCGCCGCGAACTGCTCCGGGTCGACCAGCTCGTTCTTGAGATTGGAGACCTGGGCGGCCAGCCCGCGCGCCGGGTAGCGCTTCGGGTCGAGATCGAGCTCGCGGGTCACGAGCTGCATCAGTCGGCGGGAGTCGTCCGCGTCATAGATCGAGAACGTCGACTTGAGGCCGGCGTGCTCGTGCTCGGCGCGCAGGATCCGGACGCACGCGGAGTGGAACGTCGACACCCACATCAGCCGCGCCCGGGGGCCGACAAGCGCGGCGACCCGCTCCTTCATCTCGCCGGCCGCCTTGTTGGTGAAGGTGATCGCGATGATCTCCCCCGGATGGACGTCCCGTGCGGCGAGCAGATAGGCGATCCGGTGGGTGAGCACCCGGGTCTTGCCGGATCCGGCGCCGGCCACGATCAACAGCGGCGAGCCGGCGTGGCTGACCGCGTCGCGCTGTGGCCCGTTCAGCCCGGCGAGCAGCTGCTGCGGATCGAGGCGCACGGGGGCTGGCCCGGGTCGGTGCGGGCGGGCCGGCGCGGATTCCGGCGCGGGCGGGGACGCGGGAATGTCGAAGAGAGGATGCATCGCCCGACAAGTCTATGCCGCCGGTCGGACACTCCCCCGCCCGCTGGGCCGAGGCGCGAGCAAGGGGCGGGAATGCTTGCGCAGCCGGTGTCGAGGTGGGCATACTCGTCAGCGTGATCGCTGCGCGCTACCACTTTTACTATGGCACCGGGAGTCCGGCTGCCGTAGGTCGCGCCTGATCGATTCAGACCTGCAAAAGCCCCGGGCTCCTGGAGTCCGGGGCTTTTTCTGTCCCGGGTTCCGGGCACCGGGCACCACAGTGCGAGAGGTACCCGATGATGACAGACGTGATGGAGCAGAGCGGCAGCCCGACCCGGCGCGAGTCGGAGCAGCCCGTGCCGAACGGGACCGAGCCGACGGTGTCCGCACCGGAGGCGGTCGACAACGCCGTGCCGGTCGAGGCACGGACCGGCACCGAGGAACCAGCCGCCGCTGCGCGGATCGTGCAGATCAGGGAACGGATCGACGAGATCGACAACGCGATGATCGCGCTCTGGCAGGAGCGCGCCGCGTTGTCCCAGGAGGTCGGGGCGACCCGGATGGCATCTGGCGGAACGCGCCTGGTGCTCTCCCGGGAACGGAAGATCCTGGAGCGGTTCCGGGTCGCGCTCGGTGCCGACGGCACCCAGCTGGCCCTGCTGTTGCTCCGCGCGGGCCGCGGCCCGCTCTGAGCGGGATGGCTGGCGGTCGGTGTGCGCCGGCACGGAGGCGGCCGGGCCGGGTCACAGATAGCCGAAACCGCCTGCCGTCGTCGCGTTGACGTCGGCAGGCGGTTACGGGTGAATCAGGCCTCGTGGGTGGCGACGATCTCGCGCCGCTCCGCGAAGTGGCAGGCGCTCGGGTGGTCCGAGTTCTGCCGGATCTCCAGCAGCGGGACCTGCTCGGCGCAGACGTCCTGCGCCTTCCAGCAGCGGGTCCGGAACCGGCAGCCCGAGGGCGGGCTGATCGGCGACGGCACGTCACCGGTGAGCCGGATGATCGTCTTGTTGTTCCGCTGCGTCGGGTCCGGAACCGGCACCGCCGACAGCAGAGCCTGGGTGTACGGGTGGGTCGGCCGCTCGTAGATCTCGTCCTCGGTGCCGATCTCGACGACCTTGCCGAGATACATCACCGCGACCCGGTCCGACAGGTGGCGGACCACGGACAGGTCGTGGGCGATGAAGATGTACGACAGCCCCAACTCGCCCTGCAACCGCTCCAGCAGGTTCATCACCTGGGCCTGGATGGAGACGTCGAGCGCCGACACCGGCTCGTCGCAGACGATGATCTCGGGCCGCAGGGCGAGGGCGCGGGCGATGCCGATGCGCTGCCGCTGACCGCCGGAGAACTGGTGCGGGTACCTGTTGATGTGCTCCGGGTTGAGCCCGACCAGGTCGAGCAGTTCCCGCACCTTGGCCCGGCGGCTGCCCTTCGGCGCCACCTCCGGGTGGATCTCGAACGGCTCACCGAGCAGGTCGCCGACTGTCATCCGAGGGTTCAGCGAGGTGTACGGGTCCTGCATGACCAGCTGGATCTGCCGGCGCATGCGTCGCAGCGCCCCACCGGAGAGCTTGGAGATGTCCTGGCCCTTGTAGACCACGTTGCCGGCGGTCGGCTTCTCCAGGTTCATCAGCACCCGGGCGAGGGTCGACTTGCCGCAGCCGGACTCGCCAACCACGCCGAGCGTCTCGCCGGCGCGCAGACCGAACGAGACGCCGTCGACCGCCTTGACCTGACCGACGGTCTTCTTGAACACCACACCCTGCGTGACGGGGTAGTGCTTGACCAGGTCATTGACCTCGAGGATGTTCTCAGACACGGTTCACCAGTTCCTCGGCGAAGTGGCAGGCGCTGGCCCGGGCGGGGCCGATCTGCAGCAGCGGCGGGACCTTCTCCCGGCACACCGGCTGAGCCATCGGGCACCGCGGGTTGAACGGGCAGCCCGGCGGGATGTTCATCAGGTTCGGCGGGAGGCCCTTGATCGTCCGGAGCTGCTGCCCCTTCTCGTCGAGGCGAGGAATCGAGTCGATCAAACCCAGGGTGTACGGGTGCGCCGGCTTGGCGTACAGCTCGTACACGTCGGCTTCCTCGACGATCCGGCCCGCGTACATGACCGCGATCCGGTCCGCGACGTCGGCGACCACGCCGAGGTCGTGGGTGATCAGGATCATGCCCATCTGCCGCTCACGCTGGAGCTCGGCGAGCAGGTCCATGATCTGGGCCTGCACCGTCACGTCGAGGGCGGTGGTCGGCTCGTCCGCGATCAGCACCTCCGGGTCGAGCGCCAGCGACATCGCGATCATCGCGCGTTGCCGCATGCCACCGGAGAACTGGTGTGGGTAGTTGTTGAAGCGGCCCTTGGCGTTCGGGATCTTGACCTGGTCGAGCATCTCGATCGCGCGCTTCTTGGCCTCGGCGCGACCCAGGCCCCGCCGGACCCGGAACTGCTCGGCGATCTGGAACCCGACGGTGAAGACGGGGTTCAGCGCGGAGAGCGCGTCCTGGAAGATCATCGCGATGCCCTCGCCGCGGATGCGACGACGCTCCTCGTCGGACATGCGGAGCATGTCCTTGCCGTTGAAGCGCACCTGACCGCCGGTGACGAAGCCGGGCGGCGTGTCGAGGATGCCCATGATGGTCTGCGCGGTGACGCTCTTGCCGGAGCCGGACTCGCCGAGCACGGCGAGGGTCTCCCCCGCGTCGACGTGGTAGGTGACCCCGTTGATGACCTTTGCGACGCCGTCCCGGGTGCGGAACTCCACCCGCAGGTCGTCGACCTCGAGCAGCCGGCCGGAGGGACGTCCGGACCCGCCGGATCCCGGCGCGGACTGCTCGGACACGAGAATGTCGGACACTGGATCTCCCCTAGCGGAGTTTCGGATCGAGGGCCTCGCGGACCGCCTCACCGAGCATCACGAAGCTCAGTACTGCGGCGACGAGGAATGCGGCGGGGAAGAACACCAGCCCTGGCGCGACCCGGATGAAATCCTTGCCCTCGCTGATCATGATGCCCCAGGACACCACCGGAGACTTGAGGCCGACACCCAGGAAGGACAGGGTGGCCTCGGCGCCGATGAACGAGCCGACCATGATCGTGCCGTAGACCAGCAGCGGGGCCAGACAGTTCGGCAGCAGGTGCTTGAGGATGATCCGTCCGCTGCCGGCACCCAGTGCGCGCGCCGCGACGATGTAGTCGGCCTCCTTGGTGGACAGCACCGACGAGCGCATCAACCGCATCACGACCGGCCAGCTCAGCACGATAAGCGAAGCGATCACCAGGCCCATGATCTTGGCCTTGCCGTTGCCGGAACCCGAACCGTTGAACGTGGTGAGGATGACGATTGCGCCGAGGACGAAGGGCACACCGAAGAACACGTCGGCGATCCGGCTGAGCAGAGCGTCCACCCAGCCACCGCGGTAACCGGAGATGACGCCCATCGCACCGCCCACGAGCAGGGTGCCGACCACGGAGAGCAGGGCCACGATGATGGACGCCCGCGCACCGTAGATGACCCGGGCGTAGACGTCTCGGCCCTGCACGTCGTAACCGAACCACCCCTCGGCGGACGGCTTGTTGAGGCTGCGGGACAGCGATCCGTTGACCGCGTCGCCCGGCGCGAACAGCGCCGGGAAGGCCGCCATCAGCAGGAAGAAGACGATAAGGGTGGCCGAGATCCAGAACAGCGGCTTACGCCGAAGGTCGCGCCAGGCGTCACCGAGCAGGCCGCGGGGCTTCTCGTTGCTCTGCGGCATGCCCGCGGTGGCGGGGGCGGGAGAGTCGGTCGGGTGCGCGGCGGGGGTGCTGACGATCGATGCGGTACTCGGGTCACTCATAGCGGATCCTCGGGTCCAGTGCGGCGTAGAGCAGGTCAACCAGCAGGTTCATCAGGAGATAGACCAGCACCAGGACGACCACGATCCCTACCACGGTAGCGCTCTCCTTGGTAATGATCGCGCGGTAGACCTCGCGACCGATACCGTTGATGCCGAAGATGCCCTCCGTGACGATCGCGCCGCCCATCAGGGCACCGAGGTCGGTGCCGAGCAGGGTGACCACCGGAATGAGCGAGTTGCGCAGCAGGTGGATGCCCACGACCCGCCGCATCGGCAGGCCCTTGGCGATGGCGGTGCGCACGTAGTCGGCCCGGCGGTTCTCCGCGATGCTCGTTCGGGCCACCCGGGCGATGTACGCCACCGAGGCGCTACCGAGCACGAAGCCCGGCACGATCAGCTCGGACCACCGCATCTCCGAGGAGACGGTCGGCTTGATGATGCCCCACTGCACGCCCAGCAGCCACTGCAGCACGAAGCCGACCACGAACACCGGCAGCGCGAGCAGGAAGAGCGTGGAGACCAGGACGAGGTTGTCCAGAAAACCGTTGCGGCGCAGGCCGGTCAGGATGCCGGCACCGAGGCCGATGACAGCCTCGATGGCGAGCGCGACCAGGGCCAGCTTCAGGGTGTTGGGGTACGCCGTGGCGATGATGCCGCCGATGTCGCGCTGGGAGAACGTCTGCCCGAAGTCACCCTGGAGCAGGTTCTTCATGTAGTTGAAGTACTGCACGAAGACGTTCTGGTCCAGGTGGTACTTCTCGGTCATGAACGCGATGTACTGGTCCGGGCAGCGGCGCTCGCCGCACTTGCCGGCGAACGGATCGCCCGGCACGGCCCAGACGAGCCAGTAGATCAGGAACGTCGAGCCGATGAAGACCGGCACGAGTTGGAGCAGCCGTCTCAACAAATAACGGCCCATGGGGTGGTCCTCCAGACAGGGGGCGCGTCGGACGGCCGACACGGTGGTGACAACGTGGCGAGTGGCGTGCTGTGACACCCACTCGCGGAACGGCCCCGGGTCGGGCTCACCGGATGTGGCGAGCCCGACCCGGGGTCAGACCGTTCGGATCAGAGCTCGACCGAGGTGATGTCGAGTTCGCCGACGTTGTTCAGCTCGAGCTTCTTGATCTTCTCCGAGTGGCCGGACTGCTGGCCGTAGAAGTAGATCGGGATGCTCGGGACGTCCTGGTCGATCTTCTCGACGGCCTTGGTGAACGCCTCGTGCGAGGCCTCCAGGCTCGGCGCGGAGCCGGCCTGCTTGGCCAGGGTGTCCACCTCAGGGCTGCTGTACAGGCCGTCGTTCGAGGAACCATTCGTCACGTAGAGCGGGTTGATCCAGTTCTCGACGTCCGGGTAGTCCTGCTGCCAGGCAGCGCGGTACGGGCCCTTCATCGAGTGGGCGTTGACGTTCTGGCGGAAGACCGCGAAGGTCGGCATGCCCTCGGCCCGAGCGTTGATGCCCAGGTTGGTCTTGACCTGCTGCGCAACGGCGTCCATCCAGTCCTTGTGGCTGGAGTCCGAGTTGTAGTAGAAGACCATCTCACCGGAGAAGCCACCGGCCTCGGCCAGCAGGGTGCGGGCGGTCTCCACGTCGAACTTGCAGGCGGTGCAGTTGCCCGGCTTCGCGCCCGGGGTCAGCGGGTTCGCCCAGCTGTCGGCCGGCTTGCGGGTACCGAAGAAGATCTTGTCCGAGATCTCCTGCCGGTTGATCGCCAGCGACACGGCACGACGCAGCTTCGGGTTCTGGAAGCGCTTGTCGTAGATCGGGAAGGCGATCAGCGCGGTCGTCGGCGTGACGGTGTTCCGGCCCCGCTCGCCGAGGTCGGTCTTCCACTTGTCGCCGGCGAGCGCCGAGGTCGGGAGCGACTCCAGGAAGTCCAGGTTGTTGGCCAGCACGTCGTTGTAGGCGGCCGTCTCGTCCTGGTACAGCTTGACGTCGACGTCCTTGATCTTCATCTTGTCGCGCAGGTTGTAGTCATCGAAGCGGGTCAGCTTGATGAGCACGTTGTCCTGCCACGACACGAACTTCACCGGGCCGTTGCCGATCGGGTTCTTGCCGAACTCCTCGGGCTTCTGGGTGAAGAAGGCGTCCGGCAGCGGCACGAAGGCGCTGTAGCCGAGCTTGGTCGGGAAGACCGCGGTCGGCGCGGACAGGGTGACCTCGAAGGTCTGCTCGTCGATGACCTTCAGGCCGGACAGCTTCTCAGCGGTCGGCGCCGGGGCCTTCTTCGGGCCGTCCGGGCCATCCGGGTCACTGGTGTAGGTCTGGTCGAAGCCCTGGATGTCAGAGAAGAAGCTGCCGTTCTGCGCGCCGTTCGGCGAGTAGGCGGCCCAGTTCCAGGCGTCGACGAAGTTCTTCGCCTTCACCTCGGTACCGTCGTGGAACTTGGTACCCTTCTTGATCTTGATCGTGAAGACCTTGGAGTCCGTGGTGTTGATGGACTCCGCAAGCGCGTTCCGCGGGGCCCCACCATCGTTCGGGTACTCGACCAGGCCGGTCCACAGCCAGTCGACGATCTTGCCGCCGCCGGTCTCCGTGGTGTTCGCCGGGACCAGCGGGTTCTCCGGCTGGACACCGTGGATGACGATCGCGCCGTCGCCGCTGGCGGCGGTCTCACCTTCGCCACCACTCGAGCAACCGCTCGCGACAAGCGCGGCAGCCGCGCTGAGCGCGATCGCGCTCGTCGCCCGCTTCGAGACTCTCATTCCGAGGGGCCTCCTCTTTCTAACCAGGTTCCGTCGTGGGTTTCACGCACGTTTGGGGGTGACACCGCCCGACCACCCCGGGGCGCGGGTCGCCGGGACCACAGGGAAGTTGGGGACACCCCTGATGTTCCGATCCGCCGGGCTCCCCCGCCAACGAGGCGCGACACGACGCAGGAGGCACGGCCACGAACCGCCACGACGGGCGGGGACATGGTCATGGGCCGTACGGAGTGCCACACACCGATGGTGAGGTGCTGCCACTGTGACACCAACTGGCCTCTTCCGTGAAGGTGCCGTTATCAAGCCGTTAGTTGCCCGCCATGTTGTCGATACTTGAAAAATGATCATAAAACGGTCGACACGGGCTGCACTGAGCAGGAAATACGTTGCGTCGCCCGCAGATGTGGTCTCGGCCCGCACTCAGGCTCCGGACCCACCTCTGCCCAATAGGACGTCCAACACGGCTCACATTTCGACCCATCCGGACAGGTCGACTACGGCTGCACGGGCACGATCACCGGCTGGGTGGACGAGGGCGCGGAGATCGTTCGTCTGATCCTCGGCCCGGCGACGCTGTCACACCAGTCGGCGATCCGCCGCCCAGCGGGAGAGTTCGTAGCGGTTGGACATCTGAAGTTTGCGGAGCACGTTCGACACGTGCGTCTCCACCGTCTTGATGGAGATGAACAGCTCCTTGGCGATCTCCTTGTACGCGTACCCCCGGGCCAACAGGCGCAACACCTCCCGCTCACGGTTGGTGAGCTGGTCCAGCTCCGGGTCGGCCACCGGGGCGTCCGGTCGGGCCGCGAAGGCGTCGAGCACGAAACCGGCCAGCCGTGGGCTGAACACGGCGTCCCCGTCCGCCACCCGTCGAATCGCCGCGGCCAGCTCATCCGGGGAGATGGTCTTCGTCACGTACCCCCGCGCCCCGGCCCGGATCAACCCGATCACGTCCTCCGCCGCGTCGGAAACGCTCAACGCCAGGAACTTGACCTGCGGGTGGGTACGCCGCATCGCCTCCAGCACCGCGCGGCCACCGCCGTCGGGCATGTGCACGTCGAGCAGCACCACGTCCGGGCCGACCGCCGCGATCCGGGTGACCGCCTCGGTCACGGTGCTCGCCTCGCCCACCACCTCGACGTGGGCGCCCAACTCCGCGCGCACCCCGGCCCGGAACATGGCGTGGTCGTCCACCAGGAACACCCGGAGCCGCTCGGGGCGGGCATCCGCCGGGTCGAGGTGCTCGGTCGACTGCTCGGCCATGGTCATCTGTTCCTCTCCGTTGCGGACGAGTCCCGGGAGATCGGCAGTATCAACCGGACCTCGGTCCCCTCCCCCGGTCCGGACCGGATCTCGGCCCGTCCGCCGTGCCGCTTCATCCGCCCGACGATCGAGCCGCGTACGCCGTGCCGATGATCCTCCACGGTATCCGGATCGAAGCCCTTGCCCCGGTCCCGGATGAAGACGCTTACCTGTTCGGGCTCCACCTCGGCGTAGAGCGACACGGTCTGCACGCCGGCGTGCCGGGCCGCGTTCACAAGCGCCTCCCGGGCGGCCGCGACAAGCGCGCCGACCTTCTCGTCGGTCTCGCGGTCCCCCACCACGACCGCCTCCACGGTGATCGCGTAGGTGTCCTCGACCTCGGCGGCGGCCTGCTCCAGCGCCGCGGCGAAGCGCTCGCTCGGTGACGCGGTCGGCTTGTACAGCCAGTTGCGCAGCGAACGCTCCTGCCCTCTGGCCAGCCGCTGCACCATCTTGACGTCGCTGGCGTTGCGCTGGATCAGGGCCAGGGTGTGCAGCACCTGGTCGTGCACCATGGCGGCCAACTCGGCCCGCTCCTGCTCACGGATGCGCCCCTCGCGCTCCGAGCGGAGCTGGTTGTACGTCCGCCAGAGCACTGGCGCGGCGACCACGCCGACCCCCGCCAGCCCGACCAGCGCGAAGATCACACCATTGATCACCGCGTCGAAGTTCTGAGCCGGCGAGTAGACCGCCGCGACGCCAATGATGCCGACCGCGACGAGCACCCCGCCGCCGATGAACCGGAGCACGAACGCCCGCCGGTCACTCTCCTCGACGACCGCGCCGAGCCAGGGCACCGGCATCGCGTTGCCCCACTGCCGCCGCCGCTCCGGTGCGGACTGGTGCCAGATGACCCCGGCGCCGACGGCGATGATGGCCACCAGCCAACCGGCGGTGCCGGCCGCGCCGACCGAGTCGAAGACCATCACCTGGATCAACAGGACACCGAGCCCGATCCCCACGAACGGCAGGAGTTGGGCGACATCGCGTCGGGGCGGCACCGCTGTGTCACCGGGTCGCAACGGCACCACCGCCCAGAAGGCCGCGTAGAGCAGCAGGCCGAGCCCGCTCAGGCCGAGCAGCACCATGAACGCGACGCGCACCCGCAGCACCGAGATGCCGAGATGGTCGGCGATACCGGCAGCGACGCCGGCGGCCATCCGGTGCTCGGGGGCGCGGTAGAGGCGCGGGGGCGGAATCACGGTGCTGATCGGAGGCTCCCTGGTCACAGTGGCGGGTGTGGTGGAGGTCGGTGATCTGATCGTCACACGCTGCGGCGTCGACGACCACGGGGACGCCCCCGACATTTCCGGCCGCCGGATCTCAGGGTGGGGTCAGGGTCGGGTCCTGAGGTCGCTCGGGCTCACCTGGCAGCAGGATCGAAGCATGACCGAGGAAGCTGCCCCGCCGCCCCGACCGGGGTCGGCCGAGCCGGGTGGTTCAGCACCGCCCCCACCAGCCACGACGCCCGCCGAATGGACCGAGCCCCGCCCGTTCGGTCCGCCCACCGGCCACGGCCCCGCGACCGGCGACACACCAGCCGATCCGGCCGGCGGCTACCCGCCGCCCACCGGGGGTCCCGGGCCGGGGTTCGCGGCCGGCGCCGGCTACGGAGCCGCCGGCACGCCACCCGGGCCGGGTGGTCCGGGTCCGTCCGCGCCGCCACCGCCGCTCGGCGCCGGCTTCACCTCGCGGTACGGGTTGGTCCGGCCACGCGAGGGGCGGTATCTGGCCGGCGTCTGCGCGGCGATCGGGCGGGCCACGAACACCGACCCGGTGCTCTGGCGGGTGCTGCTCGCGGTGCTCGGGTTCTTCGGTGGCATCGGCATCCTGGTGTACGTCGCCGCCTGGTTGATCATCCCGAACGAGGGCGACACCGCGTCCCCGATCGAGTCCATGCTCGGTCGCGGTCGCTCCAGCATGTCGCCGGTGACCGTCATCGTCCTGGGCATCCTGGTCGCGGCAAGCTTCGGCTACATCGTCACCGACGCCTTCCGCGCGGTGCTGCTCGGCGCGGCCATCCTGGTCGCCGGCGCGCTGCTGCTCAACCGGGACAACCGCGGCCCGCAGCCGGGCACCCCGGCCGGGCCGGCACCGACCGGTAACCCGCCCGGCCCGGTCCCACCGGTGACCTGGCCCGCGCCGTCGTACGGCGGGGCACCGCCAACCGTCCCACCGGTGACGGCACCGATGGCCGGTGGGGCCCCGGCGTACGCCACCGCGACCGCGGGGCGACCGCCCACCGTCACCACCTCGACGTACGACCTGCCGCCGACCGCCACCGCGCAGCCGGTCTCCGGGCCGGGCCCGGTGTCCGGGCAACCGGCTGACCCGACGACCGTGGGAGCGGGCTGGCCGGCACCCGCCACCGGCTGGCCGGGCAGCAACCAGCCCACCGCCGGGTGGCCGTCGGCACCGGTGACCAGCCCGGCCACCGGCCCGGCCGGCTATCCGAGTGCCGCCCCGGCGTCCGGCTACCGCCCCCCGTTCGCGCCGCACGGCCCGTACGCCTCGCCAGCCCCGGCCACGTCCCGTCCACCGAAGCCGCCGAAGCCACCGAAGCGCCCCAAGGAACGGTCCCCGCTCGGCGCGGTGACCTTCTCCCTGATCTTCCTGGTCCTCGGTCTGGTCGCCCTGCTCGACCTGCTCGACGTCTTCGCCATCAGCGCCTCGGCGTACTTCGCGGCCGCGCTTGCCACCATCGGGCTGGGGCTGCTGGTCGGCACCTGGTTCGGGCGGGCCCGCTGGCTCATCGCGCTCGGTCTGGTGACCGCGGCGGCGTTGGGCACGGCGACGGTCGCCGAGTCCTACGACCGCATCCGCGGGGTCGACGGGGCGGTGACCTGGGCGCCGACGGACTACCGCGACCTGGCCGACAGGTACGAGAACAGCTTCGGTGACGCCGTACTCGACCTGCGTGGGATCGATTTCGCGAAACGGGACAGCCAGGTGACGGTGGCCATCAACTTCGGCAAGGCGACAGTTGTCGTCCCGCCGAACGTGGACGTCACCACGGTGGCCGACGTCAACGCGGGCGACGCCACCATCTTCGGCAACCGTTCGGGCGGGCTGGACGGCCGCCTGCAGGAGACCACCGATCTCGGTGCCGACGGTGCCGGCGGCGGCAAGCTGCGCCTGTACATCCATGTCAACGCGGGCAACCTGGAGGTGACCCGGTGAAGGCTCACCGCACGGATCTGGTGTCGTTCGCCTTCGGGCTCGTGTTCCTGGCCCTGTCGGCCTGGTGGCTGCTCGCTCAGCTGCTCGGGTTCGCGCTGCCGGCGGTCGGTTGGTTCCTGGCCGGCGCACTCATCCTGATCGGGGTCTTCGGGCTGGTCGGCGCACTGCGCTCGGGTCGGTCGGGCCAGCCGGAGCAGGCCACCGAGGTCGGTGCGACAGTGGCCGCCGCGCCCGGCTCCGGCGCGTCCGCTCCGGTTTCCGGGATGCCGACCTCCGGTGCGGCACTGCCGGTCTGGGAGGCCGACCGTTCCACCTGGGACGCTTCGCCAACGGCAGCGACCCCGGAGACGGCCACCACCGAGGTACGAGCACCGGAGGCCGCTCCCACCGACGTGATCCACCCGGCCTGGCTGGCCCACTCGCCGGCGGAGCCGGAGAGCGGCCAGCCCGACGAGCCGACGCTTCCGCTCGGCGGTCGGGTGCCAAGCAAGCCGGAGCCGACCCGGCCCGACCATCCGGCCGAGGCGGTCGGCGACCGCCCGGGTGACGAGCGGGAGGGTCGGCGGGGAGAGGCCTGACCTCGGGCGCAGCCCGGCCTCGGCCGGCTCCACCACCACGGCGGTGCCACTGGTCGGGACGGACGCATATGCTGGCTGGTGGAGATTTCGCCTCCGCCGGCCGGCCCGTCCCGCCATGGCGGTCCCGCCGCGATTCCCCTCTCTACCCCCGTCAGGAGCCCGCCCGACATGACCCAGTCCCCCGCCGTGCGTACGACCGGCCGATCCGGTCCGGTCCGCATCGGCGAGCGAGCCGCCCGTACCCTCGTCGCCGAGCTGGCCCGGATCAACGAGCCCAAGGCCGCCCTGCTGGTCGGGGTGGGCCCGGAGTCCGCGGTGCTGGCCGCGGCGATCGAGGCGCTGCTCCCCGGTGACCGGCTCTCCGTGGTGCCCGCCGAGCCGTTCGGCGCCACCGCGCTCCGCGAGCACGTCAACGCCCAGGGCCGCTGGGTCGCCGACCGGGTGGGGGTCGTCGACTCCCTGGCCGAGGCGGAAGCCGCCCGGGTCGTCATCGCCGGCGAGGTGTTCAGCGGCACCGCCGAGGAGACCCGCAGTGCCATCGAGGGTTTGACCAAATACCTGTCCGACGGTGCGGTCCTGAGCGTGGCGACCACCGCCACGCCCGGCCGGACCACCGGGGCTGCCGCCGAGTTGGCCCGCCAGGACGCCCTCTACGGCATCGGCGCCGATCTGGTGCTGCGCAACTCGCCACCGGTGCGGGTCTACCGACTGCGCTTCACCCCGGCGAGCCCCGCCACGGCGGAGCGGCTCGCGCCCGCGTACCGGCCATCGAGCGTGCCGCTGACCCGTGGCATGCACATCGACTCCAACGGGGTGGCCGCCGCCGGCATCACGCTTGGCCTCGCGGCGCTGGCCCGGGTTGCCCGCCCGTCGTCGAAGCTCTGGCTGTTGCCGGCGCTGGCCGCCGGGCCGGTCGCCGCGTTCTTCCGGGACCCGGAGCGCGACGTACCGGAGGATCCGACAGCTGTGGTCGCCAGCGCCGACGGCAAGGTCCTGTCGGTGCAGCGACTGCACGACGAGCGCTTCGGCGACGGCGAGTGGCTGCGGGTCGCGGTTTTCCTGTCGGTGCTCGACGTGCACGTCAACCGTTCCCCGGTCGCGGGCAAGGTGGTGGACTACTTCGTCGCCGACGGCGGCTTCGTCAACGCGATGAAGCCGGACGCCGAACACAACGTGGCCGCGTACACGGTGCTGGACACCGCTCGCGGCACTGTGGTGGTCGCGCAGCGCACCGGGTTGATCGCCCGTCGGATCGTGCAGCGAGCGCCGATCGGCGCGCTGTTGGCCAAGGGCGAGCGCTTCGGGCTGATCCGCTTCGGCTCACGGACCGACGTCTACCTGCCGGCCGACGCCGCGGACCCGTTGGTCGGGCCGGGCGACAAGGTGGTGGGCGGGTCCACTGTCATCGCCCGCTGGCGCTGACCCGGAACGTGCGAACGGGGCGCCGCGGTCAGCGGCGCCCCGTTCTCGTTACGGACGGATCAGGCGGTACGACGTTGCCGCAGCCAGAGCACCGGACCGCTGACCAGGTAGCCCACCACGATCAGCGCGAACGTGAGCCGGATGTCGACAAGTGCGCCGATCACCGGGGCCAGCCACAGCCACGGCGGCAGCTTCACCAGTCGGGCGAGTTTGGCGTACGGGAAGCTCGACACCATCGCGAAGGCGAGCAGCGCGACACCCGCGACAAGCACGGCACCGGGCACGGGCAGACCGATCGCCACCGTCACGGCGAGCACCGCGGCCGCCATCGTGGTGGGCACGCCGCAGAAGAACCGGCCGTCCTTCGGCGAGACGTTGAAGCGGGCCAGTCGGATCGCGGCGCAGGCCGCGACCAGGGCGCACGCCACCGCCGCCGCGGCCGTGGAGACGGAACCGGCGAGCGAGGCGTAGACCACCACCGGCGCGGCGAGGCCGAACGAGCACATGTCGGCCAGGGAGTCCATCTGTGCGCCGAACGGGCTGGCGACGCCCAGCCGCCGGGCCAGTGCGCCGTCCAGGCCGTCGAAGGCGACGCAGGCGATCAGGCAGAGTGCGGCGATCCGAACCTCGTTCTGCATGGCCAGGAAGATGGCCAGCATGCCGAGCATCAGGCTCGCCAGCGTGCAGGCGTTCACCAGACCGAACTTCATCCGGCGGGCGACGGTGCGCTCACCGGGGAGCAGCGGGATCGAATGCGACGACGCCTCGTCGACGTGCGCCACGGGCGGCATCGCCGGACTGACCGGCATGATCGCTTCGATCTCCGCTCGGCTGGCGCCCGGAGCCGGCCGGCTGAGCCGGTCCAGGCCGTAGCGGCGGCGCTGCCGGTCGGCGTAGCGGTGCTCGGTCGGGGTCAGGTCGGTCGCGTGCAGGTCGCCGTCACGGCGACCCACCCGGACCAACAGCACCTGGCGGGCGAATGTGCTGCTGCGGCGCAACGGGCCCGCCCAGCGACGCCCTGCGGGGCGCGGACTGTCAGTAGTACGACGCCGGCGCCATGGGGCTCTCGGCACGTTTCCTCCATCACCGGATCGGCTAGCCGCCGCGGGGCGGGTGTCCGGCTGTCTCGTGCCGGACCGTGTGGCCCGGCAGCCTCTTGCGCGGAGTACACCATCGCATAGGGGAACATGGCTTGGCGATAGCTGCCGGCGGTACTTATATCTGGTCTAAACCGCGCGAACCGCTCGCTTATTCCCATCCCGGGCTTCATCGCCCGTTTCCTCCATCATTCCCGCCATTGACTGTACCGGAGGGTCACCAGGTCGGCTCGTCGAGCGCGGTGCTATCGGCCACGCTGTCCGATTGCCGAGGCAGCGATGTCAGTGAGCGGCAGGTCGAGGGCCTGCTCCCGGGTGAACCAGCCGGCCCGCGCCGTCGAACCTCCGGTGGATTCGGTGACCACCGCATCGGTGGGCGCGTCCACGAGCACCCGATAGACCACCCGTACGCCGTGCCAGTCCAGCGGCCGGCCCTCCGGGCCGAGCGCGGCGGGGTTGTGCAGGTTGTTCACCCCGAGGATCTCCCCCACCCGGCCCCGCTGACCACCCTCCTCGATGAGTTCCCGCAGCAGACCGGTGGCCGGCTGCTCGCCATGATCGGTCCCACCGCCGGGGAGGTGCCACAGGCCGGCCCCCGGATAACCGGCCGCGATCTCGGTGAGCAGGATCCGCCCAGCCGGGTCGGTGACCAGCCCGTACGCCCCGAAGCGCAGCCTCTGATCGGGATGCGACGGCGGCAGCGCCACCCGCGACCGCTGCGTTCCGGGCGGCAGTGGGGTGACCGGCAGGCCGAGCATCCGGGCGGTGAACGGCGTCAGCGGCACCCCCGCCGCCTCGGCCAGGGTGAGCCAGCGCACCCGGTCGACCGGGCCGCCGCCCGCCTCGCGCGGTGTGCCGTCCGGCGCTCCGAGCTCGAACAGGAGCCGATCGGTGTGCAGCGAGACGTCGTCCTCCGGACCGGCGACCACGTCGGCGACCGCCGCGCGCAGCCGGCCGACTGTCACCGTCAGCCCGGTCTGCTCGGCGACCGCCCGGACCAGGGCGCGCTCCGGGTGCTCGGCGTGCGCCACCGCGCCACCGGGCAGCCGCCAGATCCCCGGGAACTCACCCCCGACCCCGTCCCGCACCACCAGCAGCCGGCCCGAGTCCCACAAGATCCCATAGCCACCAACGCGCCGCGCAAGCTCCATCCCGCCCACTCCGCTCCCCCACCAACCGCCGGCCGACCGACCCGGTCGACCCGTCCGTCGATCATGAGGTTATTGCCATCCAACTCGGCGCGTCCTGGCAACAACTTCATGATCGACGCTGGGAGGGGCTGCGGGGTCAGGTGAGCTGGGCGGCCTGGACCGCTTCGGCGGTGACCTCGGTGAGGCGGTCGGTGGGGAGCGCGCCCAACTCCTCGCGGCCGAACCAGCGGGCCTCGCAGGTGGAGCCGCCCACGTCGGCCACGGTCAGTGGGTTGGGCTGGTCGACGACGACGCGGTAGAAGGCGCGTACGCCGTGCCAGTCGATCGGGTAGCCCTCGGGGCCGAGCGAGGCGGCGTCGCGGTGGCTGGCCACCCCGAGCAGCTCGACAAGGCGGCCGGCCTGGCCGGTCTCCTCGACCAGTTCGCGGATGAGTGCCGCACCGGGCTGCTCGCCGTAGTCGGTGCCGCCGCCGGGCAGGTGCCAGCAGCCGGCGCCCGGGTAGCCGTCGGAGATGCGGGTGAGCAGCACCCGGCCGGCGGGGTCGGTGCAGACCGCGTACGCGGCGAAACGCTGGGCCCGGTGCAGCCCGTCGGGGCCGGGCACGGCGTAGAAGGAGGGGAACTCGGGTGCCTCGTCGGGCACCACGTCGGCCGAGGAGGCGGGCAGCCCGAGGGCGCGTGCGGTGAACGAGCGCAGCGGCAGTTCGCGTGCCTCGTCGAGGGTGTACCAGCGGGCCAGGTCGGTGGGGCGTTCGCCGACCCGGTCGGCGAGGGTGCCGCCGCGGACCGCGACCCGGTAGATCAGCCGGTCGGTGTGGATGGTGATGCCCCGGTCCGGGAGTGCCCGCATGTCGGCGAGCACGTCGGCGAGGCCGGAGACGGCGACGGAGAGGCCGGTCTCGGCGGCGGTTTCCCGAACGACAGTGTGGTTCGGGTCCTCACCGTGGTCGACGGCCCCGCCGGGCAGCGACCACGCCCCGGGGGTGCCGGAGTGCTCCGATGCGCGGACCAGCAAGACGCGGCCGCTTGAATCAGCACAAACTGCGTATGCCGCGATCCTGCGGAGCGGCTTGAGCAAGGTGGTCACGGAAGCAAATTCTCCCCGGGCCGGGTTACCGGAACGGAAAAGAGTCGGATTCCTGACTGTCTGGCCTCAATCAGGGATCGGTCAGGGTAAGGATCCGGGCGGTCACCGAGGGCGGGACAGGCCCCGGCGCGGACCGTGGAGGCATGACATCGACCACCGCTCCCCACGCCCCGTACAAGCAGCTCCGTCGACCCACCACCGACCGCATGGTCGCGGGGGTCGCGAGCGGCGTCGGCCGCTACTTCGCGGTCGACCCCACAGTGGTCCGGGTGGCCTTCGCGGTCACCGGCCTGCTCACCGGCGGGCTCGCGCTGCTCGCGTACCCGATCATGTGGTTCCTGATGCCCGAGGAGCCCACCGGCGCGCCGGCCTGGCCGCACGCCGCGGGCGTCGCGCCGCACGCCGGCCCACCGCCGACCGCCGGGCCTGCCCCCGGGTACGCCCCGACGCCGCCCTACCCGCCGACGACGCCGTCCAGCCCGCCGCCGGCCGCGTGAGGCCGGCTCACTCCCACTCGATGGTGCCCGGCGGCTTGCTTGTCACGTCCAGCACCACCCGGTTGACCTCGGCCACCTCGTTGGTGATCCGGGTGGAGATCCGGGCGACGACCTCGTAGGGCAGCCGGGACCAGTCGGCGGTCATCGCGTCCTCGCTGGAGACCGGGCGCAGCACCACGGGATGCCCGTAGCTGCGCCCGTCTCCCTGCACACCGACACTGCGCACGTCGGCGAGCAGCACCACCGGGAACTGCCAGACGCCCCGGTCCAGGCCGGCTGCGGTCAACTCCTCGCGGGCGATCAGGTCGGCCTGGCGGAGCAGGTCGAGGCGTTCCTGGTTGACCGCGCCGATGATCCGGATGGCCAGGCCGGGGCCGGGGAACGGGTGCCGCCAGACCATCGCCTCGGGCAGGCCCAACTGGAGGCCGAGCGCGCGGACCTCGTCCTTGAACAGGGTGCGCAGCGGCTCGACGAGCGCGAACTTCAGGTCCTCCGGCAGCCCGCCGACGTTGTGGTGACTCTTGATGTTGGCGGTGCCGGTGCCGCCGCCAGACTCCACCACGTCGGGGTAGAGGGTGCCCTGAACGAGGAACTCCACGTCGCCGTGTGAGGCGATCTCGCGGGCGGCGGCCTCGAAGACCCGGATGAACTCCCGACCGATGATCTTGCGCTTCTGCTCCGGGTCGGTCACGTCGGCCAGCGCGCCGAGGAACCGGTCGGTGGCGTCGACCACCTTCAGCTTGATGCCGGTGGCCGCTACGTAGTCCTTCTCCACCTGCTCGGCCTCGCCCGCGCGCAGTAGACCGTGGTCGACGAAGACGCAGGTGAGCTGATCACCGACCGCCTTGTGCACGAGCGCGGCGGCGACCGCGGAGTCCACCCCGCCGGACAGGCCGCAGATGACCTCCTTGTCGCCCACCTGGGCGCGGATCCGGGCAACCTGCTCGTCGATGATGTTCTCGGGCGTCCAGGTCGGCTCGATGCCGGCGATGTCGTACAGGAAGCGGGTGAGCATCTCCTGGCCGTGCGCTGTGTGCCCGACCTCCGGGTGGAACTGCACGCCGGCCCGCCGCCCGGCCAGGTCCTCGAAGGCGGCCACCGGAGCGCCGGCCGACTCGGCGGTCACCGTGAAGCCCTCGGGCGCCTCGGTCACGGCGTCACCGTGGCTCATCCAGACCGGCAGGTCCGCCGGCAGGTCGCGCAGCAGCACACCCGGATCGAGCAGGCGGGGTCGCAGCGGCGTGCCACCGTACTCACGGTTGCCGGTCCTCGCCACCGTGCCACCGAGCGCCTGGGCCATCGCCTGGAAGCCGTAGCAGATGCCGAAGACCGGCACGTCGGCGCTGAACACGCCCGCGTCGATCTGCGGGGCGTCCGGCGCGTAGACGCTGGCCGGGCCACCGGAGAGGATGATCGCGGCGGGGTTCTTCGCCAGCATCTCGGCGATCGGCATCGAGTGCGGCACGATCTCGGAGTAGACCTTCGCCTCGCGGACCCGGCGCGCGATGAGCTGGGCGTACTGGGCTCCGAAGTCCACCACGAGGACGGGGCGAGGCAGGCTCATGTGCGCAAAGCCTACCGACAGTCACGGCCGCGCCCGGCACCGGCTCGCCCGCCGGCCGGCCCGGGCTCACCGACGCAGCGCGCCCGGGGCGTCCGCCGGCACCGCCGGGTGGTGCGGGGGCACTGGTGTCAGCCGACGGTACGCGGACCCGAGCGGCGGGCGCGGGTCCTCCTCGCCCCGGTTGGGCCAGAAGGACATCGCCCGCTCGGCCTGGGCGGTGATCGTCAACGACGGGTTCACGCCGAGGTTGGCCGAGACCGCCGCGCCGTCGACGACGTGCAGGCCAGGGTGCCCGTACACCCGGTGCCAGGGGTCGATCACCCCGTCGGCCGGGGTGGCGCCGATCACCGCCCCGCCCAGGATGTGCGCGGTGATCGGGATGTCGAACGGTTCGGTGAGCGAGCCGCCGGGCGTACCGCCGATCTCCTCGGCGAGCAACCGGGCCGCCGTGTTGCCAGCGGGGATCCAGGTCGGGCTGGGGCTGCCGTGCCCTGGGCCGGCGACCAGGCGAGGACCGAAGGCGCCGCGCCGCCACCTGGTGGTCAGCGAGTTGTCCACCGACTGCATCACCAGGGCGATCACCGTCCGCTCCGACCAGCCGCGCACCGACACCATCCGGGCGGCCAGCCCCGGTTGCCGCACGATGCTGCCCAGCCAGCGCCGCACCCGGTGCGGGCCGCCGTCGACGAGCAGCGACTGGAGCAGCCCCATCGCGTTGGAGCCGCGCCCGTAGCGGACCGGCTCGATGTGGGTCTGCGGGTCCGGGTGGAACGAGCTGGTGATCGCCACGCCGCCGGTGAAGTCCAGCCCTTCGGCCCGGGCCTGCTGGCGTGCCACCGAGGCACCCAGGATCGCCTCGGAGTTGGTCCGGGTCAGCTCTCCCAGGCGCGGTGAGAGCCCGGGCAGCACGCCGTCGTCCTTCATCGCGTGCAGCAGCCGTTGGGTGCCGAGCGCCCCGGCGGCGAACACCACCTGGTCGGCGTGGATCACCTGGCGGCGATGACGCACCCAGGCGCCGGTGCGGACGGTGTGCACCTCGTACCCACCCTCTGCGGCGGGTTTGACGGCGGTCACGGTGGTCAGCGGGTGCACCACGGCGCCCAGCCGCTCGGCGAGATAGAGATAGTTCTTGACCAGGGTGTTCTTCGCCCCGTGCCGGCAGCCGGTCATGCACCCGCCGCAGTGCGTGCAGCCGGTGCGCTCCGGGCCGGCGCCGCCGAAGTACGGGTCGGCGACCCGCTCGCCGGGACGGCCGATGTGCACCCCGACCGGGGTGGGGTGGAAGGTGTGCCCCACCCCCATCCGCTCGGCCACCGCCCGCATCGCCCGGTCCGCGCCGGTGTTCACCGGGTACGTGGTGACGCCGAGCATCCGCTTCGCCTGGTCGTAGTGGCGGGCCAACTCGCCGCGCCAGTCGGTGATGTCCCGCCACTGCGGGTCGGTGTAGAAGGCCGGCAGCGGCTCGTAGAGGGTGTTCGCGTAGACCAGCGAGCCGCCACCCACCCCGGCTCCGGAGAGCACCAGCACACCACCGCCGGAGCGCTTCGCGGCCGGGCGGAGCAGGGTGATCCGCTGGATGCCGTAGCAGCCCAGCTTCGGTGCCCACAGGAACCGGCGGGCGCGCCAGGACGTCTGCGGGAACTCGTCGTCGGCGAAGCGGCGGCCCGCTTCCAGCACGGCGACGGAGTAGCCCTTCTCGGCCAGCCGGAGCGCTGTGACGCTGCCGCCGAAGCCGGACCCGATGACGAGCACGTCGTACCGCATGGAGGCATCATTACTCGCGAGTAGCGCTCGCGCCAGCGCCCGATTTCGCGCGATCATGCTCCGGCCGACCGACCCGGCGCCTTCCGGCCGCAACCCGGAGCACCCGTCGGAGCGTTGTTCACCAGACGGGTGGAAGGAATCCATGATGGTCCTCGGGTCGATGGCGCCGCGCCGGCGGTGGTTGCTGCTCGGGTTGACGGCCCTTGCCGTCGTCGCCCTGATCGCGGCCGGCACTGTGGTGATCACCCGGCTGACCGGCGACAGCGAGCCCGGCGGGGCTCCGGTGGCCGGCTCGCCGACGCCGTCGCCGGTCACGACGCCCACCCCGAGCCCCAGCGGCCCACCGCCGGGCGCGGACATCACCGGCCCGCTCAACCTGCTGCTGGTCGGGGTGGACACCCGGGTCAGCGTGCCCGGTTGGGAACCGCACGCGGACGCCGTGCTGGTGCTGCACGTACCCAAGGGGCTGGGCCAGGCGTACCTCTTCTCGCTCCCCCGCGACCTGCTTGTCGACATCCCGGCGTTCCCGAAGGCCGACTACAAGGGCGGCAAGACCAAACTCACCCACGCGATGAGCTTCGGCAGCCGGGTGGCGGGCAAGCCCAAACAACCAAGCACCGCCCAGGGGTACGAGCTGCTGCGCAGCACCGTCAGCGGATACACCGGGCTGCGCATCGACGCGGGCGCGGTGCTCACGTTCAACGGCTTCGACCGTTTGGTGAACGCGCTCGGCGGGGTGGACATCTACGTCGACCAGCGGGTGGCCTCGCTGCACCGCCGGCCGGACGGCAAGTACCGGGAGAGCGCACCCGGCGGGTACACCGGGCCACAGCAGGTCTACGAGAAGGGCGAGCAGCACCTGAACGGCTGGCAGGCACTCGACTACGCGCGGCAGCGCTACATCACCGGCGGCGACTACGCCCGGCAGCGACACCAGCAACAACTCATCAAGGCGCTGACCCGCAAGATCCTGGACGAAGGGCTGGCCCGGCAACCGGAACGGGTCGACCAGGTGGTCGCCGCGCTCGGCGACACACTGGTGTACGTGGGTGGACAGCGGATCGTGGACATCGCCTACGCCCTGAGTGGGGTGCCGGAGAACCGCTTCACGCTTGTCGGTCTGCCCGGGTCCGGCGTCGGCAAGGGCAGCGCCTACCGGGGCGAACAGCTCACCGGCGTCGGCCGGAAGTTCATCACCGAACTCCGGGCCGGCCGCGCGGACACCTACCTCGCCGCCAACCCCACTCTGGTCGTCAAGAACTGACAGCGGTCAGAGCCGCTTGGGCAGGACGGGTTTCTTGGTGCCGTAGAGCCAGGCGTCGAAGAGCGTGTCGAGCTGCCTGCCGGAGATACGTTCGGCGAGCGCCACGAACTCGGCGGTGGTGGCGGTGCCGTTGCGCTTCTCCGCCGCCCAGGTCTTGACGATCTCGAAGAACGCCTTGTCGCCGACGGACACCCGCAGGGCGTGCAACGTCATCGCACCACGCTGGTAGACCGACTCGCTGAACAGCTCCTCCGCCCCCGGCTTGCCCGGCGGCGTCTTCCACAACTTCTCGGATGGCCTGGCGTACCGGCTGTCGAACGCCTCCTTGACAGTGGAATCCCTGGTGTGCTCGACCCAGAGCCACTCCGCGTACGTCGCGAAGCCCTCGTTGAGCCAGATGTCCTCCCACTTGCCCAGCGATACGCTGTCGCCGAACCACTGGTGCGCCAGCTCGTGGGCGACCACAGCGGTGTTCGAACCCTGCCGGAAGAAACCCGCCGGGTAGACCGGCCGGCTCTGCGTCTCCAGCGCGTAGGAGATCCGGCTGTCCGAGACCACCACACCGCCGTACGCGTCGAAGGGGTACGGCCCGAACACGGTCTCCAGGTAGTCGGCGACCTTGGTGGTCTCGGCGATCGCCGAGTCCGCGGAACCGTTGGCCGCGATCGCCACCGCGCTGTAGACCGGCTTCCCCCGGTGCGTGGCAGTGGTGATCCGGAACTCGCCGATCACGAGCGTGCTGAGGTAGCTGGCCATCGGCGACTTCTCCGACCACTTCCAGGTGGTCCACCCCGCCGTACTGGTCTTGCCGCCGGGAACGCCGTTGCTGATCGCGGTGACACCGTCGGGAACGGTGATCTCGAAGTCGTACGTGGCCTTGTCTGACGGGTGGTCGTTCACCGGGAACCAGGTGCTTGCCGACTCGGGCTCCCCGAGCGCGATGGCACCGTCGGGGGTGTGCAGGAATCCACCCTCACCGAGAGCCTCGTTCTTCAGCGGCTTCGGCACGCCCTCGTAGGCGATCTCGGCGACGAACCCGTTGCCGTTGATCAGGCCGGAAGTGGGCTTGATGACCAGCTCGTTCCGCTCCCGGCGGTGCGTCGCCGGTGCACCGTCCACGGTGACCGCGCTGACCGTCAGGCCGGCGAGGTCGAGGTTGAACGTCGACAGGTCGGCCGTCGCGGTGGCCTGCACTGTGGTCGTACCGGTAAGTCGGTCCTTCGCGGGGTCGTAGCGCACCTTGACCACGTACCGTGCGACGTCGTAGCCGCCGTTGCCGTAGCTCGGGAAGTAGGTGTCGCCGACCCCCGCCGCGCCCGCGGTGAACGTCCGCGCGGCCGTCGACGACGCGCTGGGCGAGGGCGCGGCCTCGGTGCCCGTCGAGTCGCATCCGGACAGGACGAGAGCCCCCGTCACCAGCAGAGCCGAGCCCATCCGCAGTCTGCGTCGCGTCACCCGCATCCCACACCCTCCCCCGTACGGTGGCGGCGACGGCTCACGCCGCCCCGCGCGAGCGGGTGTCTCCCCGCCGTTCGCAGGCGGCAGCATATCGACCGGCCATCACGCCTGCGTCACGGCAGTGTGGGCGCCGAAGCACCCACCAACCAGGCGTCGAAGAGGGGTCGGAGCGGCCGGCCCGATACCCGCTCGGCAAGCGCGACGAGGTCGCCGGTGCTCGCGTTGCCCGTCGCCCGCTCGGTGGTCCAGGTCCGCAGGATGCGGAAGAACGTGTCGTCACCGACGGTCCGACGCAACGCGTGCACGGCCAGCGCCCCGCGCTTGTAGACGGCCGCACCGAACATCCGCTCCCGGCCCGGCTCGACCGACGGCTGCGACCAGTCGGTAGCCGCGTACTGCAACTCGAAGGTGCGCTCGGCGGTCGGGCCGCCGTCGTGTTCCGCCCACAGCCACTCGGCGTAGCTGGCGAAGCCCTCGTTCAACCAGATGTCGCTCCACCTGCCCACCGACACGCTGTCGCCGAACCACTGGTGCGCCAACTCATGCGCGACGACGCTCGGGTTGGGGCGGTCGTCGGCGAAGAACGCGGGCCCGTAGACCGGGCGGGACTGGGTTTCCAGCGCGTACCCGACGCGGTCGTCGGCGATCACGATCCCGCCGTACGAGTCGAACGGGTACGGGCCGAAGCGGCTGGCCAGGAAGTCGGCGATCGCACCGGTGCGGGCCAGTGAGCTGGCTGCGCCGCCGGCCGGTGGCAGGCTCGCCGCCACCGCGGTGACCATCGGCCGGCCGGCGTGCGTGCTGGTCTCCACCCGGTAGTCACCGATCACCAGCGTCGTCAGGTAACTGGCCATCGGGGTGCGCTCCGACCAGTGCCAGGTGGTCCAGCCGTCGGCGCTGCTCTTCGGCCCGGGAACCCCGTTGCTCAGCGCGGCCAGGCCGTCCGGCACTGTCACCGCCAGGTCGTAGCTGGCCTTGTCCGACGGGTGGTCGTTGACCGGGAACCAGGTGGCGGCCGAGTCGGGTTGGCCGAGCGCGACAGCGCCGTCGGCGGTGTGCAGGAAACCACCGCTGCCCAACGTCCCGTCCGCGACGGCGGTGGGCACGCCCGCGTAGTCGACTGTCACTGTGAACTGCCTGCCACGCGGGAGACCGTCGCGCGGCGTCACCACCAGCTCGTCGTCGTCGCGGCGGTGGTCGGCCCGCGCGTCACCCAACCGGACCGCGCTCACGTCCAGACCGACCAGGTCCAGATTGAACCGGGACAGGTCCTGGGTGGCCGTGGCGGTGATGACGGCTCGACCGCTCAGCCGATCGGTCGACGGGTCGTAGCGGACGTCCAGGCCGTAGTGGGTGACGTCGTAGCCACCGTTGCCGTGTCCCGGCACGTACGGGTCACCGGCGTCGGCCGCACCGGGCCGGAAACCGTCCCGGTGCGCGCTCGGGCAGCCGGCCAGCAGCAGCCCGAGGAGACAGGTGAGCGCGGTGGCCAGCCGGCGGCCGGCAGGCGAGCGTCCGGTCCGGACCATGCAGACTCCTCCCGCGGGTCCCCGGGTCAGGACGAGCGTAGCCAGCCGCGCCGACCGGATGACCGGTATCGGCCTTTTGCGGGGTCCGGGGGCGTGCCGCGACGAAGGCCGGCCCCGCACTGCGCGGGGGCCGGCCTTCACGTGTACGCGCAACGGGTCAGCGGTCGAGGACCAGGCCGACCTTCTGGAACTCCTTCAGGTCGCGGTAACCGCACTTGGCCATCGCCCGACGCAGCCCACCGAACAGGTTGAGTTGGCCGTCGGCCTCGTCCGCCGGCCCGAAGAGCAGCTCCTCCATCGACCCGAGCGGCTCACCGGCCACCTCGAACGCGCCCCGGGGCAGCGACGGGTGACTCGCCGCCGAGTGCCACCAGGCGCCACCGGCGGGCGCCTCGTCACACAGCGACAGCGGCTCACCGAGCATCACCGCGTCCGCGCCGCAGCCGAGGGCCTTGGCGATGTCACCCGAGGTCTGCATGTCGCCGTCGGCGATCAGGTGCACGTACCGGCCGCCGGTCTCGTCGAGGTAGTCGCGACGGGCCGCCGCGGCATCGGCGATCGCGGTGGCCATCGGCACCCGGATGCCCAGCACCGACTCGGTCGTCGACCACTCGTCGCCACCGATGCCCACGATCACCCCGGCCGCGCCGGTACGCATCAGGTGCAGCGCGGTCTTGTAGTCGGTGCAACCACCGACGATCACCGGCAGGTCGAGGTCGGCGATGAACTCCTTGAGGTTCAACGGCTCGTCGGTCGTCGACACGTGCTCGGCCGAGACGATGGTGCCCTGGATGACCAGGATGTCCACCCCGGCGTCCAGGATCACCGGGGCCAGCGCGAGGGTGTGCTGCGGGGAGACCCGCACCGCCACCGTGCCGCCACCGGCGCGCAGCTCACGAACCCGCTCGGCGATCAGGTCCGGGCGGATCGGCTCCGCGTACACCTCCTGGAGCCGCTTGGTGGCGCGGGCGTCCTCGTCGAGGCCGGCCAACTCGTCAAGCACCTTCGTCGGGTTCTCGTAGCGGGTCCACAGACCCTCGACGTTGAGCACGCCCAACCCGCCGAGCTGACCGAGCCGCACCGCCGACGACGGGCTCATCGTGGCGTCGGAGGGGTGGCCGACGCAGGGAATGCCGAACGGGTACGCGTCGAGCTGCCAGGAGGTCGACACGTCGTCGACGTCCCGGGTGCGGCGGCTCGGCACGATGGCGATGTCGTCCAGGTGGTAGCCGCGCTGCGCGGTCTTGCCCAGCCCGATCTCGACCACGTCACGCATGGGGGACTCCAGGTGGTTGGGGGTGTTGGATCAGCGGGTGTGGTAGTTGGGCGCCTCGACGGTCATCTGGATGTCGTGCGGGTGGCTCTCCTTCAGGCCGGCCGCGGTGATCCGGATGAGCT
This sequence comes from Micromonospora sp. NPDC049047, assembly GCF_040649135.1. Lineage (NCBI taxonomy): Bacteria > Bacillati > Actinomycetota > Actinomycetes > Micromonosporales > Micromonosporaceae > Micromonospora > Micromonospora sp. NPDC049047. The sequence goes on from NZ_JBEZEY010000014.1 coordinate 46,928, forward strand.
GGCCCCGGCGGTGCAGATCGGGGATGTTCTCCGCACCGGCGTACCCCATGGCCAGTCGCAACCCGCCGACCAGCTGGTGCGCCACCCGGGAGAGCGGCCCCCGGTAGGGCACCTGACCCTCCACGCCCTCCGGGACCAGCTTGTCGTCGCTGAGCACGTCCTGCTGGAAGTAGCGGTCCTTGCTGTACGACTTGGCCTGACCCCGGGACTGCATCGCCCCGAGCGACCCCATGCCGCGGTAGGTCTTGAACTGCTTGCCGTTGACGAAGATCAGCTCGCCGGGGCTCTCCTCGCAACCGGCCAGCAGACTGCCGAGCATCACGGTGTCGGCGCCGGCCACCAGGGCCTTGGCGATGTCGCCGGAATACTGGATGCCACCGTCGCCGATCACCGGCACACCGGCCGGGCGGGCGGCCCGGGCCGCCTCCATGATCGCGGTCACCTGCGGCACGCCGACCCCGGCGACGATCCGGGTGGTGCAGATCGCGCCCGGACCCACGCCCACCTTGACGCCGTCCGCGCCGGCGTCGACGAGCGCCTTCGCGCCCGCGTACGTGGCCACGTTGCCGCCCATCACGTCGACCGCCACGTCGGCCTTGAGCCGACGGACCATGTCCAGCACGGCCCGCTGGTGACCGTGCGCGGTGTCCACGATCAGCACGTCGACGCCCGCGTCGACAAGGGCCCGGGCCCGCTTGTACGCGTCCTCGCCGACACCGATGGCGGCGGCGACCCGCAGTCGGCCGGCGTCGTCCTTGCTGGCGTCCGGGTACTGCTCGCTCTTGGTGAAGTCCTTGACGGTGATCAGGCCACGCAGCCGGCCCGAGTCGTCGACGATCGGCAGCTTCTCGACCTTGTGCTGGCGCAGCAGCGCCAGGGCGTCGTCCTTGCTCACCCCGACCCGCGCGGTGATCAGCGGAGTGTGGGTCATGATCTCGCGGACCGGGGTGTTCGGCTCGGAGACGAACCGCATGTCCCGGTTGGTGACGATGCCGACCAGTTGGCCGTCGCCGTCCACCACCGGTACGCCGGAGATGCGGTAACGCCCGCACAACTCGTCGACCTCGCGCAGCGTGTCGTCCGGGCTGGCGGTCACCGGGTTGGTGATCATGCCGGACTCGGACCGCTTGACCAGGTCGACCTGGAGCGCCTGGTCCTCCATCGAGAGGTTGCGGTGCAGCACGCCGATGCCACCCTGGCGGGCCATGGCGATCGCCATCCGGGCCTCGGTCACCGTGTCCATCGCACTGGACAGCAGCGGAATCGACAGCTCGATGTTGCGGGTGAGCTTCGTGCGGGTGTTGACCCGGCTGGGCACCACGTCCGACTCGCCCGGCTGCAACAGCACGTCGTCGAAGGTGAGGCCGAGCGGAACCACCCGGGCGGAGCCGGCCGGCAGCTCGGGCAGGTGGCCGCCCAGGTCGGCGTGCTCGACGCCGGCCGGCAGATCGGTGCTGGGCGAATTTTCCACGATTGCTCCCCTGAGCTGCTCGGATGGGCTTCAGCGAGGTGGCGCGGGCGGGCACCGGAGCGCGCCACGCTGCCGGCCCGTCGCCTCATCGTACCCAGTGAGCTGGGCGACCCCTCCGTGGCAGGCCGGCTCGGCGCGGAGGCCGGGGGGCGGACGTTCCCGCCGCGTTGGGTCTACGGTGAGGGGGTGCACGACGAGCCCATCGACCCGTTCAATGGCGACCCGGCCGATCCGACAGCGGGTCTGGATGACCCGGGCGATGACGCGACGCCGGATCCGCTGACCGACGTCGAACGGCAGGATGTGCTCGAAGACCTCGCCGACCTGGAGATCTACCAGGCCCTGCTGGCCCCGATCGGGGTCCGTGGGCTGGTGATCGAATGCGAGGACTGCCGGGAACCGCACTACTTCGACTGGGACCTGCTCCGCGGCAACCTGCGGCACCTGCTCAACTCCGGTCGGCCCCGGGTGCACGAGCCCGCCTACGACCCCGACCCGGATCACTACGTGACCTGGGACTATGCCCGGGGTTACGCCGACGGGGTGCACGACACCCTGACCGAGGGCACCGAGGACGAGTCGGACCCCCCGACCGTCACCGAGTGACGGGCCCGGCTCAGGCGACCAGGCCGGCCCGGAAGCCTGCTGCCACCGCGTGTGCCCGGTCTCGAGCGCCGAGCTTGCGGAACAGCCGTCGGGCGTGCGTCTTGACGGTGTCCTCCGACACGAACAGCTCCCGACCGATCTCCGCGTTGCTCTTGCCCTCGGCCATGCCGAGCAGCACCTGAAGCTCGCGCTCGGTCAGCCCGATCGACGCTCGGCTGGGCCGGGCGTTCGGGGCGGGCCGGGCGGGATCGGTCTGATCCGCCGACTCGCCGGTCGCCGACTCGACCTCGTCGTCACCCCGCTGCACCGGCACCGACGGCACCCCCGCCTGCCCCTCGCCGGGCGTGGCCGTCCAGCCGGGATCGCCGGAGCCACGCGAGGACGGCCCGGACCGACCCGAGCCGCCCACCGCCGCGGCGTCCCGGGCCGGATCGGTGACCCGTTGCCGTGACGTCCGGCCGGGGGCGGTGAGCAGCAGCAGCGCCTTCGCCACCGCGCTGGTCAGGTCGTGGTCGACGTTCTGGATGAGACCCCGGGCCCCGGCGCTGATGGTGGCCGCCGCGGCCTCGGACTCTTCGGTGCCGAGCAGCAGCACCGCGGCGTGCGGCGCGCGGGCCAGCACCCGACGGACGAAGCCGGCGCTGTCCGGCCGGGTCAGGGCCGTGTCGGCCAGCACCACGTCAGCCGGTCGCTCGGCGAGCCGCAGCATCACCTCAGGATCGGAGACGGCGGTACGAACGATTGCGGACAACCCCAGCCGCGCGGCAGCAGAAGTAAGGTGCTGGGCCGCGAGCGGTGTCCGAACGCACACAAGGACGGTACGCACTGTGGTCTCCTCTCCGCCAACGAGCAGACCATGACGGGGTCGGCTGAGGAGGGGGTTCCCGGCAATCCTTCGAACTTTTCCGACAGTTGGGGCAAAAGCCGCAATTTCTAGGACGTTTTCGATCACAGATGTGTGAGCCGTCAACGGTCCGGGTACCGGGAGGGCCACAGGCCGGGAACGGTGCGCCTGCGCGGCCCGCCGCCCGGATGCCGGCCACATGGATTTCTCGCGGAGCCGCGCGGGAGGAGGGGTGCTGATGTCGAACGTACGTAGACTGCCCGGGCCCATCGTCGATCTCTGGGACTGGCAGCGGCTCGGTGCCTGCCGAGGTCGGGACAGCGCCCAGTTCTTCCACCCCGACGGCGAGCGAGGCTCCTCCCGGCTGCGTCGGGAGTCGGCCGCCAAGGCGGTCTGCCGCGCCTGCCCGGTTCGGGCCGAGTGCGCCGCGCACGCCCTGTCGGTTCGCGAGCCCTACGGCGTCTGGGGTGGTTTCAGCGAGTCGGAACGGCTCCGACTGCTGGCCGTCGGTTGGGAGGACCTCGCCGACCGCCGGCACGCCCGGGTCGACGTCGCCCGACTGGAGGCCCGACTGGGCAGCCCACACAAGTCGGCCATCCCGATCCAGCAACGCCACGTCGCCTGACCCCACACGTCCCTGATTTCGCGAAACCGCGCTCCCGGTTCGGGGGCGCGGTTTCGCGTCAGCCCACGTGGTGAACCTGCCGCACTGATGGGCGCTTTGTCCGGTCTGAGGGTCGTTGACCTGTGACCGGGTGCACCCGTGGCCCGGAATCATGGCCGGGCCGGGGTCGTTACACACCCTGACGATCGCAGCACCACCGCCCCGCCGCCCCGCCCCCGGGGCTGGAATGCGGGCCGGGGCCTGGTCGTTGCAGTCCCCACGAACGACCGCCCGGTCACCGCCCCACGGGGGTGCCGATGGATGGGCCGCCCCCGGAATGACAGCGGCCCCCCGGTCGTTACACACGGACCCGGCACCGCAAGCCCCCGGGCTCTGCTGGTCGCCGAAAGACTTCCCCCCTTTTGCAGCGCCGGACGAGGTGCTCACATCCGCAGCCCTCAGGCGGGTGTCCTTACCCCCGAAGGAGCTACCCCCATGAACACGATCTTCCGTAACAGCGTGCTGTCCGTTGCTGGTCTCGCGTTCGCCGGTGGTGTGTTCGCCGGCCCGATCGCCGCCCACACCAACGCCGTGGACGCCAAGCCGGTCGCGGTAGCGGTGCAGGCCGACAAGCCGGACCCCGCCAAGCTGATCCCGCACGGCACCCAGGGCAACCAGTCCCACATCGACCTGAACGACGAGCAGACCGCCAACGTCAAGGCGATCATCGCCGCCACGAAGAAGGCCGGTCTGCCGGAGCGGGCCGCCGTGATCTCGATCGCGACGAGCCTGCAGGAGTCGAAGCTGGAAAACCTGGGTCACCTCGGTGACATGAACGACCACGACTCGCTGGGCCTGTTCCAGCAGCGCCCGAGTTCGGGTTGGGGTACGCCGGAGCAGATCACCGACCCCGAGTACTCGACGACGGCGTTCCTCAAGGGCCTGCGTCAGGTTGACGGGTGGCAGGACATGCCGCTGACCGTGGCCGCGCAGACCGTGCAGGTCTCGGCGTACCCGGACGCGTACGCCCAGTGGGAGCAGCAGGCTGCCGACCTGGTCGGCCAGTACTGGAACAGCTGACCCACCGCACGACCCGACCGTTGGCCGGCACCCCACCCGGGTGCCGGCCAGCGGCGTCTTCGGCTGGTCCGCGGCTGGATGCGCGACTCAGCGGGTAACCCCGAGCCGCCCGGATCGGTGACGCTGGGACATCCGACGGGCAGCGTTGGTGGCCAACGCCCCGGCGATCAGCGCGGTCAGCACCCCGACCAGTTGGATGAACTGTCCGGTCGCCACGTCGGCTCCGTGCCGCCCGAGCAGGTTGTCCACCCCGGTCGGGCTGATCAGGAACCCGACGGTCACGAACAGACCCAGCAGCGCGCCCACCGCGGGCGACCAGCGCCACGGTACGAACGCGACGAAGACGGCGCCAGCCAGCAGGATGATCATCCCGGGCGGTACCGCTATGGGGAACTCGACTCCGGCAGCCCACAGCATGGCGATGCCCGCGGCGCCGACGACGAGGCCGGCGATGGTGAAGGTCCGTGCGGTAACAGTCATGACTTCACCCTGTCCCGATACGGTCCGGCCCACGTCCGCCCGGCGACGTCATCGCGGATACGGCAGGCTGCGTACGCCGGCCGCGGGTCAGCGGACGGTGACGGTGACCGTGTGCCAGCCGGTCGCACCGTCCGGGGCGACGTCCTGCGTACGCTCGGTCTGGGTTTCGCCTGTCGCGTCCGTCGCCCGGACCTGGAGCCGGTGCTCGCCCGGCGTGGCGTCCCAGCGCCAGGACCACTGCACCCAGGTGTCCACCGACACGGTCGGGGCCAGTTGGGCCTGCTGCCAGTCGCCGCCGTCGACGCGTACCTCGACCCGGCTGATGCCCCGATGCTGGGCCCAGGCCACCCCGGCGACGGTTACCGGGCCGGCGGTCAGCCGGTTACGACTGCGGGGGGCGTCGATCCGCGACTGGGTCTTGATCGGCCCCTGGGCGGACCAGCCGCGCGGCACCCAGTACGCGTCGAAGTCGGCGAACCGGGTCAGTTCCAGCTCGGTCACCCACTTGCAGGCCGACACGTAACCGTAGAGGCCGGGCACCACCATCCGGACCGGGAAGCCGTGCTCGACAGGCAGTGGCTCGCCGTTCATGCCGACCGCCAACAGCGCGTCCCGCCCGTCGCGCAGCGCGGCGGTGGGGGTGCCGCAGGTCCAGCCGTCCACCGACCGGCCGACGACCTGGTCGGCGTCGGCGTCCGGGTCGACCTCGTCAAGCAACTCCCGCAGGGGTACGCCGAGCCAGCGGGCGTTGCCGATCAGGTCCCCGCCCACCTCGTTGGAGACACAGGCCAGCGTGACGTACCGCTCGACAAGTGGACGGGCCAGCAGATCCGCGTAGCTGTAGGTGCGCTCGGTACCGACCCGCCCGTGGATACGCAGCCGCCAGGTGTCCGGATCCACCTGGGGCACCACGAGCGCCGTGTCGATCCGGTAGAACCCGAAGTTCGGGGTGACGTACGGCGCGAGTTGGGCGAGTGCCAGGTCCGCGCCGGCTGGCACGGCCGGTGCGGGGGCCACCGGCGCGGGCAGTCGGATCGCGTCCCGGGCGGCGGACACTCCGCGCCGACCGGCCAGCCACCGGCCACCCAGACCGGCTACCGCGGCGGTGCCGAGCAGTGCTCCGCTGGCGGTGAGGAACCGCCGTCGAGAATCGGGGTCGACCTCCGCGGGACCGGCCGGCCCGGCCGGGGTCACCGGCACGGGCGCGGGCGCGGCGGGCGTCACCGGCACGGGCGGCGTGGGCGTGGTCGGGGCGGATGGCGTGCTCGGGGCGGGGGGTGACCAGGGCCAGGGGTTCAGCTCGAACGGGCCGGCGATGAACAACCAGAGCACCAGGGCACCCAGCCCGGCACCGACAAGCGAGGGCAACGCGTCGGCCGCGTCCGCACCGGAGCGGGTCACGGCGGCGGCCACGCCGATGGCACCGAACGCGGCGATGCCGGCGAGGCCGAATGCCAGCCGGCGGGCCGCCAGCATGCCGAACAGTGCGGCGAACGCTCCGAGCAGCAGGCCGGTGCCGACCAGCAGTGCGATCTTGTCGGCGGTGCCGAAGAGGTCGATGGCGAACTGCTTGAGCGACTCGGGGACGGCGTCGACGACCACCCCGCCGACCGCTACCACTGGCGCGGACCGGGGGCCGGTCAGCACCGCCACCGGCTCGGCGATTCCGATCGCGACGGCGGCGGCGGTCACTCCGGCCAGCGCGGCGTACCGCCGCGACGTGCTGCTCATCGGCCCAGTGTGCGCGATCATCCTGCCCGGTAGCCAACAACGTCAGCGTTCGGTAAGGACCTGAGCAGACGAACGGGGCACGCCGTCGTCCGACGGCGTGCCCCGCAACGGGTGTCGCTACCGGTCAGAAGCCCGGGCCGTGCTGGTGGCCGTGGCCGTGACCGCCACCGGCGGCGGCCGGCTCGGCCTGCTCCGGCTTCTCGACCACGAGGCTCTCCGTGGTGAGCAGCAGACCGGCGATCGAGGCGGCGTTGGTGACCGCGTTGCGGGTCACCTTCACCGGGTCGATGATGCCGGCCTTGACCAGGTCGACGTACTCGCCCTTGGCGGCGTCGAGGCCGTTGCCCCAGTCCAGGTCGGCGACCTTCTGCGTCACCACGTAACCGTCGTGGCCGGCGTTCTGGGCGATCCAGCGCAGCGGCTCGACGAGCGCCTTGCGGACGACCGAGACGCCTACCTTCTCGTCACCGGTGAAGCCCAGGTCGTCGTCGAGCACCGAGAGGATCTGCACCAGGGCGGCGCCGCCGCCGGGCACGGTGCCCTCCTCGACCGCAGCCTTGGTCGCCGCGATGGCGTCCTCGATGCGGTGCTTGCGCTCCTTCATCTCGACCTCGGTGGCCGCGCCAGCCTTGATGACGGCGATGCCACCGGAGAGCTTCGCCAGCCGCTCGGCCAGCTTCTCCCGGTCCCAGTCGGAGTCGGAGGCCTCGATCTCCTTGCGGATCTGGGCCACCCGGTCGGCGACATCGGCCTTCTGGCCGCCGCCGTCGACGATCGTGGTGTTCTCCTTGTCGACCACGATGCGCCGAGCGGTGCCGAGCACCTCCAGGCCAACCTGGTCGATCTTGTAGCCCAGCTCCGGGGCGACCAGCTCGGCGCCCGTGGAGATCGCGATGTCCTGGAGCATCGCCTTGCGCCGGTCACCGAAGCCCGGGGCCTTGACCGCGCAGACCTTGAGGGTCTTGCGCAGCGAGTTGACCACCAGGGTGGAGAGCGCCTGGCCGTCCACGTCCTCGGCGATGATCAGCAGGGGCTTGCTGTTCTGCAGGACCTTCTCCAGCAGCGGCAGCAGCTCCTCGATCGCCGAGATCTTCTGGGTGGTGACCAGGATGTACGCGTCCTCAAGGACGGACTCCTGGCTCTCCAGGTCGGTGACGAAGTTCGGCGAGATGAAGCCCTTGTCGAACTGGAGACCCTCGGTCACGTCCAGCTCGGTGGTGAGCATGGAGCCTTCCTCGACGGTGATGACACCGTCGCGGCCGACCCGCTCCATCGCCTCGGCGATCAGGTCGCCGATGGTGGCGTCCTGCGCGGAGATCGTCGCCACGTTCGCGATCGACTCCTTGCTGGTGACCTCGGCGGCACGGCCGAGCAGCGCCTCGGAGACCTTGGTGGCCGCCGCGTCGATGCCCCGCTTGAGGCCGGCCGGGTTGGTCCCGGCGGTCACGTTGCGCAGGCCCTCGCGGACCATCGCCTGGGCGAGCACTGTCGCGGTGGTGGTGCCGTCGCCGGCGACGTCGTTGGTCTTGGTCGCCACCTCCTTGACCAGCTGCGCGCCAAGGTTCTCGTACGGGTTGGTGAGCTCGATCTCCTTGGCGATGGTCACACCATCGTTGGTGATCGTCGGCGCACCGAATTTCTTGTCCAGGACGACGTTGCGCCCGCGCGGGCCGAGGGTGACCTTGACCGCGTCAGCGAGGGCGTTGACACCGTGCTCCAGCAGGTGCCGGGCGTCGTCCGAGAAGCTCAGGATCTTCGCCATAAATGTCCCTTCGAAGCGCCATTGCCCCGGCCCGGCGAGCCGGACCGGGGCAGTGACACTGATCGGTTGCTTACTTCTCGATGACCGCGAGGACGTCGCGGGCGGAGAGCACCAGGTACTCCTCGCCGGCGTACTTGACCTCGGTGCCGCCGTACTTCGAGTAAAGGACGGTGTCGCCGACCTGCACGTCAACCGGAACCCGGTTGCCGTTGTCGTCGACGCGCCCCGGGCCCACAGCGAGGACGGTGCCCTCCTGCGGCTTCTCCTTGGCGGTGTCGGGGATCACGATGCCCGACGCCGTGGTGGTCTCAGCCTCGTTCGCCTGGACCACGATGCGGTCCTCGAGCGGCTTGATCGCAACCTTGGTCGCGGTAGTCACGGGCATACCCTCCTGGGGTACTGGTTTCGTTGCTGGCCGGCGGGGCCGACCAGCGTCAATCTGCCTCATGCCACCGGGCGGGGCCGTCGTCGCGGGTGCCGGTCCGCCTGGCGTGCGCACCCGGGTCGCGAGACCCGGAAGCTGGCACCCTCAGGGTGAGAGTGCTAATCGCAGGTTATTCCGTGGCTAGCACTCCGTCAAGGAGAGTGCCAACGCGCCGCTGTCCGTGTCGCCACAGTTCCGCCAGTCGTTACCGCAACACGCCGGTAGCGCCTCGTCCCGGCGTGGCCGTCTCCCTACCGTCGGTTGCCATCACCGGAAGCTGCGGAAAGGGAGCCGAGTGTCCCGGATACCCACCCTGACGTTCCTGCTCGAACAGCTACGCCGCGCACGCCAGGCGCGCGGGCTCAGCCAGGAGGAGCTGGGCAAACTGGTCAACTACTCATCGTCGTACGTGAGTGCGGTCGAGACCGGCCAGAACCCGGTCAAGCCGGATTACGTCGCCCGCGTCGACTCGACCCTGGACACCGGTGGTCTCTTCGTCGGCATGCTGGAGCTGATCCGCTTCCACGCCGCGCCCGACTGGTTCCGCCCCTGGGAGGACAACGAGCGGGAGGCCGCGGCGCTGCGCTGGTACGACCCGGCCGTGATTCCCGGCCTGTTGCAAACCGAGGGGTACGCGCGGGCGATGCTCGGAGTGGGCGGCGAGCTGACCGCCGAGCAGGTCGAGACGCGGGTGGTGACCCGGCTCGCCCGGCAGGCCGTGCTGACCGCCGACCCTCGTCCGCACCTCGTCGCGGTGCTGGAGGAGCACACGCTGCGCCGGCAGCTCGGCGACCGGAAGATCATGCGCGAGCAGCTACAGCACCTGCTGACGGTGAGCAACGAGCCGAACGTGCAGGTCCGGGTCGTGCCGGCCGACGCTCCCTGGCACGTCGGGCTCAACGGGCCGTTCATCCTGGCCCGGCTCGGCAACGGGGCCGAGCTGGCCCACCTGGACAACCAGCTCCGGGGGCAGACAGTGGACGGCCCGAACGACGTTGCCGCCCTGGAGCGCCACTGGGAGACTGTGACCGGCGAAGCGCTGCCATGCCGGCAGTCCGCCCGGCTGATCGAGGAAGTGGTGCAGACATGGACCTGACCCACGCCACCTGGCGCAAGTCCTCCCGCAGCAACAGCAACGGCGGCGCGTGCGTCGAGGTCGCCGACAACCTGCCCGGCATGGTCGCCGTGCGCGACAGCAAGGACCCGGCCGGGCCGGCACTCACCTTCACCCCGGCGAGCTGGCGAGCCTTCATCACCGCCACCCCGACCGGCTGACACCACACCCGACACCGGCCGCACCCCCGCCAGATGCAGCCGGCCGACACCAACATCCCCGCCCGACGCGGCCGGCCGACACCAACACCCCGCCCGACGCAGCCGGCGACACCAACATCCCCGCCGACACCCGCCCCGGTGCCCGCAGGCGTTCACCGCGGCAGAGCCGGCCGCCCGGAGCCGGCCGACTGGCACCACCGTCCCGGCGGCCGAGCCGGGCCGGGACAATGGCCGGGTGGATCTCGATCAGCTGGCGGCGCTGCGTACCCCCGAGGGGTCGGCGGCGCTCACCGCGGCGGCCGAGCTGGCCGGCGGTGATCCGCTGACCGCGGCGTCGGCGCTGCGCGCGGCCGGGGTGCCGCCGACGCTGGCCGCGGCGGCGCTCACCCAGGCCGAGCTGCGGCACCGGGCGGTCGGCAAGTTCGGTCCGGCCGCCGCTGCCATGTTCCTCACCCGCCCCGGGCTGGAGCAGGCCACCCGCCGGGTGGTCGCCGACCATCGGGCCGCCCGGCTGCACGCGGCAGGTGTGCGCACCCTTGGCGATCTGGGCTGCGGCCTCGGCGCGGACGCGCTGGCCGCCGCCCGCGCCGGCATCCGGGTGTACGGGGTGGAAGCCGACCCGGTGACCGCCGCGATGGCCGCCGCCAACGCGGAGGCGGCCGGACTGGCCGAGCTGTTCACCGTCGAGTGCGGGGATGCCACAGCGTTCGACGTCTCCCGGGTCGACGGGGTGTTCTGCGACCCGGCCCGCCGCGCCAGCGGCACCGGGCGACGGATCTTCGACCCGCGCGCCTACTCGCCACCGTGGGACTTCGTGACAGGGCTGGCGGAGCGGGTGCCGCGCACCGTGGTGAAGGTGGCGCCGGGCCTGGACCACGCGCTCATTCCCGCTGGCGCGGAGGCGGAGTGGGTAGGCGTTGACGGCGACCTGGTGGAGGCCGCGCTCTGGTGCGGCGAGCTGGCGGAGGTGCCGCGCCGCGCGACGCTCTACCGCCAGCAGGGCGTCGAGACCCGTCGCCACCAGCTCACCGGCTCGGGTGCCGACGAGGCACCGGTCGGGCCGCCCCGGCGTTACCTGTACGACCCGGACCCGGCGGTGGTCCGCGCGCACCTCGTCGCCGAACTGGCCGGCGACCTGGACGCCACCCTCGGCGATCCGAGCATCGCCTACCTCTATGCGGACCTGCCGACCCGCACCCCGTACGCGCGCTGCCTGGAGATCACCGACGTGCTGCCGTTCTCGCTCAAGCGCCTGCGGGCGCTGCTGCGGGACCGCCGGGTGGGCCGGGTGGAGATCCTGAAGCGGGGTTCCGCGCTGACGCCGGAGCAGCTTCGGCGGGACCTGCGGCTGGCCGGCGACGAGGCGGCGAGCCTGGTGCTCACCCGGGTCGCCGGCGCACCGACAGTGCTGATCGGTCGGCCGGTCGACTAGCGTCGGCGGGGTGGCAGGACAGGGCACTCCGGCAACGGCACTGTTGGTCAAGCGCGGCGTGGCGCACCGCACCCACCCCTACCGGGTGGACCCGGACGCCCCGAACTACGGCGCGCTGGTGGCGGTGGCGCTGGGCGTGCCACCGGAGCGCGTGTTCAAGTCGTTGGTGACCGCTGTCGACGGCGCGTTGACAGTGGCTGTCGTGCCGGTCACCGGCGAACTGGATCTGAAGGCGCTCGCGACGGCGGTCGGCGGCAAGCGGGCGGCGCTTGCCGACCGGGCCGTGGCCGAACGGGCCACCGGCTACGTACGCGGTGGGATCAGCCCGCTCGGGCAGCGCAAGCGACTGCCCACCGTGCTGGACGAGTCCGCGCTGGAATTCCCGACGATCTACGTCTCGGCTGGTCGGCGCGGTCTGCAACTGGAACTGGCAGCGGCGGATCTGATGGCGCTCACCGACGCCCGCACCGCCCCGTTGCAGACCCGCTGACGACTCTCGTTACGTCGATCCCACCGTGGGATACCCAGGGAGTAACAGTCGCGTTGCTGAATTGTTATCGCTCCCAACAAACTTGGCACCTGCGCGGTCTTGTGGAGGCGGTGTGACCCGAAATACGTTGCCGGACACAACAAAAACAACACCTCCCCCACCCCCGAAAGGACCCTGCACATGCGTAAGGGGATCCTCACCATCGCCGCCGTGGGCCTGCTCACGACCGGCGGCTTGACCGCCTGTGGCGACGACTCCGGCGACAAGGCCGCCTCCGCCAAGACTCCCAAGATCGGCGTGATCCTCCCGGACAGCAAGTCCTCGGCCCGGTGGGAGACCGCGGACCGTCGGTTCCTGGAAGAGGCGTTCAAGGCCGCCGGCGTCCAGTACGACATTCAGAACGCCCAGAACGACAAGACCGCCTTCCAGACCATCGCCGACCAGATGATCACCGGTGGCGTCACCGCCCTGATGATCGTCAACCTGGACTCCGGCACCGGTAAGGCCGTTCTCGACAAGGCCAAGTCGCAGGGCGTCGCCACCATCGACTACGACCGACTCACCCTCGGCGGCTCCGCCCAGTACTACGTCAGCTTCGACAACGAGAACGTCGGCAAGCTCCAGGGCGAGGGCCTGACGAAGTGCCTGACCGAGAAGGGCGTCAAGAACCCGGTCGTGGCGTACCTCAACGGCTCCCCCACCGACAACAACGCCACCCTGTTCAAGGCCGGCTACGACTCGGTACTCAAGCCGAAGTTCGACAGCAAGGAATACGTCAAGGGCCCCGAGGACGCCGTGCCGGCGTGGGACAACGCCCAGGCCGCGACGATCTTCGAGCAGCAGCTCACCAAGGCCAACGGCAAGATCGACGGCGTGCTGGCCGCCAACGACGGTCTCGGCAACGCGGCCATCTCGATCCTGAAGAAGAACAAGCTCAACGGCAAGGTGCCGGTGACCGGGCAGGACGCCAGCACCGAGGGCCTGCAGAACATCCTCGCCGGTGACCAGTGCATGACCGTCTACAAGGCCGTCCGGGAAGAGGCCAAGGCCGCCTCCGACCTGGCCATCGCGCTCGCCAAGGGCGAGAAGAAGGACACCGGCCAGTCGGTGAAGGACGGTGACCGGGACGTCCCCTCGGTGCTGCTCACCCCGAAGGCCATCTACAAGGACACCGTCAAGGACGTCATCGCCGACGGCTACGTGACCAAGGAGACGGTCTGCACCGCGGCGTACGCCAAGTTCTGCGGCGAAGCCGGCATCAGCTGACCCACGCCGCAGTACCCGCCGCGACGACAACCGCCGCCCGGCACGGGAGCACCTCTCCCGTGCCGGGCGGCGCCCGCCGGACGGGCCCCGACACTCCCTTAAGAAGGAGACCCCCGTGTCCGCGACCCCCCTGCTGGAACTCCGCGGGATCGACAAGAGCTTCGGTCCCGTCCAGGTGCTCCGCGACGTCGCCCTGACCGTCCACCCGGGCGAAGTGACAGCGCTTGTCGGCGACAACGGCGCCGGCAAGTCGACCCTGGTGAAGTGCATCAGCGGCATCCACCCCACCGACTCCGGCGAGTTCCTGTTCAACGGTGAACCGGTGCACATCGGCAGCCCCCGCGACGCGGCCGCGCTCGGCATCGAGGTCGTCTACCAGGACCTCGCGCTCTGCGACAACCTGGACATCGTGCAGAACATGTTCCTCGGCCGGGAGAGGCGCAGCGGCATCGTCCTCGACGAGCCGACAATGGAACAGCTCGCCGCCGAAACCCTTGCCGGCCTCTCCATCCGCACCGTCACCTCGCTGCGCCAGCACGTGTCGAGCCTCTCCGGGGGTCAACGCCAGACCGTGGCCATCGCCAAGGCGGTGCTCTGGAACAGCAAGCTGGTCATCCTCGACGAGCCGACCGCCGCGCTCGGCGTGGCACAGACCGCCCAGGTGCTCGAACTGGTCCGCCGCCTCGCCGACAACGGCCTGGCCGTGGTGCTCATCTCGCACAACATGAACGACGTCTTCGCCGTCTCCGACCGGATCGCCGCGCTGTACCTCGGCCAGATGGTCGCCCAGGTGAAGACCACAGACATCACCCACGCCCAGGTGGTCGAGCTGATCACCGCCGGGCGCTCGGGCGGGCTCGGCCTCGCCACCGACCCGGGCAGCAACGGCGACGGCCCGCAGCCGGCCGACTCGATCTCAGGAGGCGTCCGATGACCACCACCGCCGTGCGGAAGGACGGCCCCGCGGCCGTCACACCGCCGCCGACCGTCGGGGGCCACGTCCGCAACTACTTCAGCCGGGTACGCGGCGGCGACGTCGGCGCGCTGCCGGCCGTGCTCGGCCTGATCGTGCTCTGCACCGTCTTCGGGATCATGCGGCCGTCGTCGTTCCTGTCGGCCGGCAACTTCGCAAACCTCTTCACCCAGGGCGCGGCGGTCACGCTGATCGCGATGGGCCTGGTCTTCGTGCTGTTGCTCGGCGAGATCGACCTCTCCGCCGGCTTCGCCAGCGGCGTCTGCGCGGCGGTGCTGGCCAATGTGGTCACAGTGCTCGGCTACCCCTGGTGGGTCGCCGTGCTCGCCGCGGTCGCCACCGGTGTGGTCATCGGCACCACGCTCGGCATGCTCGTCGCGAAGATCGGCATTCCGTCCTTCGTGGTCACCCTCGCCGGCTTCCTCGCCTTCCAGGGCGTCGTTCTGCTGCTGGTCAAGGAGGGCACCAACATCTCCGTGCGCGACGAGGTGCTTGTCGCCATCGCCAACCGCAACCTCACCCCCACGCTGGGCTGGGCGCTGACCGCCCTCGCGGTCGTCGGCTACGGGGCGGTGCAACTGCTGCGTCACCGCACCCGGGTGGCCCGCGGTCTGATCACCGACCCGATCGCGGTGGTGGCACTGCGGATCGGCGGGCTCGCCGTCATCCTCGTCACCGCGGTGTACGTGCTCAACCTGGAGCGCAGCCGCAACGTCCTGATCAGCTCACTCAAGGGTGTGCCGATCGTGGTGCCGATCATCGCGGTGCTTCTGGTGGTCTGGACCTTCGTCCTCCAACGCACCAGCTACGGCCGGCACATCTACGCCGTGGGCGGCAACCGGGAAGCCGCTCGCCGGGCCGGCATCGGCGTCGACCGGATCCGGATCTCGGTCTTCGTGATCTGCTCGTCCATGGCCGCCATCGGTGGCATCGTGGCCGCCAGCCGGGCCAACTCGGTCGACCCGAACACCGGGGGCAGTAACGTACTGCTCTACGCGGTCGGCGCGGCCGTGATCGGAGGCACCAGCCTCTTCGGCGGCAAGGGCCGCGTCCTCGACGCCGTACTCGGCGGCGCGGTGGTCGCGGTAATCGAGAACGGAATGGGCCTGATGGGTTACACCGCGGGAGTCAAGTACGTGGTCACCGGCGTCGTGCTGCTCCTCGCCGCCAGCGTCGACGCGCTCTCCCGCCGCCGCGCGGCAGCAACCGGCACCCGCTAACCGCGCGGGAGGTAACACCACGATGCGCCCAGGACCGAGTCAGGATGACGTCCGACGGCAGAACCTCGGGGCCCTGCTACGGCACGTGCACGTCCACGGGGCGACGACGCGCGCCGAACTGACCACCACACTGGGCCTCAACCGCAGCACCATCGGCGCGCTCACCACCGACCTGTCCGCAGTGGGGCTGGTCAGCGAGGGAGCGCCAAAGGAAACCGGCCGGGCCGGCCGACCGTCACTTGTCGTCCGGCCCGAGTCGGCCCGGGTGTACGCGTACGCGTACTCCGTCGAGGTGGACCGGTTGCGCGCGGCCCGGATCGGACTGGGTGGCGCGGTCCTGGACCGCCGGGAGCTGGACCGACCGCGCGGCCTGCTGGCCGCGGAGGCCGCGCCGCTGCTGGCCGGCGCGCTCAAGGAGATGCAGCAGACCGTGCCGCCCGGCGCGATCTGCGTCGGTGCCGGCGTCGCGGTCTGCGGCATGGTCCGCCGGGATGACGGCCTGGTCCGGCTCGGGCCGACCACCGGCTGGGTGGACGAGCCGATCGGCGCGGCGCTCGCCGCCGAACTGGGCGTCGAGGTGCCGGTCACGGTGGGCAACGTGGCGGACGTCGCGGCGTTCGCCGAACACGCCCGGGGGGTCGCGGCCGGCTGCGACAACGTCCTCTACCTCTACGGCGACGTCGGCGTGGGTGCCGGCATCATCGCTGGTGGCCGCCGGCTGACCGGCCACGGCGGGTACGGCGGCGAGGTCGGCCACATGAAGGTGGTGCTCGACGGCAGGCCCTGTGAGTGCGGCTCCCGGGGCTGCTGGGAGACCGAGATCGGTGAGCACGGTCTGCTCCGTGCCGCCGGACGCTCCGACGCCCGAGGCCCCGACGCGCTGCTCGCCGTCTTCGAAGCCGCCGACCGTGGTGACGCCCGCGCCCAGACCGCGGTCCGCCAGGCCGGTGACTGGCTCGGCTTCGGGCTGGCCAACCTGGTGAACGTCTTCAACCCGGAAATGGTCATCTTCGGGGGTACCATGCGCGACCTCTACCTCGCCTCGGCCGCCCAGGTCCGCAGCCGACTCAACGCGAACGCGCTCGCCGCCTGCCTGGAGCACGTCCGGCTGCGCACGCCGCAGCTGGGCGAGGACGCCCCCCTGATCGGGGCCGCCGAGTTGGCCTTCGAACGACTCCTCGCCGACCCCCTCGACGTGGGCTGATCCCGCGTACGCTGTCCAGCGTGGATGTCGAGCTGCGCGCTTCCGACGACGACCGCAACCGGGTGGTCGCCGAGCTGCACAAGCACACAGCGGCGGGCCGGCTGACCCTCGACGAGTTCTCCGAGCGGGCCGGTGCGGTGTGGACGGCGCGCACACTCGGTGACCTGGCCGCCCTGACCCGCGATCTGCCGGTCCTGCCCGGCCCGCACGCCGACAGCGACCAGCCCGGCGGGCACGGGCGTCGGGAGCTGCTGATCCTCTTCGCCGCTGCCGCGCTGACTCTGCTGCTGCTCGGCGGCTTCCTCAACGTCACCCGCTGATCCGCGGCGCGTCGCGATGAACTGATCGCGTGATCAGTCCGTACCAGTGGTCGGACGGGCAGTCGGCAGAAGGTGGCTGCCCGGTTCAGACGCGTTTCGGTCCGGACCGAGGAGGCCCCACAGACATGGCACCGCTCAGCTCCGCCCGTCGCCGACTGGGCAACCGGACCCACCGAGCGGCGTTGCTGCTCATCGCCATCGTCGCGGCGGTCGGTGTCCTGCCCGGCGTGGCCATCGCCGCGCCGGCCGGCGGTCAGCAGCTCAACGCCGCCGACATGACACTGCTCAACGGGGTCCGGTTGGCCGGGCTGTGGGAGATGCCGGCCGGCCAGATGGCCGCCGAGAAGGGCCAGTCGGCAAAGGTACGGGAGATCGGCGCCGGCATCGCCAGCGAGCACCAACGGCTCGACCAGCTCACAGTGGACGCGGCGAACAAGTTGGGCGCGACCATCCCCAGCGAGCCGACGGCCGAGCAGAAGGGCTGGCTGGCCGAGATGCAGAAGGCCTCCGGCGCCCGGTTCGACCAGATCTTCGTCACCCGGCTCCGGGTCGCCCACGGCAAGATCTTCCCGGTGATCGGCGCGGTGCGGGCCAGCACCCGGGACGCCACGGTCCGCAAGCTCTGCGAGGACGCCAACGGCTTCGTCATGCACCACATGCAGATGCTGGAGAGCACCGGGCTGGTCCGCTGGCCGGAGCTGCCGCCGGCCGCGCTGCCCGCGCCCGGTGAAGACGGGCTGCTGGCAGCCGCCGCCGCCAACGCCGGCCCCCAGGTCGGCGTCAGCAGCACAGTGGTCTGGTTGGTCTTCCTCGCCGCGCTGGGCACCGGCGGAATCGCCACGTACCGGATGCTGCGCCGCAGCTGACATCGCCAGTTGGTGGCTCGCCTCAGCGGTCGACCTGGGTGAAGTCCCAGGAGTGCGGAGCGCGGGCCACCAGCAGGGCGGGCGGATCGGGCAACGGGCGCGGGCTGCTGCGCCACTTGGAGATGACCACCACCCGGTGATCGGTGGAGGAGAAGACCTCGCTGGAGACGTGCAGCGGGTCGTGCTCCAACTCCGGCAGGGCGGTGTCACACACCCAGGTGATCAGATCGGCGACCCCGTACGCCTCGGCCCGTGCCTCCCACATCCGTACGATCATGTCCGGTGCTCCCGTCACACGCTGACCGTGGTCAACGGCAGTGCCGAGTCAGCCGGAAGATCCAGTTGGCTGGGCGCGACCCCGGCGGCGACCAGGTGCGACCCGAGCGCCGCCACCATCGCCCCGTTGTCGGTACACAGCTTCGGCCGGGGCACCCGGACCCGGATGCCGTACTTCTCGGCCCGCTGCTCGGCCATCGCCCGCAGTCGCGAATTCGCCGCCACTCCCCCGCCGATCACCAGGGTCTCGATGCCCTGCGCACGGCAGGCGGCGAGCGCCTTGCTTGTCAGCACGTCGCAGACCGCCTCCTGGAAGGACGCGGACACGTCGGCCACCGGCACCGGCTCACCGGCCCGCTCACGCGCCTCGACCCACCGGGCCACCGCGGTCTTCAGCCCGGAGAACGAGAAGTCGTACCGGTGGGCGGCGAGATCCTTCGCCGCGGTCAGACCGCGCGGGAAGGTGATCGCGGCCGCGTCACCGGCCCGAGCCTCCCGGTCGATCGGTGGACCGCCCGGAAACGGCAACCCCAGCAACCGGGCGACCTTGTCGAACGCCTCGCCGGCCGCGTCGTCGATGGTGGCGCCCAGCGGGGTGACACCCCGGGCCAGGTCGTCGACGAGCAGCAGGGACGAGTGCCCACCGGACACCAACAGCGCGATTGCGGGTTCGGGAAGCGGCCCGTGCTCAAGGGTGTCCACCGCGACGTGGGCGGCGAGATGGTTCACGCCGTACACGGGCTTCTCGGCGGCGAGCGCGTACCCCTTCGCGGCGGCGACACCGACCAGGAGAGCACCGGCCAGCCCCGGCCCGGAAGTGACAGCTATCGCGTCGATGTCGGCAAGGGTGACACCGGCCTCGGTCAGGGCCCGGTCCATGGTCGGCACGATGGCCTCCAGGTGGGCCCGACTGGCCACCTCCGGCACCACACCCCCGAACCGGGCGTGCTCCTCGACGCTCGAGGCGAGCGCGTCGGCAAGCAGGGTGTGCCCGCGCACGATGCCGACACCGGTCTCGTCGCAGGAGGTCTCGATGCCCAGGATCAGCGGTTCGTCAGCCATTGTGGTGTGGTCCGTCCCCGGTCGGCTCGGCGTCGCGCCGCATCACCAGCGCGTCGGTGTTGCTCGGTTGGTAGTAGCCCCGCCGCACCCCGATCGGCTCGAACCCGTAGGTCGCGTAGAGCCGCTGAGCTGCGGCGTTGTCCGCGGCGACCTCGAGCAGGGTGCTGCGGGCGTTACGTCGGGCCGCCTCGGCCAGCAACTCCTCCAGCAGGGCGCGGCCGACACCGCGCCGCTGGACGTCCCGACGCACGGCGATGTTCTGGACCCACACCTCGCCCGGCGGAACACCGGCGAGCCCGGCGTAACCGAGCACCGCACCGTCCGCGTCGACGGCGACCCGGTAGTGGTGCCCGTTGGCCAACTCGTTCCAGAACATGGCCGGCGACCACTGCTCGGCGCCGAATAGGTCAGCCTCGATCGGTAGCACGTCGTCGATGTGCCACCAACGGAACGGTTCGAGCTGTACCGCTGTCATGGCAGGACCGGTTTGCGGCCGGTCGCCGCCACCGCGTCGGGCCGCCGCAGGTAGAGGGGCGTGAGCCGCTCACCGGGGGCACCCGCCCGGATCCGCTCGGCCGCGAGCAGCGCCAGCACTGTGGCGTCCGGGTACCGGGGCTCGACCCGGACGGGCAGGTCCAGGACCTCGGCGTACCGGTGCGCCCCGTCGCCCACCGCGATGGTCGCGCCCAACTCCCGGGCGCGTGCGGCGGCGACCGCCGGCGTGGACACCTCGGGGCCGACGATCCGCTCGCCGGCGCCGTCGTAGACAGCCCAGTAGAGCTCCTTGCGCCGGGCGTCGCTGGCGGCCAACACCGGCTCACCGGACGCCGCCGGGTAGCCGATGCCGTCGAGCGAGCAGACGCCGTACGTGGGGATGCCGAGCACCTGACCCATTGTCGCGGCGGTGACGAGGCCGACCCGTAGCCCTGTGAATGGCCCCGGGCCGAGCCCGGCGACGATCGCGCCCAGGTCGCGCGGGCGGGCCCCGGCGTCGGCCAGGACCGCATCCACCTGGGGCGCGAGTAACTCACCGTGCGCGCGGGCGTCGACCGTGCACCGGTGCGCCCGCGACGCCACACCGTCTGCCAAGACCTCCACCAGCGCCGCGGTGACCGCGGGGGTCGAGCTGTCCACCACGAGTACGAGCACGGTAAGCCAGCCTAGCCGCCCCCGCCGCAGCCCTCGGTCACGCCCCGCCCCGCCACCCCGCAGCGCGCAATGGCCGGCGGCGCGCATTGGCCGGCGGCGCAGGCGGCGCGTGGTCGCAGATGCACTGGTGAGCGTGATTCCGCTGGGGCATCTAGATGCCCCAGCGGAATCACGCTCACCAGGACAAGGCGCTCCCCCCGAGACACCAACTCAGTCAGCAATCCGCCTCAGCGGTGTCGTTACCAATTCGGCTGGTTCACCATGCCAGGATGTCGTTCGCTCGCCTCGTCGCCCTACTCGGCGCCACGGTGCGACACGAGCGGCAACTACGCGAACTGACCCAGCGTCAACTCGCCGAACTCGCCCAGGTCAGCCAGACAACGATTGCCCGGATCGAACGTGGCGACCGTGCACCGAACATCCCGGTGCTCGAACGACTGCTCGCCGCGATGGACGTGCAGCTGGTCGTCGGGGTCGAACCGCTGGACGCGCACCTCGACGCCAGCATCGACGACCTGGCGGCGCGCCCCATCGCCGAGCGGATCGAGAAGCTCGGCCTTGATGACCTGTTGGACCGGCTGCCTGACTTCCCGCAGGTGATCACCGGAAGTACCGCCGCGGCGCTGCAGGGCGCACCCGTGCCGGTCGACGCGCTGGAGATCGCCCTGCGCTGGCAGGACTCCCAGCTGTTCACCCGCTGGCTGGAGAACAACTACGGCCAGCGGTGGAACGCCCACTGGGGTGAGTTCGGCGGAGTGTGGTTGGAACCGGAGGAGCCGGGCGAGCACCGATGGTCAACCACGTACGGTGAGGTCAGGGCCACCATGTGCGATGAGCTGCCCGAGACGATCGAGGTGCGCCACGGTCAACGGAATTACCAGGTGGTGCCGCTCGTCGAGTTGGAGCTGACCGACACCCGGGCCGCCGAGTTGCTGCGCCGCTATCGGGACCGCCAGCCGACCCGCGACAGCTGAGCTCAACCAGCGGTGCGCTCCCAGTCGATGGTGGGCAGGCCGGCGTCGGCGAGCGCCTTGTTTGCCGCGCTGAACGGACGGCTGCCGAGGAAACCACGCGGGTTCATCGGGCTGGGGTGGCCAGCCTCCAGCACCACGTGGTGGGGATTGGTGACCAGGGCTGCCTTCTTGCGGGCGTAACCACCCCAGAGCAGGAAGACCACCCGCTCCGGCGACGCGTCAAGCGCCCTGATCGTCGCGTCGGTGAACTCTTCCCAGCCGGCGTTGGCGTGCGAGCCCGGGGTGGCCTGGCGGACGGTCAACACGGCGTTGAGCAGCAGCACGCCCTGGGCGGCCCAACCGTCGAGGTTGCCGCTGCGCGGCTTGGCCACGCCGACGTCCTCGCCCAACTCCTTGAAGACATTGCGCAACGACGGCGGCACCGGCACGCCGGGACGGACGCTGAAGCTCAACCCGTGTGCCTGCCCGGCCCGGTGGTAAGGGTCCTGCCCGAGGATCAGCACCCGGGTGCCCTGCGGCGGGCAGAGCCGGTAGGCCGAGAACAGATCCTCAAGCGGCGGGAAGACGGTCTGCGTCGCGTATTCCCGGGAGACGAACTCGGCCAACGCGGCGGTGCGGGCCGCGTCCAGGTGTGGGGTGAGCACGGCACGCCACTGCTCCGGCAGCAGAGCCAGCAGGTCAACGGCGGGGGCATCGTCGGGCATCAGGAACCTCTCACAGCACGGGTCGGTCCCCCGCACTCTAGGCATCCGGTACGACAGCGGCCGACCGACCTAACCCAGATCGGCGAGCCGCCGGGCCCAGTCGCCACCGACCGGGTCCAGCTCGACGATCCGGGTGTCGTCGTCGCGGCGGTCGATGCGGACCCGCAGGTGCGCGTCGACCAACTGCTCCACCAGGCCCTCACCCCACTCCACCACAGTCACCGAATCGTCCACCGAGGCGTCGAGGTCCAGGTCGTCGATCTCGGCGCGCGGGTCGGTGGCGTCACCCAGCCGGTACGCGTCGGCGTGCACCAGAGCGACCCGGCCGCCCCGGGCCGGATCCGGGCGATGCACCCGGGCGATCACGAAGGTCGGCGAGGTGATGTCGCCGACCACCCCGAGCCCGGCACCCACGCCCTGCGTGAGCGCGGTCTTACCGGCACCCAGCGGACCGGTGAGCAGCACCAGGTCCCCGGCCCGCAGCAGCCCGGCCAGGCGGCGGCCGAACTCCCGGGTGTCCTCGACGGTCGGCAGCTTGACGACGTGACTCACCGTTCCTCCGGCTTTCCAAGTGATTCGAGGAACCGCGCGAGCGCGGCGTTCACCTCGTCAGCGTGTTCCAACATCACCACGTGACCGCTGTCCTTGATCTTGACGAACTCGGCGTGTGGCAGCCGTCGGACGATCTCCTCGGAGTGCACCACCGGGGTGATCATGTCCTTGTCACCGACCACCACCAGCACCGGCGTCGCGGCCAACGCCGCGAGAGCCGGGAAACGCGAGTGGGTGGCCAGGGTCCGCAGGTAGCGGGTCACCGTGTCGGCCGACGTCCGGGAATTCATCGTCTCCACGTAGGACACCAGCGTCGGGCTGGGCTTGCGGGTGCCGAAGCCGTACCTGCGGGTCAACAGCCAGGCCACGTTCGACGTCGACTTGCGGGCCTTGTCGATCACCGGCCCGCCGTACCGGGTGGCGTTGCTGACCATGTACAGCACCGGACCACCGACCCGGCCGAGCAGCGCGGGCGCGACCAGCTTGGTTTCCGCGACGAGCCCACCCGACGTGGCCATCAGGACGGTGCCCACCACCCGGTCACCGAACAGCTCCGGAAACAACTCGGCGAACGCCATGATGGTCATGCCGCCCATCGAGTGGCCGACAAGCACCAGTGGCCCGTCCGGGGCGGTTCGGTCGATCACCTGGCGCAGCGTCCGGCCGAGCACCGTGAGGTCGTACTCCCCACTCTCCAGCCGACCGGACCGACCGTGACCGGGCTGGTCGTACGCGACGATGCGGTAGTCACCGCGGGCGGCGAGCATCTGGCGCTGGAAGTGGAACGTCCCCATGTCCAGGCAGAAACCATGCACCAGCACCACGGTGGGATGCCCCGGCACCGGCCTGGTCGGCTCGACCACCTCAACGTGGATGTCCGTGCCGTCCGGCAACGCCAGGCGGAGCGCCTCGTCGTACCGCTGCTCGCCGAACATCTCGTGCGCGTAGCGGTCGGTCGGGTCGGCCTTGAGCCGGCGGACCAGGGTGCGCTCGGTCGCGACGCCGGCCGCCAGGCCCGCGGCGGCCACCCCCACCGCGGCGCCGACGATCCCCGCGACCCGGCCCACCGCGGTCCGCGGACGCGGAATGCGGTAGCTCATGGCCGCTCGCCGTCATAGACCCGGGGCACCCGGGTGCTGCCGAACCGGGTCACGATCTCGTAGTTGATCGTGCCGACCGCCTCGGCCCAGTCGTCGGCGGTGGGCTCGCCGTCCGCGCCGCTGCCGAAGAGCGTCGCCACGTCGCCGTCCGCCACCGGGTCGTCGCCGCAGTCGAGCACGAACTGGTCCATGCAGACCCGCCCCGAGATCGTCCGCCGTACGCCGCCGAGCTGCACCGGCCCGGTGTTGGAGGCGTGCCGGGGAACCCCGTCGGCGTACCCGAGCGGAACCACAGCCAGGTTCGCCGCGGATTCGGTGGTGTAGGTGTGCCCGTAGGAGACCCCGGTGCCGGCGGGGACCCGCTTGGTGAGCATCACCCGGGCGCGGGCGGTCATCGCCGGGCGCAGCCCGTACGTCTCGCCGGCCACCGGGGAGAGCCCGTAATTGGCCAGACCGGGGCGGACCAGGTCGAAGTGGGTGTCCGGGCGGGTCAGGGTGGCCGCCGAGTTGGCGAGATGCCGCCAGCGCGGTCGCAGCCCGGCCCGCTCGACCATGGCCAGCCCCTCGTGGAAGACGGCCAGCTGACGGTCGATGGTGGGGTGACCGGGCAGGTCCGCGTACACGAAGTGGCTCCACACGCCGACCACCTCGACCAGGCCGTCAGCCTGCGCCTTCGCGGCGGCGTCGAGCAGCGCCGGCCAGTCGGCGACTGTCGCCCCGCCCCGGGACAGCCCGGTGTCGATCTTCAGGTGCAGGCGGACGGGGCGCCCGGCGAGCCGGCTCGCCTCGATCATCTCGGCCAGCTGGGACAGGCTGGCCGCGCTCAGGTCCACCCCGGCGCTGACCCCCTCCTGCAGCGGCAGGCCGGGTGCGAGCAGCCAGGCCAGCACCGGCGCGGTCACGCCGGCCCGACGCAGGGTGAGCGCCTCGTCGAGGGTGCAGACACCGAGCCAGTCCGCGCCGGCGTCGAGCGCGGCGCGAGCGGCCGGAAGCATCCCGTGGCCGTACCCGTCGCCCTTGACCACCGCCATCAGCTCGGCGGTGGTGCCGGAGCGGAGAATGCTCACGTTCTCGCGGATCGCATCAAGATCGACGCGTACCTCGGCCTGCCACATGCGCCCAGCCTACTTTCCGCGGAGATCAGCGCGGGCGGCGACGCACGTCCCGGGCGGTCGATCCGGTCGTTCCGCCCGGGACCGACCTGATCAGGACAGTCGGGCGACGACCGGGCGCAGCGCCGTGACCACGTCGGGCGCGGTCACCGGCCCGCTCCGGGCCGCCTCCCGGCCGGCGAGCCCGTGCAGGTACGCGGCCGCGGCCGCGGCCCGATCGGCGGGCACCCCGGCCGCCAGCAGTGAGCCGAGCAGACCGGCCAGCACGTCGCCGGTGCCCCCGGTGGCAAGTGCCGGGGAGCCGGTCGGGTTGACGTACGCCCGACCGTCCGGCGTGCCGATCACCGTGCGGTCGCCCTTGAGCAGCACCACCGCCTTCATCCAGGCGGCCAGTTGCAGCGCGGCGCCGACCCGGTCGGCGCCGGGCTCCGCACCGCGGAGTCGGGCGAACTCGCGGTCGTGCGGGGTGACCACGATCGGCGCGTCCCGACCGCGTAGTTGGTCGGCGAGTGAACCGTCCACCAGCAGCGTCAACGCGTCGGCGTCGAGCACCACCGGCACCGGGGCGGCCAGCACGGCGCGCAGCTCGGCCGCCGCGTCGGCCCCGGTGCCCAGCCCTGAGCCGCAGACCCAGGCCTGCACCCGACCCGCGTCGGCGACCCGGTCGCTGGCGATCACCGAGGGGTGCTGGTGCAGCACCTCGGCGCGGGCGCTGCCGGCGTAGCGGACCAGACCGGTCGGCCCGGCCAGCGCACCGCCCACGGAGAGCACCGCCGCACCCGGGTAGGTCGCCGAGCCGGTGGCCACCCCCACCACACCCCGGGTGTACTTCTCCGACGCCGGACCCAGCTCCGGCCACCAGTCGACCACGTCGGACCACTCGGTGACCCGCAGCGCCGGGGTGCCCCGCAGCCACGGCTCCAGCCCGATGTCGACAAGCTCCACCTGCCCGGCCAGGGCGGCGGCCGGCCCGACCACCAGGGCGGGCTTGAGCGCGCCGAACGCCACCGTCACGTCGGCGTGGACCGCGTCCGGCCGGCCGGACGCGGTAAGTGGCACGTGCCCGGTGTCCACCGCCACCCCGCTCGGTACGTCCACCGCCAACACGGTGGCCCGGCCACCGTCACGTCCCCGCAGCGCACCGAGCCGCTGCACCACAGCGTCCGCGCCGGCCCGCAGGCCGCCGCCACCACCGATGCCGACGATGCCGTCGAGCACCAGGTCGACCGGGCCGGCGGGCTGGTCCACGAGCCGGCCGCCGGCAGCACGCAGCGCGGTCAACCCCGCCGCGTGTGCCCGCCCGGGAGTGAGCAGCAGTGCGGACACCTGGACACCTCGACGGGCCAGCCGCTCCCCGGCGTACAACGCGTCACCGCCGTTGTCGCCGGAGCCGACAAGCAGCAGCACCCGGCTGCCGTAGACGCCGCCGCGCTCGGCGAGCAGCAGCGCGGCCCGGCGGGCCAGCCCGGCGGCGGCCCGCTGCATGAGCGTCCCCGCCGGCAGCGTGCCCATCAGCCCCGCCTCGGCCGCCCGTACGTCGGCCACCCGCCACACCGCTCTCATGCCACCGTCTCCCCACTCGTTCGCGGGTGGACCCGACCGGTCCGCCCGGTCGACGTCACCGTTCCGCGACCACCATCGCCGACGCGATCCCCCCGTCGTGCGACAACGACAGATGCCAGTGGTTGACCCCGCGCGCCTCGGCCGCCGCCGCGACGGTGCCGGCGACAGCCAGCCAGGGACGGCCATCCGGGTCGGCCCTGATCTCGCAGTCGTGCCAGCGCAGCCCGGCCGGGGCACCGAGCGCCTTGGCCACCGCCTCCTTGGCGGCGAACCGGGCGGCGAGCGACTCCGGCCGGCGCGGGTGGCCGGAGCGGGTCTGCCGCTCGGCGGTGGTGAAGAGCCGGTCGGCGAGCAGCGGCGTGCGTGCCAGGGCCCGGGCGAACCTGTCGACCAGGACCACGTCGATGCCGACGGCGACGATCACCACCACACCCTACCGGCGGTCGGGGCCGCAGATTAGTCGTCGGGCCCGCGGTGGGCAACGGCTGTGGACAAGCCGGGGTACGGCCCACCGTCCGCTGTCCACAGGGCACTCCGGTGCCCGTCGGACCTGCCTAGCGTCAGCGCGTCGATGCCGATCGTCCACGGGGGTGTGGTCATGACCGATGAGCTGTTCGCCGTCCGGCCGGAGGAGCTGCGGGAGGTCGCCGGTGCGCTCGACGACGAGGCGCACCGGTTGGCGCTGGGCCTCGCCAGGGTGCCCGGGTTGCTGGTGGTCGCGCCCGAGTGGCGGTCCGGTGCGGCGCTGGCCGGGCTGGAGGCGGCGGGGCATGCCTGGTTCTGCCGGCTGGGTGCCCGGGTCGCGGCGACCTCCGGTGGGGTTCGGGCGGCGGCCGAGGCGTACGAGACGGCGGACGACCGGGCCGCCGGCCGGTTCGCCGCGCTGCCCCGGTGAGCGAGGTCGCCTACCGGCAGTTGTGGGCGGCCGATCCGGGTGGTTGGCGGTCCGCCGGGGTGGCCTGGGCCGGGCTCACCGGGCCGGTCGACAAACAGGTCGGCGAGTTGGGCGCGGCTGGCGCGCGGCTGCGCAGCGGCTGGTCCGGTGCGGCGGCCACGGCGGCGGATGCGCAGTTCGCCGGTCTCGGTGCGGAGCTGGCCTCGATCACACCCGCGCTGATCGAGGTCGACCAGGTGCTGGCCGAGCTGGCGGGCCGACTGACGGTGGCGAAGGCACGGCTCGCGGCGGCGGTCGCCCAGGCGGACGCGGCCGGGCTGATGGTGGACCGCGCGGGCGGGGTGCACGTCGATCCCACCCGGGTCCGGCCCACCGAGCGGGCCGGCGTGGCGGCGGCCCGGGTGGCGGCGGCCCTGCGCGACGCACTCGACGGGGCCGGAGCGGCAGATCGGTTCGCCGCGGACCGCCTGGACGAGCTGACCCGGGCCGCCGGTTCGGGTTGGGCATCCCCGCCACCGCCGGGTCGGCCGGCGGCCGGCGCCGCACCGACGCTGGTCCGCGCCTGGTGGTCCGGGTTGACGTCGGCGCAGCGCCGGTGGCTGATCGGGCACGAGAGTGCGTTCGTCGGCCGGTTGGACGGGGTGCCGGTGGCCGCCCGGGACCAGGCCAACCGGCTGCGGCTCGGGGTCTGGCGCGCGGAGTTGCTCGCGGAGCGGCGGCGGTTGCTGTCCCGGGTGCCGCCGGGGCCGCTCACGTCGCTGCGCCTGCACGGGGTGGCCGGGCGGTTGGCCGGCCTGGAGGCGTTGGCCGGGCGGCTCACGGCGGGCGGGGAGCCGCGGGCCTATCTGCTCGGGTTGGCTACGGCCGGCGAGGGCCGGACGGTGCTCGCGCTCGGCGACCCGGACCACGCCGACCGGGTGCTCACCTACGTGCCGGGGATGGGTTCCGGGCTGGAAGACGCCCCCGGTGAGGTGGGCAGGGCGGCGCGGGTGCTGGACCGGTGCGTCGCGCTCGCCCCGGGTGAGCGCAGCGCGGCGGTGCTCTGGTTGGACTACGACGCCCCGGATCTCGTGACCGACGCGGCTTCGGCGGGCCCGGCACGCGATGCCGGCCCGGCGTTGCACCGCTTTCAGGAGGGGCTGCGGGCCACCCACGAGGGGCCACCGGCCCGGCAGACAGTGCTGGGGCACAGCTACGGGTCACTGGTGGTGGGGACGGCCGCCCGGGAGCACGGGCTGGCCGCCGACGCGCTGGTCTTCGTCGGCTCGCCCGGGGTCGGCGCGTCGCACGCCGCCGAGCTGGGCGTGCCACCTGGTGAGGTCTGGGCGAGCAGGGCACCCGACGACGTGATCCGCGCCGCCCGCCCGGTGGACGAGCTGGGCCGACGCGCCCTGTTCAGTGTGGCCCCCCTGGCCGTCGGGTGGGGCTGGTCCGACCGCACCGGGCACGAGCTGTGGTTCGGTCACGACCCGTCGGATCCGGGCTTCGGCGGTCGGGTCTTCGGCAGTGGGCGAGGCGGGCACAGCGGTTACTGGGACCCGGGCAACCCCGCGCTGGACGGGATGGCCCGGGTCGTGCTGGGGCGTTGAGCTGCCTACTCGACGGTGACCGACTTGGCCAGGTTGCGGGGCTGGTCCACGTCGTGCCCACGGGCGTCGGCGATCTCGGCGGCGAGCACCTGCAACGGCACAGTGGTGACGAGCGGGGCCAGCAGCGTCGGCGTACGCGGCACGTAGATCAGGTGGTCGGCGTACCGGACGACGGCCTCGTCGCCCTCTTCGGCGATCACGATGGTCCGCGCGCCACGGGCCCGGACCTCCTGGATGTTGGAGACGACCTTGTCGTGCAGCATGCCCCGGCCGACCGGCGAGGGCACCACGCAGATCACCGGCGTGCCCTTGTCGATAAGCGCGATCGGACCGTGCTTCAGCTCGCCGGCCGCGAAGCCCTCGGCGTGCATGTACGCCAGTTCCTTGAGCTTCAGCGCGCCCTCCAGCGCCACCGGGTAGCCGACGTGCCGGCCGATGAACAGCACTGTGGGTTCGGATTTCAGGTCCCGGGCCAGTTCACGGACGGGCTCGATCCGGTCGAGCAGCTCCCGCAGCTTGCCCGGGATCTCCTGCAACTGCGCGACCACCGCGCCCACCTCGTCGGCGAACTTGATCCCACGCACCTGGGCCAGGTGCAGGCCGATCAGATAGCAGGCGACGACCTGGGTGAGGAACGCCTTTGTGGACGCAACGGCGATCTCCGGCCCACCGTGGGTGTAGAGCACCGCGTCCGACTCGCGGGGGATGGTCGAGCCGTTGGTGTTGCAGATTGCCAGCACCCGGGCCTTCTGCTCCTTGGCGTGGCGCAACGCCATCAGGGTGTCCATCGTCTCGCCGGACTGGGAGATCACCACGATCAGCGTGGACCGGTCGAGCACCGGGTCGCGGTAGCGGAACTCGCTGGCCAGCTCCACCTCGCAGGGGATCCGCGTCCAGTGCTCGATGGCGTACTTGGCGACCAGGCCGGAGTGGTACGCCGTGCCGCAGGCCACGATGAAGATCTTGTCGACGTCGCGCAGGTCCTGGTCGCTGAGGCGGACCTCGTCCAGGGCGATCTCACCGTTCTCGGTGAGCCGGCCGAGCAGCGTGTCGGCGATGGCCTGCGGCTGCTCCTCGATCTCCTTCAGCATGAACCAGTCGTAGCCGCCCTTCTCGGCCGACGAGGAGTCCCAGTCGATGTGGAAGTCCTTGCCGGCGGCGGGCTGACCGTCGAAGTCGGTGATCTCGATGCTGTCGGCGGTGATCAGCACGATCTGGTCCTGGCCCAGCTCGACCGCTTCCCGGGTGTGCTCGATGAACGCGGCCACGTCGCTGGCCAGGTAGTTTTCCCCGTCGCCCCGGCCGACCACGAGCGGCGAGTTGCGTCGGGCACCGACGACCGCGCCGGGCACTGCGGCATCGACGGCGAGCAGCGTGAAGGCACCTTCCAGCCGCTGGCAGACCACGCGCATGCCGGCGGCGAGCAACTGCGGGCTGTCCGGTTGGCCGGCGGCACGCAGGTCGGCCAGCGCGGCGGAGAGCAGGTGCGCGGCGCACTCGGTGTCGGTGTCGCTCGTGAACTGGACACCGTCGGCCTCCAGTTCGGCGCGGAGCCTGGCGAAGTTCTCGATGATGCCGTTGTGGATCACCGCGACCCGCCCGTCGCCGGCGACGTGCGGGTGGGCGTTGCGGTCGGTCGGGCCGCCGTGGGTGGCCCACCGGGTGTGTCCGATGCCGGTGGTGCCGTCACCGATGCCGATCGGGCTGGCTGCGCAGGAGGTGGGGTCCTCGGCGGCCCGCTCGGAGAGCACCTTCTCCAGGTTGGCCAGCTTGCCGGCCTTCTTCTCGGTGAGCAGTTGGTCGTCGCAGACGATTGCCACGCCCGCCGAGTCGTAGCCGCGGTATTCCAGTCGCCGAAGCCCGTCGAGGACGATGCCGAGAGCGGGGCGTGCGCCCGCGTATCCCACGATTCCACACATGGCCCGCAGCCTAACCCAGTTTCGCTCACCATGGGTGCGCGAAAGTCGGGTTATCAAACACGGAATCTGAGCGATCGGTGGTGGACGGGTCGCAACGGGACGAGCGTCACAGCCCGGTCGGACCCGCCCGGGACAGGTGGGGTTGCGGCACGCCTTCGGGTACGAAAGTCTCTCGGCGGGTTCGGCGCGCCTGCCCTCGGCCCGTTCGTCTCATACCCGATCCTGTCCGGAGCAGCCATGTCCGACGCGCCGCCGCCCGATCCGTCCCCCTCCTCCCCCTCCTCCCCCTCGGATCCGGCACCCAGCCCATCGCCGTCGGATCCGACGGCGCCGCCGTCCTCGGCTCCGCTCCCGGCACCCGACCCGCTCGCGCCGGGCCAGCCGTGGGCACCACCGGCTCCCTGGACGCCCACACCCTGGGCGCCGCCCCCACCCACTACCGAGTGGACGCCACCCCCACCGTCGAGCGAGTGGACGCCGCAACCGCCCGACGCCGCCGACCCGACCCACGCCGGTTCGCCCCCGCAGGCCGGCTGGCCGCCGCACGCCGGTTCGCCGCCGCACGCCGGCTGGCCGCCGCCCACCGGCTGGTCCCCGCCCACCGGTGAGGCACCGCCGGCCGGATGGCAGCCGTCAGCCGGTTGGCCGCCGCCCGGCTATCCGCCGCCGTACGGCTACCCCGGCTACCCGCAGCCCGGCGGCGGCCGGAGCACGAACACCGGCCGGATCGTCGGGATCGTCGTCGCGATCTTCGTGGCGCTCGTCGTGCTCGTCTGCGGTTGCCTCTGCGCGGCTGGCTTCCTGGTGGACGAACCCGGCTCGGCGCCGGGCAACGACGAGCCGTATGTCGTTCCCGACGGTTGGGCCGCACCCGCCACCCGTGCGCCGGTAGCGGGCCTGGGGTTCAGCCTGCCGTGGTCGTAGGCTGGCGCAGGTGACGAGCACCGATGTCGACCCGCTGGTGGCCCGGATGCGGCCGTTCGGCACGACAATCTTCGCCGAGATGTCCGCCCTCGCCGTGCGCACCGGCGCGATCAACCTCGGCCAGGGTTTCCCGGACACCGACGGCCCACCGGAGATGCTGGCCGCCGCCGCCGAGGCGCTGCGCGGCGGGCAGAACCAGTACCCACCCGGCCTGGGGATTCCCGCGCTACGCGCGGCGGTCGCGGCCCATCAACTGCGGTTCCACGACCTGGCGTACGACCCGGACCGCGAGATCGTGATCACCGCCGGCGCGACCGAGGCGGTCGCGGCGAGCATCCTCGCGCTCTGCGAGCCGGGCGACGAGGTGGTCTGCTTCGAGCCGTACTACGACTCGTACGCCGCCTCGATCGCGCTGGCCGGCGCGGTCCGGCGGCCGGTGACCCTGCGCCCGACCGCCGACGGCCGGTACGCCTTCGACCCGGCGGCGTTGCGCGCGGCGTTCAACCCCCGCACCCGTCTGGTGCTGCTCAACTCGCCGCACAACCCGACCGGCAAGGTCTTCACCCCGGCCGAGCTGGCATTGATCGCCGAACTGTGCCAGCAGCACGACACGTACGCGGTCACCGACGAGGTGTACGAGCACCTGGTCTTCACCGACGCGGCGAGCCCGCACGTGCCGCTGGCCACCCTGCCCGGGATGCGGGAGCGGACGCTGCGCATCTCGTCCGCGGGCAAGACGTTCTCCTGCACGGGTTGGAAGGTCGGCTGGGCGAGCGGCCCGGCGGCCCTGGTCTCGGCGGTGCTGCGGGTGAAGCAGTTCCTCACCTACGTCAACGCCGCGCCGCTGCAACCGGCGGTCGCGGTGGCGCTGGCCCTGCCGGACGACTACTACACCGGTTTCCGCGACGGGCTCCAGCGGCAGCGTGACCAGCTCGTGGGTGGTCTCACCGACGCCGGGTTCGAGGTGCTCGGCTCGGAGGGGACGTATTTCGTGACCGCCGACGTGACCGCCCTCGGCGGGCGGGACGGGGTGGAGTTCTGCCGTTCCCTGCCGGAGCGTTGCGGGGTGGTGGCGGTGCCCACCCAGGTCTTCTACGACGACACCGACGCCGGTCGGCGACTGGTCCGTTTCGCCTTCTGCAAGCGCCCTGAGGTGCTGGCCGAGGCGGTCATCCGGCTGCGCGCGCTGCGCCGCTGATCCAGCCGGTCGGCCGACCGGCGGTGGAGCTGTGAGGTGCGGCTCCACCGCGTCCAACCGGCCTACGAGGTGGCGGGGCTGGCGGTGCGGACCTGCTCGGCGATCCGTTCGGCGATCAAGCGGGCGCTCTCTTCGGTGGCGGCCTCGACCATCACCCGGACCAGCGGCTCGGTGCCCGACGGACGCAGCAGCACCCGCCCGGTCTCGCCCAGCTCCGCCTCGGCCCGCTCGACTTCGGCACGGACGGCCGGGGCGGCGGCACCGACGGTCCGGTCGCCGACCGGCACGTTGATCAGCACCTGGGGCAGTTTGGTGACCACCGAGGCCAGCTCGGCGAGGGACTGGCCGGTGGCGGCCATCCGGGCCATCAGGTGCAGGCCGGTGAGCACTCCGTCGCCGGTGGTGGCGTGCGCGGGCATGACGATGTGACCGCTCTGCTCACCGCCGAGCGCCAGCCCGGACGCGCGCAGGGCCTCCAGGACGTACCGGTCGCCGACCTTGGTCTCGATCAGCCGGATGCCCTGTGCGGACATCGCCAACCGCAGGCCGAGGTTGCTCATCACTGTCGCGACCAGAGTGTCCTGGGTGAGCGTGCCGGCGTCCCGCATGGCCAACGCGAGGATCGCCATCACCTGGTCGCCGTCGACCTCCTCACCGTCGGCGCTGACCGCCACGATCCGGTCGGCGTCGCCGTCGTGCGCGATGCCCAGGTGGGCGCCGTGCTCGACCACTGCCTCGCGCAGCGCCTCGATGTGGTTGGAGCCGCACTCGTCGTTGATGTTCAGGCCGTTCGGCTCGGCGTGGATCGCGATGACCTCCGCGCCGGCTTCCCGGTAGGCGACCGGGGCGACCTCGGCGGCGGCGCCGTTGGCGCAGTCGACAACGACCTTGATCCCGTCCAGCCGGTGCGGCACCGCTCCGACCAGGTGCTGGACGTAGTGGTCGGCACCGTCGAGCAGGTCGTGCACCCGGCCGATGCCGGCGCCGGTCGGCCGGTCCCAGGCGGTGGTGGCGTTGGCCTCCACGGCGGCCTCGATCTGCATCTCGATCTCGTCGGGCAGCTTGTGGCCACCGGCGGCGAAGAGCTTGATGCCGTTGTCGGGCATCGGGTTGTGTGACGCGGAGAGCACCACGCCGAGGTCGGCCTTGGCCTCGGCCGTGAGGAACGCCACCGCCGGGGTGGGCAGCACGCCGACCCGCACCACGTTCGCACCGGCACTGGTCAGGCCGGCGACCACTGCGGCTTCCAGCATCTCGCCGCTGGCCCGGGTGTCCCGGCCGACGACGGCCAGCGGCGGGTGGCTGCGGTCCGTCTCGGCGAGCGTGTGCGCGGCGGCCACCGCCACCGCCAGTGCCAACTCCGGGGTGAGATCCGCGTTTGCCCGCCCGCGTACGCCGTCCGTGCCGAACAACCGACCCATACCCGCCAACCTCCGTGGTGCGCTGCCGATGTGCAGAAAGCGAAACGGCCGGCCGCCTCCCCGAGTCCAGGGGAGGCGAACCGGCCGTCCGTCAGAAGTACAACGCGCTTGAGAAGATCAGCGCTTCGAGTACTGGGGAGCCTTACGGGCCTTCTTGAGGCCGTACTTCTTGCTTTCCTTGACCCGAGCGTCCCGGGTGAGGAAGCCGGCCTTCTTCAGGGCCGGGCGGTCATCGGGCTCGTTGACGATCAGCGCCCGCGCGATGGCCAGCCGCAGCGCACCGGCCTGGCCGGTGGTGCCGCCGCCACGCAGGTTGGCGATGACGTCGAACGCCTCGGGCTTCTCGGCGGTGACCAGCGGGTCCTTGATGAGCTGCTGGTGCACCTTGCTCGGGAAGTACGCCTCAAGGTCGCGGCCGTTGCAGGTGATCTTGCCGGTGCCCGGGACGATGCGGACCCGGACGATGGCCTCCTTGCGGCGGCCCACGGTCTGGATCGGCCGGTCACCACGAGGCGCGCGGGCAACGGGCGCCGGCGCCTCGGTGGCCTCGGGGGCTTCCGGGGCGACCTCGGTCTCGATGATGTCGGTCATGCTGCTTCCTTCGCCCGCGCTCACTGCGCGATCTGCTTGATCTCGAACGGCACCGGCTGCTGCGCGAGGTGCGGGTGCTCGGCACCGGCGTAGACCTTCAGCTTCTTGATCAGCTGACGGCCGAGCTTGTTGTGCGGGAGCATCCCCTTCACAGCCAGCTCGATGGCCCGCTCGGGACGCTTGGTCAGCAGCTCGTCGTAGCCGATCTGCTTCAGACCACCCGGGTAACCGGAGTGGCGGTAAGCGACCTTGGTCTGGCGCTTGTTGCCGGTCAACGCAACCTTGCCCGCGTTCACGATGACGACAAAGTCGCCCGTGTCGACGTGCGGCGCGAAAGTCGGCTTGTGCTTACCACGCAGCAACGTGGCGGCGTGGGTGGCCAGGCGGCCCAGCACGACATCAGAGGCGTCGATGACGTGCCACTGACGCTCGATCTCACCCGGCTTCGGGCTGTACGTACGCACAGGTCTACCTTGTCTCGTCGTCGGTCTGGGGTCGCGCGCCGAGGTGACCAGATCTTGCAGGCCGGACCAGCGCGCACGAACGACCAAGCGTACCTGATAGGGCACGCCTCTGGATGTCGTACAACAGCAGGCAACGATACCCGGCGCGGTGTCCGCAGGTCAAAACGGGGGTGCCGTTGCCTCCGGCGACCCGCCGGTGGTGGTCCAGCTCACACGCCGGCGAGCCGATCGGTGCCCGGACGACGATAGACCACCCAGGTGACCGCGAAGCACAGCGCGTACCAGCCGATGAAGGCCAGGTAGGCGGCGTCGGCGTTGCCGGAGCTGAGGAACGACTGCCGGAACGCGACGTTCACCAGCACCCCACCGGAGGCCCCGATCGCACCCGCGATGCCGATCAACGCGCCGGTCATCCGCCGCGCCCAGCGGGCGGCGGCGTCCGGGTCGCGACGACCGTCGGCCACCGCGTCCGCCGCCCGCGCCCGGAAGATCGCCGGGATCATCTTGTACGTGGAGCCGTT
Organism: Micromonospora sp. NPDC049047; assembly: GCF_040649135.1. Classification (NCBI taxonomy): domain Bacteria; kingdom Bacillati; phylum Actinomycetota; class Actinomycetes; order Micromonosporales; family Micromonosporaceae; genus Micromonospora; species Micromonospora sp. NPDC049047. Next base: position 82,990 of record NZ_JBEZEY010000014.1, read on the forward strand.
GCCGATGCCGGAGAAGACGAAGAGGGCGAGGAACCCGGCCAGGTAGAGCCCGAACGAGCGCTCCCGGGCCGCGTACAGCACCAGGCCCGCGCCGGCCGCCATGGCGACGAAGTTCCAGAAGGTCACCCGGGATCCACCCAGCCGGTCGGCGAGGTGCCCGCCCAACGGCCGGATCAGCGAGCCGACGAGCGGGCCGAGGAAGGTCAACCAGGCCGCGTCGACCGGGGTGGGGAACCGCTCGGCGAACTGGAGTTGGAGCACCTGACCGAAGGCGAAGCCGAACCCGATGAACGAGCCGAAGGTGCCGATGTAGAGCAGCGACATGACCCAGGTGTGCGGGTCACGGGCCGCCTCGCGCAGCGCGCCCGGCTCGTTGCGCGCCCCGGGCACGGTGTCCAACCAGCGGGCCGCGGCCAGCGCGGCGAGCACGATCAGCGGCAGGTAGACCGCCGGGACCAACCGGGGGTACGCGGCACCGGCGGTGGCGAGCACCGCCAGCCCGACCAGTTGCACAGCTGGTACGCCGAGATTGCCGCCACCGGCGTTGAGCCCGAGCGCCCGCCCCTTGAGCCGCTGCGGGTAGAACAGGTTGATGTTCGCCATCGAGGAGGCGAAGTTGCCGCCGCCGACCCCCGTGAGGCACGCGAGCACCATCAGGGTGGAGTAGGACACCCCGGGTTCCAGCAGCACCGTCATCGGCACCGTCGGCACCAGTAGCAGCAGCGCGCTGATGGTCGTCCAGCGCCGCCCGCCGAAGCGGGCCACCGCCAGGGTGTACGGCAGGCGCAGCACCGCCCCCAGCGCGGCCGGCACGGCGGTGAGCAGGAACTTCCCGGCCGGGTCGATGCCGTACGCGGGACCGAGGAAGAGCACAGTCACCGACCAGAGGCTCCACACCGAGAAGCCGACGTGCTCGGCGAAGATCGAGACCCACAGGTTGCGCCGGGCGATCGGGGCGCCCGTCGCCTGCCAGAAGTCGGGGTCCTCGGGACGCCAGTCGTCGAGCCGGCGTCCACGCGCGGTGGCGGCCGGCGGCGCGGCGGTGACTGCGGTGCTGGTGAGCGTGCTCACGGCGGCTCCTCCTCGTCGATGTGACGAGGAGAGACGCTAGGAACACCGGGTTACCTGGCAGTGCCCGTCATGGGTCGGCCCGGAAACGGGGCCCGCACCACGGGCCGGTGGCGATGGTGAGGTGTCAGAGCTGCTGGAGGATGCGCAGTGCGCGGCCGATCCGGGCCATGGTGTCGGTGTCGGCGATGTCCACGCATTCGGTGAACCACTTCTTCATCGGCGAGGAGATGCGGTCGGGCATCACCACGTACCTGCCCATCGACACGGCCAGCGGCGAGTCGCGCAGCAGTGACTCCTCGACCACCTCGACCACGATCACGATGGGCACGTCTGTGGAGTTGTAGACGTCTGAGCTGACCACGAGCCCGAGACGTTCCCGGGCGCCCTCGATGCGCCAGACCTCTCCCCTACGCAGCACGCGGTCGTCCGCCGGAGAGCAGGTCGTTGACCATGCCCACCTCGCGGGCGTCGGCGAGCGCGGCGGACTCCAGGTCCAGGCCGGCGCGGCCCACGGCGGCGGCGTGCGCGGTGAAGACCTCGCGCAGCGCCTTCTCGCGGGCGGCCTGGTCCATCCACGCCGAGAGCGACAGCCCTTCGCGCTTGGCGAACCGCCGCGCCTCTTCGATCGTCTCGTCGGTGAACGAGAGAGTCACCTTGGCAGTCATGCCGCTGAGACTACCCAGCGGTATGACTGCCAGTCATCCGCACGTTCACCGGCTCACCCTCGGCCGTCGAAACGTACATTCCGCCGGCTTACCCGGCCTGGCCGCCGAACACCGCGAAGCGCCACTCCTTGAAGTAGCAGTCGACGTCGACCAGGCCGGCCTCGGTGAGCCACCGGCACTGGTCGGCCACCGTCGCCGGCCGGTCGTGCCGCATCCGCCCCAGGGAGGCGGCGATCTCGTCGGGGGACGCGCCCAACTCGGTGATCCGCTCCAGCCACACCTCGCCGTAGCGCCGGTCCAGCTCGGGGGTCGGGCCGGCGACCTGCTCGGCGTTGACGAAGACCCCGCCCGGCGCCAACGCGGCGGCGGCCCGCCGGTAGAGCGCGCGCTTGCCCGCGTCGTCCAGGTGGTGGATCGCCAACGCGCTGACCACCGCGTCGTACCGGCCCGGCGGCAGCTCGTCGGACAGGTCCGCCAGGACCGTCCGGTGCGGCACCGACCGGGCACTGAGCTGTTCGGTGGCGCGGGCGAGCATCGCCGGCGCACCGTCCACCAGGGTCAGCCGGACCCCGGGCACCGCCGCGGCGAGCAGCAGCGAGAGCAGCCCGGTGCCCGCGCCGAGATCCAACACCTCCGGGGTACGCCCGGCGGCGAGCGCCGCGCGCAGCGGTGGCGCGGCCACCTGGATGGCGGTGCCGTAGAAGGCGTCGAAGCAGGGGATCAGTCGTCGGCGTTCCTCGTCATACGTGCCGGCCACGGCGTTGAAGACGTCTGTAACACTCATCGCACGCTCCCACAGTTTGAGACAGTTTTCCCACATTATAGACCCACTCCCTGGCCGCCGGCAGCTCCGAGTCGGCTGTCCGGGCGAGGTCTCCGACCGGAGTGGCTTGTGCTGGTGAGTCCCACCACCGCGCTCGCTGCCTCGGTGCGCTGTGAGCCCCACTTGACAGGACCGAAACAGAAGGGACCCGGACCGGAAACTGCCCGACGGCACGCTTTGCCGACATGACAGACGGTGCACGGTCCGCGACTCGACCTGGGGGCACACCCCGGCAGGTGGCGACGCACTGCCCGTACTGCGCGCTTCAGTGCGGCATGGTGCTCCGCGAGGACGACACCGGGGTGACGGTCCACCCCCGCCAGTTCCCCACCAACCGGGGCGGGCTCTGCCAGAAGGGTTGGACCGCCGCCGACCTGCTCGACCACCCGGAGCGGCTGACCACTCCCCTGGTACGCGACAGCGCCACCGGTGCGCTGCACCCGGCGAGTTGGGACACCGCCCTCGACCGGATCGTCGACGGCATCCGCGCCGTCCAGGCCGACGCCGGCCGGGACGCGGTCGCCGTCTTCGGTGGCGGCGGCCTGACCAACGAAAAGGCGTACGCGCTGGGGAAGTTCGCCCGGATCGGGCTCCGCACCCGGCACATCGACTACAACGGACGGTTCTGCATGTCCTCGGCGGCCGCCGCCGGGATGCGCGCCTTCGGCATCGACCGTGGGCTGCCGTTCCCCCTCTCCGACCTGGGCCGGGCCGACACGCTGCTGCTTGTCGGCGCGAACCCGGCGGAGACCATGCCGCCGCTGGTGCGCTGGCTCACCGAGCAGCGCGGCAACGGCGGTCGGCTGATCGTGGTAGACCCCCGGGTCACCGCCACCGCCCGCCAGGCCGACCTGCACCTGCAACCACTGCCCGGCACCGACCTCGCTGTGGCAAACGCGCTGCTGCACATCGCGCTCACCGAGGGTTGGGTCGACCGGGCGTACGTGGCCGACCGCACCTCCGGTTTCGAGGCGGTCCGTCGGAGCGTCGCCGCCTGGTGGCCGGCCCGCGCGGAGCAGCTCTCCGGAGTGCCGGTGGCCGATCTGGAGGCGACCGCCCGCGCGTTGGGTACCGGCGGCCGGGTGATCATCCTTACCGCTCGTGGTGCCGAGCAGCACGCCAAGGGCGTGGACACTGTCACCGCGTACGTCAATCTCGCTCTCGCCCTCGGGCTGCCCGGCCGCGACGGTTCGGGGTACGGCTGCCTCACCGGCCAGGGCAACGGCCAGGGCGGGCGGGAGCACGGGCAGAAGGCCGACCAACTCCCCGGCTACCGACGGATCGACGACCCGATGGCCCGCGAGCACGTGGCAGGCGTCTGGGGCGTGCCGGCCGACGAGTTGCCCGGCCCGGGAGTGCCTGCCTACCAACTGCTCGACTCGCTCGGCACACCTGACGGCCCCCGGGCGTTGCTGGTGTTCGGCTCGAACCCGGTGATCTCCGCCCCCCGGGCGGCCCGGATCGAGAGCCGGCTGCGCGACCTCGACCTGCTTGTCGTCGCCGACCTGCTGCTCTCCGAGACGGCCGCGCTGGCGGACGTGGTGCTACCCACCGCGCAGTGGGCCGAGGAGGACGGCACCATGACCAACCTGGAGGGTCGGGTGCTGCGCCGACGCGCGCTCCGCCCGCCCCCGCCGGACGTCCGGACCGACCTGGCCATCATCTCCGACCTGGCGGCCCGGCTGGCCACCGCCGAGCAGACCACGGCAGCGCGGTTCCCCGCCGACCCGGCTGTCGTGTTCGCCGAGCTGCGCCGCGCCTCGGCCGGCGGGGCCGCCGACTACGCCGGGATCAGCTGGGCCCGGATCGACGACGCCGACGGCGTGTACTGGCCCTGCCCGACCGAGGACGGGCCGGACACCCCACGGTTGTTCGCCGACCGGTTCGCCACCCCGGACGGCCGGGCCCGGTTCCACCCCGTCGACCACCGACCGGCCGCCGAGGAGGTGAGCGCCGCGTACCCGCTGCACTTCACCACCGGCCGGGTGCTCGCCCAGTACCAGTCCGGCACCCAGACCCGCCGGGTGGCCGCGCTGCGCCGCGCCGCCGGTGAGGCGTTCGTCGAGCTGCACCCCGACCTGGCCGCCCGGCTCGGCGTCGACGACGGCGACCCGGTGCGAGTCACCTCACGGCGCGGCGAGTTGTGCGCCCCGGCCCGGCTCAGCGCCGGGATCCGACCGGACACGGTCTTCGCCCCGTTCCACTACGCGGGGGCCGGGCGGGCCAACTCGGTGACGAACGACGCGGTGGACCCGATCTCCGGGATGCCGGAATTCAAGATCTGCGCGGTTCGGGTGGAGAAGGCATGACCGCCCGGGTGGTCATCATCGGCAACGGCATGGCCGGTGCCCGCCTCGCCAGCGAGCTGCACGCCCGCGAAGGCGACCGGAAGGTCACGGTGCTCGGGGCGGAGCCGCACCGGGCGTACAACCGGATCATGCTCTCCACCCTGCTGGCCGGCCGGGTCGACGAGCCGGACGTGGAGCTGACCGAAGCCGCCGGCCATGGCATCGACCTGCGCACCGGGGTGACGGTGACCGCCGTCGACAGGTCCGCCCGGGAGGTCCGCACCGCCGACGGCGAACGGATCGCCTACGACCACCTGGTGCTGGCCACCGGCGCCCGAGCGGTGGTGCCACCCCTGCCCGGCCTCGACCCGGCCGACCTGCCGGAGCGGGTGGTGCCCTTCCGGACCCTCGACGACTGCCGGCGGATCATCGCTGCGGCGGACGGCGCGCGCAGCGCGTTGGTGCTCGGCGGTGGTCTGCTCGGCCTGGAAGCCGCCCGTGGGCTGGCCACCCGGGGGCTGGCCACGACCGTGGTGCACCCGCGCGGGCACCTGATGGAACGCCAGCTCGACCCGGCCGCCGGTGCGGTGCTCGCCGGCACGCTGGCCGGTCTCGGCGTCACCAGCCACCTGGCGGTACCGGCGACCGGCGTGGCCACCGACGCCACCGGCGTACGCCTCGATCTGGCCGACGGTCAGACGCTGCACGCCGATCTGCTGGTGCTCTCCTGCGGCGTCCGCCCGGACACCGCCCTCGCCCGGGCGGCCGGGCTGGACGTCGGACATGGCGTGCTGGTGGACGATCGGCTCCGGACCAGCGACAGGTCCATTTCGGCGATCGGCGACTGCGCCGAACACGACGGGGTGCTCACCGGGCTGGTCGCACCCGCCTGGTCCCAGGCCCGGGTGCTCGCCGACGTGCTGACCGGGACGGATCCGCTGGCCCGGTACCGGCCCCGGCCGGTGGTGACCCGGCTCAAGGCTGCCGGGATCGACCTGGCCTCAATGGGCGACCCGATCGGCGGGCCGGGCGAGGAACTGACCTTCGCCGACCCGAGCCGGGGCACGTACGCCCGGTTGCGGATCAGGGACGAGCGACTGGTCGGTGCGATCCTGCTCGGCGACAACCCGGCCGTCGGCACGGTGATCCAGCTCTTCGACCGCGGTCACCCGGTGCCGACCGACCGACGGGCGCTGCTGCTGGGCCGGGCGCTCGGCCCGGCGGCCGCGGCACCTGCCGCGTCACCGGCACTGATGCCGGACGGGGCGACGGTCTGTCAGTGCAACTCGGTGAGCAAGGGCGCTCTGGTGCGCAGCTGGCGCTCCGGAGCCCGGACTGTCGACGCGGTGGTGGCCGCGACCCGGGCCGGCACCGGCTGCGGCGGTTGCCGCGACGCGGTGGGCGGCATCGTCGATTGGCTGAGCCAGTCGGAATCGGTGGAGGTGACGCGATGAACGGCGGCGAACTGGTCGTCATCGGCAACGGCATGGTCGGGCAGCGTTTCGTGGACGCGCTGCACGCCCGCGACCCGCAGGGGCGCTGGCGGGTGACAGTGCTGGCCGAGGAGGGGCGTCCGGCGTACGACCGGGTGCGGCTCTCGGCGTACTTCGACGGGGTGAGCGAGGACGAGCTCAACGTGCACACCCCGCACGCCGGGGTGCGGCTGCGCCTCGGTGAGCCAGCCACCTCCGTCGACCGGGACCGGCAGGTGGTGACCACCGCCGCCGGCGAGTACCACTACGACGCGCTGGTGCTGGCCACCGGGTCGTACCCCTTCGTGCCGCCGGTGCCCGGTGCCGAGCTGCCCGGGGTGTTCGTCTACCGGACCCTTGACGACCTGGCGGCGATCCGGGCGTACGCGCAGGGTCGGCGGGTCGGCGCGGTGATCGGCGGCGGGCTGCTCGGCCTGGAGGCGGCGAACGCCCTGCGGCTGCTCGGCCTGAGCACCGACGTTGTCGAGTTCGCGCCCCGGCTGATGCCCGTGCAGGTGGATCAGGCCGGTGGTGCGATGCTCCGCCGCTACGTCGACGACCTGGGTGTCCGTACCCACCTCGGGGTGGCCACCACGGCGATCCGGCCCGGCCCGGACGGCGCGGTCGCCGCCCTGGAACTGTCCGCCGGCAGCGCGGTCGAGGCCGAGCTGGTGGTGGTGGCCGCCGGCATCCGGCCGCGCGACGAGCTGGCCCGGACGGCCGGCCTACCGGTGGGGCCGCGCGGTGGGGTGCTCGTCGACGAGACGTGCCGCAGCACCGACGAGCGGATCTGGGCGGTCGGTGAGTGCGCGGCTGTCGACGGCACCTGTCACGGCCTTGTCGCGCCCGGGTACGCGACCGCCGAGGTGGTCGCCGACCGGCTGGTCGGCGGCGCGGCGACGTTCCCGGGCGCGGACACCGCCACCAAGCTCAAGCTGCTCGGCGTCGACGTGGCCTCGTTCGGTGACGCACACGGCACGACCGCGGGCTGCCTGGACGTCACGTTCACCGATCCGGCCACCCGGGTCTACGCGAAGCTGGTGCTCTCCGACGACGCGCACACCCTGCTCGGCGGGGTGCTTGTCGGCGACGCCAGCGCGTACCCGACGTTGCGGGCCAGCGTGGGTGGCCCGCTGCCGGCAGCGCCACTGGCGCTGCTCGCCCCGGACGGCGGCGGAGCGGACGCGGGCGCGTTGCCGGCCACCGCCCAGGTCTGCTCCTGCAACGCGGTGACCCGTGGCGACGTGGACGCCGCCATCGCCGACGGCTGCGCGGACGTGCCGGCGTTGAAGGCGTGCACGAGGGCCGGCACCAGTTGCGGCTCCTGCGTGCCGATGCTCAAGCAGCTGCTGGACGCGGCAGGGGTGGTGCAGTCCCGCGCGCTCTGCGAGCACTTCGACGTCAGCCGGCGGGAGCTGTTCGAGATCGTCCGCGTACGCGGCATCCGCACCTTCTCCCGGCTGGTCGCCGAGCACGGTCGGGGGCGCGGCTGCGACATCTGCAAGCCGGTGGTGGCGTCGATCCTCGCGTCGCTGGGCAGCGGGCACGTGCTCGACGGTGAGCAGGCGTCCTTGCAGGACACCAACGACCACTTCCTGGCCAACCTGCAACGCGACGGCAGCTACTCGGTGGTGCCCCGGATCCCGGGTGGTGAGATCACCCCGGAGAAGCTGATCGTGATCGGCGAGGTCGCCCGGGACTTCCAGCTCTACACGAAGATCACCGGCGGGCAGCGGATCGACCTGTTCGGGGCGCGGGTGGAGCAGCTGCCGCAGATCTGGCGGCGGCTGGTGGACGCCGGCTTCGAGTCCGGCCACGCGTACGGCAAGGCGCTGCGGACTGTGAAGTCGTGCGTGGGCGAGACCTGGTGCCGGTACGGAGTGCAGGATTCGGTGGGGTTAGCCGTCGCGTTGGAGCTGCGCTACCGGGGGCTGCGCGCCCCACACAAGATCAAGTCGGCGGTCTCCGGTTGTGCCCGCGAGTGCGCCGAGGCCCGCAGCAAGGACTTCGGCATCATCGCCACCGAGACCGGCTGGAACCTCTACGTCGGTGGCAACGGCGGCTTCCGGCCCCGGCACGCCGACCTGTTCGCCACTGATCTTTCGACAGAGGCACTGATTCGAATAATCGATAGATTTTTGATGTATTACATCCGCACCGCCGACCGGCTGCAACGCACCGCCGGCTGGATCGAGGCGATGGACGGCGGCCTCGACCACCTGCGCTCGGTGATCGTGGACGACTCGTTGGGCTTCTGCGAAGAGTTGGACGCGGCGATGGCCCGGCACGTGTCGTCGTACTCCGACGAGTGGCGCGACGTGCTCGACGACCCGGATCGGCTGCGCCGCTACACCTCGTTCGTAAACGCTCCGGACGTGCCCGACCCGTCGATCACCTTCGCACTGGAACGCGGCCAGCCGGTACCCGTACGCGACCATCCCACGACCGGACCCGAGCCGACGAACGGTCGGCGTCGGCAACCGGTCACCCTCGGCCTACCGGAGGTACGGCGATGACCCAGACCCTCACGTCGACCTGGACGACCATCTGCCTTCTCGACCGGCTGGAACCGGACCGGGGCGTGGCCGCCCTGGTCGACGGCGTGCAGATCGCCCTGTTCCGGACCGCGGACGAGCTGTTCGCCATCGACAACCGCGATCCGGTCTCCGGGGCGTACGTGCTGTCGCGGGGCATCGTGGGCACCCGTGGCGGGGTGCCCACCGTCGCCTCACCGCTGCACAAGCAGGTGTACGACCTGCGCAGCGGACAGTGCCTCGACCTGCCGGGGGTGGCGGTGGGCCGGCACGACGCGCGCTGCCGCAGCGGGCTGGTCGAGGTGCGGCTACGACAGGAGGGTTGATGCGGGAAGAACTGGCCGGCTTCACCATCGGGGTGACCGCCGACCGGCGGCGCGACGAGTTGGCGGCGCTGCTTGAGCGGCGGGGCGCCCGGGTGGTGCTCGCCCCGGCGTTGCGGATCGTGCCGCTCTCCGACGACACCGAGCTGCGCGAGGCGACCCGCGCCTGTCTCAACCAGCCGCCGGACATCCTGATGGCGAACACCGGCATCGGCATGCGCGGGTGGCTGGAGGCGGCCGAGGGCTGGGGGCTGGCCGAGCCGCTGCGCTCGGTGCTGGCCAGCTCGTACGTGGTGGCCCGGGGGCCGAAGGCGCGCGGCGCGATTCGTGCGGCCGGGCTGCACGACCAGTGGTCGCCGGCCTCGGAGAGCTGCGACGAGGTCGTCGACCACCTGCGCCGGCGCGGTGTGGCCGGGCAGGTGATCGCGATGCAGCTCCACGGTGAGCGGCAGCCCGACTGCACGCTGGCTCTGGAGGCGGCCGGTGCCACGGTGATCGAGGTGCCGGTCTACCGGTGGGCACCGCCGACCGACCCGGCACCACTGCACCGGTTGATCGACCTGATCACCGGCCGGTTGGTGGACGCGGTGACCTTCACCTCGGCGCCCGCGGTGGAGGCCCTGCTGCGCACGGCCGGGGACCGTACCGACGCGGTGCTGTCCGCGTTCCACGCTGACGTCCTGGCCAGCTGCGTCGGCGCGGTGACCGCCGAACCGCTGCTGCGGCGCGGGGTGCCGGTGACCGCGCCGGCCCGGGCCCGGCTGGGCGCGCTGGTGCGGACCATCGTCGACGAGCTGCCCCGCCGGACCGTGACGTTCAAGGCCGGTGGGCACCTGCTCACGCTGCGCGGCCACGCCGCCGTGATCGACGGCGAGTTGCGGCCACTCGCCCCCGCCCCGATGGCGGTGTTGCGGGCGCTCGCCCAGTCTCCCGGCCGGGTGCTGTCCCGTACCGCGCTGCTGCGGACGTTGCCCCGGGGCGCGGACGAGCATGCGGTGGAGATGGCGGTGGCCCGACTCCGGGCCGGCCTGCGCGCGCCGCGCGTGGTGCAGACCATCGTGAAGCGCGGCTACCGGCTCCGGGTCGACTGACGCGTCACGGCCGGGCGGTGGGCGCCGGCCGTGACGCGACCCGTCAGCCGACCGGCGTGGGGAAGCCCCGCCCGTGCTCGGCCTGGAGCCGCAGCATGGCGTGCTCGACGACCGTCACCAACACCTGCTTGACCGAATCCCGGTGCCGGGCGTCGGTCATCACCAGCGGCACCTGCGGCGAGATGGCCAACGCCTCGCGGACCTCGTCCAGCTCGTACTGGGGAGCACCGTCGAACCGGTTGAGCGCCACCACGTACGGCAGGTTGCGGTTCTCGAAGTAGTCGAGCGGAGCGAACGCGTCGGTGATCCGGCGCGTGTCCACAAGCACTGCCGCGCCCACCGCACCGCGAATGATCTCGTCCCACATGAACCAGAACCGGGTCTGGCCCGGGGTACCGAAGAGGTACAGGATCAGGTCCTGGGCCATGGTGATCCGGCCGAAGTCCATGGCGACCGTGGTGGTCTCCTTGCCCGGCACCTTGGACGGGTCGTCGATGCCGACACCCGCCGCGGTCATCAACGCCTCGGTGGTCAGCGGCGTGATCTCGGAGATCGCCCCGACCAGTGTTGTCTTGCCGACGCCGAAGCCGCCCGCGACGACAATCTTCGCGGAGACGATTCCCCGGCCTGGCCGCCCCCCAGCGGGGTCATAGCCTGCGAAGTCCACTTAGCACCCTTCCAAGCAGTTCCATCCGCTCCTCGAACCCCTCGGCGGGAGCAGCAGTGTGTAACGTCAGCAGGCTCTCGGCCACCATGTCGGCGACCAACACCCGGGCGACGCCAAGCGGCATCCGGGTGTACGCGGCGATCTCCGCCAGCGACTGTGCGCGGCCCTCACAGACCGTGGCGATGCGGTGCTTGTCGTGCCCGGCGAAGCGGGACTCGGCAACCTGGGTGGGGGACGCGGTGAGGACGGCCTCGAGGGCGATGTCCTGACGAGGTTCGGTGCGACCACGGGTGACCGCGTACGGACGCACCAGCGCGCCACGCGGGTCAACGCGCCGTTGGTCCATCCCCGATCACCTCCCCGTCCACTGTAGAGCCCGCCAACGCTACCTTTCGTCCCTGCTTCGGCGCACGCCCCGAGCGCCGCCTTCCGGTGCTAGGAGCGCACGGCGTCACGCGGCAGCGGCACCAGCGCGGCACCGACCCGCTCGACCAGCAGCGCCATCTCGTAGCCGACCTGGCCCACGTCACAGCTGCGCGCGGCCAGCACGGCCATCGACGACCCGTCGCTGATCGACATCAGGAAGAGGTACCCGCTGTCCATCTCGATGACTGTCTGCAACACCCCACCCGCGCTGAACATCCGGGCAGCGCCCTCGGTCAGGCTCACCACACCGGAGGTGATCGCGGCGAGCTGGTCGGCCCGGTCCCCCGGCAGATCCCGGGAGGACGCGAGCAGGAGCCCGTCGGCGGACACCGCCACCACGTGGGCGATACCCGCCACGCTGTCGGCGAAGTTGGTGAGCAGCCAACCCATGTCCTGCATGGCAGCTGGCCTGTTCATCGGCTCTCCTTGGTCGAGGTGCTGTTCAGATCCGTTCCGGCCGTACGACCACGTTGTACACCGCGGTGGTAGGCCGACAACAGACCGCGTACTTCATCGGGGGTCCGCCGGCTGCGGTCCCGGCCGCTCTTCGGTTCGATGCCACCCGGCACGAGCTGCGCCTGTGGCACCCGCTTGGGCAGGCCGGAGCGGGTGGTTCCGGCCGGTGCCGGCTCGGCGGCCCGGCTGGCCCGGGACCAGCCCTCGTCGGCGGCCGTCCGCCAGGCGTCCGGGTTCACGGGTGGAGCGGAGGGGGCAGGTGCGGGGGGAGCGGCCCGCTGGGCGGCCGGCGGCGGGGTGTACGACGGCGGCGTCCCCAGACCGCCTGTGGTCGCGCCACCGCGGCCCGAGGTGCCCGACGCGGTGCCGCTGTCGGTGTTGGAACTGCCGGGCGTCCGGGTCGGCAGCGGCGGTCGGGCCGGCGCCGGAGCCGGAGCGGCACTCGGCTGAGCGCGCAGCCCGGCGTCGGCCGGCGCGGCGGTGGCCGGCGGTGGCGGCTCGTCGAACTTGGGCCGGGTGAAGATCGCTGTGGCGTCGTCACCGTGCGACCGGAACCAGACCGCCTCCATCTCCCGGAAGATCGGCGCCTCGGCGGGGAAGTCGGGTCGGCTGCTGACCGGCGCGGCGGGCACCGGCGGGGCCGGCGGGGCGGGCGGCGGGGCGACAGCGCCAGCGCCGGCGACCGGACCGACCGGCAGGCCAGGTGCGTTGCGGCCGTCCGCGGCGTCCGCTGTCGAGCCGCGCCGCGGTAGCGGGTCGATTGTCGGATAGGCCACCGTCGGGCCGCCCGACGCGGCACCCACGCTGGTGCCGTATGCGGGGCGTGCCGGCGGAGCCGGGGGGACGGGTGCCGGAGCGACCGGAGTCGGCGCCGCCGAGCGCGTACCGGAGTAGCCGCCCATCTGCACGGCCGGGGTGGTGTCCCGCGAGTCCAGCGGCGACTGCCATTGGGCGGGAGCCGGCGCGTCGGTGCGCCACTGGTCGGGCAGCGTCGCCGCGGCGGTGGCGGCACCGGCGAACTGCTCGCTGTGACCGGCCGGGGTGAGCGGCGTCTGCTCCACTGCCATCGGCTGACGCGGCCGGCTGAGCGCCTGCTCGCGGCCCCGGCTGCTGGGCAGCACCACAGTGGTGGCGGGCAGCGTCACCTGGGCGACGGTGCCGCCCTCGACGTTGGTACGCAGCTCCACCCGGATGCCGTAGCGGGAGGCGAGCCGACTGACCACGGCCAGACCCATCAGCCGGAACGCGGCGACGTCGACGCTCGGCGGGGCGGCCAGCCGGCGGTTGAGCGAGTCGAGCTGCGAGTCGCTGAGACCGAGACCACGGTCCTCGATCTGGATCAGGACGTAGTCGCGGATCCGGCGACCGTCGGCGACCACTGTGGTGTTCGGCGGTGAGAACCGGGTGGCGTTGTCGAGCAACTCGGCGACGAGACGGACCACGTCGTTGACGGCGTGTGCGGCCACCGAGATGTCGGTGTCCACAGTGCCGAACTCGATGCGGTTGTACAGCTCGACCTCGGACTGGGCGGCGCGCAGCACGTCGACGACGAGCGCGTCGTCGCGACGCGGCACGGCGGAGTCGGCGCCGGCCAGGACCAGCAGGTTCTCGTCGTTGCGGCGCATTCGGGTGGCCAGGTGGTCGAGCTCGAAGAGCTGTGCGAGCCGCTTCGGGTCCTCCTCGCCACGCTCGATCGCGTCCAGCTCGCCGATCATGCGGTCGACCAGGGTCTGACTACGACGGGCCAGGTTGAGGAACATCGCCGAGACGCTTGTCCGCAGCGCGGCCTGCTCGGCGGCGACCCGGACCGCCTCCCGGTGGACGACGTTGAAGGCCACCGCCACCTGGCCGACCTCGTCGCGGCTGTTCAGCTTGATCGGGTCGCGGACCTGGCGGACGATCTCGTCCACCCCGCCGTCGCCCACGCTGCCCATGTTCTGCAGGCGCTGCACCGCGTCGGGAAGGTCGTGGTTGGCCACCGCGAGGGCACCCTCGCGCAGCCGGCGCAGCGAGTCGTTGAGCGAGCGGGCCAGCACCACGGCCAGCGACACGGCGATGATCAGGGTCAGCAGCACCAGGATCGACTCGATCACGGCCTGCCGGATGACGTCCGAGCGCGCCTCGTCAGCCTGCTGGAGCAGCCGGTCCTGCAGTTGGATCTCGGCCCAGCGCATCAGGTCGTTCTGGGCGCCGATGGCGGCGGTGGCGGCCAGCGCGGTGACCAACGGGCGCTGCCCGACGGATCGGGTGATGTCGGCGGCGACCCGGTCGGCCAGGCCGACCGCGTCACCGGAGACGGCGCTGTCGACAAGGGCACGCTGCACCGGGTCGGCGGCCAGCGAGAAGGCGACAAGGGCTTCCTGCTGACTGGTCAGCGTGGCCACGAAGGAGGAGAACTGCTCCGGGTCGAGTTGGCCCGCGGACAGCGCGGTGAAGGCGACCGCCTCCTCCTCGGCGACGGAAGCCTTGGCGCGGGCGAACGCGGCGACCGCGCGGCGGCTGTCCGACAGGCTCTCGCTGCCGGGCAGCTGGGCCAGCCCGTCACCGTAGGCGACCAGGTCGGTGAGGATGACCCCGTAGCGGAGGGTGGCCTCGGCGACCGCCATCTGCCGGCGGTCGAGCACCTTCTGCCGGGTGCCGTCCAGAGTGGCCAGGTGGCCGTCGATGGTGGCCAGCCGGTCGCGCAGGGCCGCCGGCACGTCGCCGATCCGGTCCCGCTCGGCGCGGTACGCGTCGACCTGCTGCTGCGTCTCGCGGACCCGCAGGTTGTACGCGTCGGCCGGCTGCTGTGGGGCGGCCAGGTAGGCGGCGGCGGCCATCCGCTCGGCTTGGAGGTCCTGGGTGAGCGCGCTGACGTTGAGCGAGAGGGACGTCAGCGACCGGGCTCGGGTGGCGTCGAAGGCCCCTTCGCCAACGGCGATCAGACGGACCGTGGCCAGCGCGATCACCGCCGTCACCGGGACGACCAGGATCAACGCCAACTTGGACCGGATCCGGGCGTCGCGCAGTCTCGGCAACCGTCGGCGCGTGGGCCGAGCGCTGTCGCCGAGCGCGGGCAGGGTCGTCGGTCCGGTGCTCACGACATCGCCTCCGTCGTTTCTTCCCCGCCTGCCCCACCGAGCCATGCCGTAAGCGGAGGGGACCACGCGCGGCACGGCCGCGATTTCATCAGACATGATCCTGTTTGGGAAGCCGCACTGAGGCAGGAAAGGGTCGGACGGAGCGCATCCCGTGTTCCGGGCAACTGATACCTTCATTTCCGCAAGCCCCTGAACAGGGCATGTAACTCATGAGTGGTCACAGATGTATGCAGAGTGAGCTTTTGCAAACATTGCGTTACCCCAGCATGTGGGATGAGCGTCCCGAAAGGTTACCGCGGTCCGCGCTTGACCACAGCCCCGGCCATTGGCAAGGTTTTGCAAGCTTCGCGCACACCGTACGGCAGAGGAGATCCCGTCTTCCACTGAGGACGGATTAGCGGCGGTGACCGGGCAGCGCCCGCGCCCGCACCTGGAGGACTGAGTTGAGCCCCATCCGCTCCGCGATCATCGCGGCGCTTGCATCAGCCGTTGCGTCCACCACGCTCACCGGCTGCCAGTTCGGCGGCGCTGAGCAGGACACGAGTCCAATCGTGATCGCCGTCGATCTCGAACTCTCCGGCGCTGCGGCCACGGTTGGCCAGACATACCAGCGGGCCCTCGAACTGAAGAGGGATCAGTTGAACTCCTCCGGAGTACTGAACGGCCGGCAGATCCGACTGAAGGTGAAGGACAACCGTTCCGACGCCGCCGAATCGCTCCGCAACATCGCCGACTTCAGCAGCGATTCCCAGGTCAGCGCCATCATCATGGGTGGCTGCAGCGAATGCGCGGTCGGCGCGGTCGGGACCATCAACGAGAAGCGGATTCCCACCATTGCGCTCGCCGCGTCCGGCGCGATAGCCAGCCCGGTCGCCGAACGGCGCTACGTGTTCAAGCTCGGCCCCAACGCCGCGGACAGCGCTGCCGCGCTGACCAACGAATTACGCCGCAACAACATCCGCAAGGTGGGGGCGCTCGTCAGTGACGACGACTACGGCCGCGAGGGTGTGACAGCGCTCAAGAGCGAGTTGGACAAGGTCGGCATCAAGCTCCGCGAGCAGCGGGTCAAGACCACCGACACCGACGTCAACCAGCAGATCCAACAGCTCGTTGCGGGCAAGCCCGACGCGTTGGTCTTCTGGACCCCGCCGGAGCAGGCGTCGCTGGCCGCCACCAGCGCTCAGCAGACCACCTTCCGCGGGTCGCTCTTCTTCGACGCGGGGGCGGCGGGCGACCTGTTCCTCGGCGCGGCGGCCAAGGCGACCGAGCGGGCCACGTTGATCTTCACCCAGACGATGGTGATCGACGACGTGATCGCGACGACCCCGGCCAAGGCCGCGCGGCGGCAGTGGTTCCAGGACTACACCGCACGCTTCGGCGGCTACAACGGGTCGTCGTCGTTCGCGGCGGACGCCGTCCAGCTGATCGCCAACGCGGAGCTTCGCGCCGGTGGCGAGGTCGGGAAGGTGGACCGTGACGGCCTTCGGAACGTGCTCGAGACGTCCCAGCTGGACGGTCTGTCCGGCCCGATCCGACTGACGCCGGACAACCACAGCGGGCTGATGCCGCAGGCGCTCACCACGCTTGTCGCCCGTAACGGTCGTTGGCGTCTGGCCGGGTGACGGCCGCCAGGCCACCGCTTGAGACCTGAGAAAGGGCCGGCCTCCCGACGGGGGCCGGCCCTGCGCATGCCGGATCTTGATCTTGCCGCTCGGTCAGTGACTGCTCGTGGTTTCGCGCACCCAGGGCAGGGCGACCCGTTCGACAAGCAGCAGCGCCCAGTAGAGCAGAATGCTCACCAACGCCACCAACATGATCGCCGCCCACGCGGTGGCGGTGTCACCGACGCCGGCGTACTGCGTGATGACGTAGCCGAGGCCACTCTCGCCGGCCTGGAACTCACCGATCACCGCGCCGATCGCGGCCAGCGGCATGGCCACCTTGAGCCCGACGAAGATCTGCGGCAACGCGGCCGGGAAGCGCACCTTGCGAAACGCCTGCCAGCGGGAGGCGTTCCAGGAGCGCACCAGCTCGGCCAGGTCAGCGGGTGTGGTGGTGAGCCCGGTAGCGGTGGAGAGCACTATCGGAAAGAAGCAGAGCAGGAACACCATGGTCAGGATCGGTTTCTGACCCCAACCGAGCGCCACCACCAACAACGGGCCCAGCGTGATCTTCGGGACCGCGTTCACCGCCACCAACAGTGGGGTGAACATCCGCTCCACAGTGCTCGAGCTGGCCAGGGAGAGCCCGATCAGGACACCGGCCGCTGCCGACAGCGCGAAGCCGATCAGGATCTCCAGCATGGTGGCCCAGGTGTGCTCCAACATCTGGGCGGGCTTGTCGACGAACGCGCTGAGCACGTCGCCCGGCGGCGGCAGAGCCGCGGGATGGACCAGTTCCAGCCGGGCGACCAGCCACCACACCGCCAGGGCGACCAGGAGGCCGGCCGCGGGCAGCAGCGCCGACCCGGCGCGGAGACCGGCGTCGCGACCCGCCCGTCCCGCCTCGGGCCCGCCGCCCACGGCCGCGGGTGCCGCCCCCGCCGGATCCACCGACCGGACCTCGGTCATCTTGTCCTCCTCGGAATCCCACGGCCCCCGGGGCCGACGAGCGACGGGGGTACGCCCCACCGGAGCGCGGCGGGACGTACCCCCGGGTGACGAGCGATCGATCAGGCCTTCGGCACGAGGCTGAAGTCGATGATCTGCTCGGGGGTGACGCTCTGCTTGAGCGCGCCCGCACCCTGCAGGAGCGCGATGCTCGTGGCGACCCGACCGCTGTCCACTGTGCCGATCGCGGCGCCGGTGTTGCCGGAACGGACGTACGCGGCCATCAGCTCCAGCTCGGCGGCGGCGGCGACCGGGTTGGCGGCGTCGACGTTCTTCTTCAGGATCTCGCCGGCCTCCGTGGCGTTGGCCAGGCTGTATTCCAGGCCCTTGAGCAGCGCGGCGGTGAACTTCTTCACCATCTCGGGCTTCTCCTTGGCAATCTTGGCGGAGGTGATCAGCACGTTGCCGTAGAGGTCCGGCATCACGTTGCTGTACGGCAGCATGACGGCCTTCTTCTTGGCCACCGCCTCGATGGTCGGCTGACCGACGACGAACTGGCCGATGCCGTCCACCGCGCCGGAGGCGAGCGTGCCGATCAGTGCCTGCGCCTCACCGTTGACCCAGGTCACCCTGCTCGCGTCCACCCCGGCGAGCCGGGCGTACGTCGGGAAGAGGTTGCGGACCACGGAACCGGGGGTGTCGGCGAGCTTCTTGCCCTCCAGGTCCTTCGGGGTGGCGATGTTCTTACCCTCGACCGAGGCGATGCCGGCCATGGTGCGCTGCTGGATCGCGGCCACCACTGTGAAGTCCTTCGCCTGACCGTTGCCTACCTGGAGCAGACCGCCGGTGAGGTCGATCGGGCCGAAGTCGGCCTGGCCACCGACGACCGTCTGGATCACACCACCGGTGCCCTGACCAGCCTTGATCTCGACATCGAAGCCGGCTTCCTCGAAGAAGCCCTTGTCCTTCGCCACCCAGGCGTAGGAGTCGCGGCCGAAGTTGCCGAACGAGGTGAGGTAGGTGATCTTCTGAAGCGCGCCGCTGTCGACGCCCTTGGTGTCGTCGGCCGAATCCGACCCGCTGCCGCAGGCGGAGACAAGGGCGAGGGCGGTGGCCAGCGCGGCCGTAGCGACCGTACGGGTCAGCCTTCTCATCGGTAGCACCATGTCCTTTCCAGCCGGGGCCGCCGGGCCGCCGGAGGGTTGTCGGGACGGGCCGGCGGGAGGGGGTGGATGCCGGGCACCGCCGTGGTGAGGGGACTGATCGCGGAGACAGCGTACGAGAAAGCCACAGTTGCGACGCCAGGCTCGTGTGGTTGCAGAACGGAAACAAACCTCCTGACCACCCCGGACGGTGCGATACACAGACAGTCCGGCTAGCCTTTGCCGGATCCCTGACCGTCCACTCAGCGGAGGTGGGCCCGCTGATGGAACGCGAACGCGAGCACCCGGTCGCGGCCGGCGCGGAAGGACGATGACCATGCGGGTGTCGATCTTCACCGAGCCGAACCGGGGCGCCACCTACGACACGCAACTCCGGTTCGCCCGGCTGGTCGAGGCCTGCGGGTACGAGGGCTTCCTCCGCGCCGACCACTACCAGTCGATGGGTGCCGACCCGGGCCTGCCCGGCCCGACCGACGCCTGGCTGACCCTCGCCGCGCTGGCCCGGGAGACCCGACGGATCAGGCTCGGCACCCTGGTGACGTCCGCCACCTTCCGGCTGCCCGGCCCGCTCGCCGTGATGGTCGCGCAGGTCGACCAGATGAGCGGCGGGCGGGTCGACCTCGGCATCGGCGCCGGCTGGTACGAGCGCGAGCACACCTCGTACGGCATCCCGTTCCCGCCGGTGGGTGAACGCTTCGACCGGCTGGCGGAGCAACTTGCGGTGATCACCGGGCTGTGGCGGACCCCGCCCGGCGAGACCTACTCCTTCAGCGGCGACCACTACCGCCTGGTGGACGCGCCGGCCCTGCCCAAGCCGGTGCAGGCGCCCGGACCGCCGATCATCGTGGGTGGGCGTGGGCCCAAGCGCACCCCCGAGCTGGCCGCCCGGTACGCCGACGAGTTCAACATGCCGTTCAAGTCCGTGGCGGACACCGCCAAGGCGTTCGACCGGGTACGGGAGGCGTGCGAGCGTACCTGTCGAACCGAGGCCGGTCGCGCGCCGCTGGTGCTCTCCGCCGGGATCGTCGTGGCCATCGGGCGCACCGACGCCGAGGCCCAACGCCGGGCCGCGCCGCTGCACGTCAAGAGCGCCCTGCCGCCGGAGGACCCGGTGGTCGGCTCCCCCGCGCAGCTCGCGCAGCGGATCGGCGAGTTCGCCGCGATCGGCGCCAGCCGGGTGCACGTCCGTCTGATCGACCTCGACGACCTCGACCACCTTGAGCTGATCGCCGCCGAGGTGCTCCCCCAACTCGACGGAGAACGATGACCGACGTCACCGACGGACCCGAACTCGGGCCGGTGGGCCAGGAGATCGTGTACGAGAACGACCGGGTCCGGGTCTGGCACATCCGACTCGAACCGGGTGAGCGGCAGCCACTGCACCGGCATGACCACCCGTACCTCGTGGTGGCGGTCGAGGGTGCGAAGAACGTGGTACAGACCATCGACGGCACCCGGATCGACGCCGACGAGCCCACCGGTGGAGTCGTCTACCGCGACCCCGGGGCCGTACACATGCTCACCAATGTCGGAGACACGACATACCTGGCCCGACTGGTCGAACTCAAGTAGACCCGCCGAACGCGAGCCGGCGCGCCTCGCGGCGCGCCGGTGGCGGTCGGGTGTACGGGGTGCGTAACGTGCCGGACATGGCCTTTCGGACCTGGGGCAGACTGCTGCTCACGGCGCTCGGGGTGAGCGTGCTGGCCGGGGCCGGCCAGCTCGGCGTCGCGTACGGTTTCGGCATCGTCCGGCTGACCGGCGCCTTCACCGGTACGACAGTCAACCAGTGGCCGGCCCAGCTCGTCTGGGTGGGCTGGTTCGCCGCGAACGCCGCAGTAGCCGGTGCTGTCCTGACCGGACGCCTCGCGCGCAGCGACGCTCCGGCGCCCAGCACCGGCCGGCGGCTGGCGATCGGCGGTGCGGCGGCGCTCGGCGCCACCGTCATCGCCCCGCTGTGCATGCAACCCGCCCGCGCAGCGGAGCTGATCTCCGTCGACCCGGTCTGGGCGGTGGGCATCTGCGCCATGCTTGGCGCGGTGATCGGGGCGGGTGCCGCAATCGCGGTGCTGCTCCGGCCCGAGCTGGGCTGGAACATGGCGGCAGTGGCCGGCGTGGTCTGGCTGCTGGCGCTGATCTCCGTCCTGCCGTCGCTCGGCACGGCCGGCCCGCTGCCGACCGTCCGACTCGGGGTGCTGGAGCCGAGCTGGCTGAGCGACTCGACAGCACAGCGGCTGGCGCTTCTCCTGCTGCCCATCGTGGCGCTGCTGGCCGGGGCCGCTACCGCCGGGTTGGCTCGCTGGCGGGGTCAGGAGCCGCTGATCAGCGGGGCCACCGGGCTCGCCGGTCCGGTGCTTGTGGCGTTCGCCTACCTGACCGCCGGCCCGGGCGACTCCGTGGACCGCTACCAGGTAGATCCCTACTACGGCTCATTGATCGCGATCCTCGCCGGTGCGCTCGGCGCGGCTGCCGCCGCACTGCTGCGCTGGCCGTTGGTTGCCCGCAGCGCCGATTCGCCGGCCATCGAGCCCAGCGACATCCTGCGCGCGCTGCCCACCGGCCCGGCCCTGCCCAACGCCGCGTCGCCGGATCCGGCGAACGACCCGGACGCCACCGAGCGGACCGGCACGGTCGGCACGGAGCCCGGCGGGTCGCCCGCCGGCCGAGAACTGGCCGGCGGTGCGTTGGCCGGCGGTGCGTTGGCCAACACCACCACCTCTGGTCCGCTGGCCGCAGCCGGCTCCACTGGGGTACGCCCCGCGCCGGCCCACTGGGACTGGCCGGCGACCAGCGCGAGCGGGCCGCACGGCAGCACCCCGGGGACGCCGGCGGCCTGGCTCACCGATCCGACGGGTGAGTTCACCGCCGCGAGACAGACGCCCCCGGCGAGCCCGGACGATGTCACCTCCTCGGCCGAGACCGCCGCCAGCAGCTCGCCCGACGCCACCCCGACCAGCACTGACACGCCCACGGCCAGCACCGGCACGACCAGCACGGGCACGCCCACGGCCAGCACGGACACACCCACGGCCAGCACCGGCACGCCCACAGTCAGCGCGGGCACGGCCAGCGCGGGCACGGCCAGCACAGGCACGGGCACAGGCACAGGCACGGGCACGGGCACAGGCACGGGCACGGGCACGACCAGCACGGCAACCGTCGACGCGAACAGCACCGGCACCGGCACCGTCGACGCTGGCGCGGCCGATACGGCAACCGTTGACCCGGGCGGCGGCGCGCCTGGCAGCGCCGATGCGCCGTTGGCGGTCAAGCCACGTCGAGCCCGGAAGCCGAAGGCCAGCCCGCTCGACACCACCACAGGCCCAGCCGACGGCACATCGGGGTCGAAGAGCACCGATGAGCCTGCTGCCGGCGTTGCCGTGCCCGACAGCGAGCCCCGGGACACCACGTCCGGCCCGACCGTCGAGGCCACCTCGACCCCCGCAGGGACAGCCACCCCGACCACCAGGACCGGTCGGACGAGAAACCCGGTGACCCCGACCAGCACCGGTCCGAGGAGCACTCCCACCCCGACCAGCACCGGTCCGACAAGCACTCCCACCCCGATCAACACCGGCCCGACAAGCACACCCACCCCGACCAACGCCGGCCCGTGGAGCACCCCCACCCCTACCAGCACCGGTCCGACCGGGGCACCGGCTACTCCGGCCGGCACCAGGGCGGCGGCCGATTCGCCGCGTACCCCGGACGCCGTCGACGCCGGTCCGACCGCGCTACCGGCCGACCCGGCCGGTGAATCGGCGGGCGCGGGGGCGGGCGGCACCACAAGCGCGCGGCCGACCGGGGACGGGCTCGCCGCCAGCGAATCGGACGCGGTCCGCTGGACGCCAGCGCCGTCGGCCTGGCCGGTCACCCCGGCCTGGACGGTGCCACCGCAGGCTGCCGAGTCGGGAGCCTCGGCGGCCGAGCAGCCGACCGGGCCGGACGAGTCGACCGGGGAGCCGCCGAAGCCCCGGCACCGGGTGTCGCTGCCGGATCTGAGCCGGGCCGGCACCTGGAACGCGTTCGACACCACCCGGCGGGCCGCCCCGACGGGGTCGCCGGACGGTTCCACGGCGCGGGCGGCGACCACCGGGCCGTCCGCCAGCGAGTTGGCCGCCCCGGCCAGACACCCGATCCCGGCGGAGTCCTCGGGCGTACCGGGTCCGGCTGGCCCGCCCATCGCCACCGGCAACGTGGCGCACACCGACGAGCGGGCCCGCACCGACAACCCGGCCGGCACCGACGCGACGGAGGCCGAGCAGCCCGCCCGGCGCGGACGGCTCGGTGGGCTGTTCCGCCGCAACCGGTCCCGGGGCGACGAGAAGGGCACGGAGACGTCAGCCGCGACCGAGGCCCTGCCGAAGCAGGACGAGGAGTTCGTCGACTGGGTCGCCGGTCTGGGCAAGCCGGTGTCGGACAGCGAGCCGGAGCAGGAGAACGGCCGACGCTCGCTGCGCTCCACCGGGCGGCACCACCGCGACTGACCCGCCGGCCGGCGGGCCGGAACTCCGCTCGGTGGCGACTGATCCACTCGGGTTCATTGATGTCGGGCGGTCCTCATCGGCCGGATACCGCGATATCAGTGAACCCGAGTGGATCATTTCGGGACGGCGGGCCCGCCGTGCCGGGTGCGGGGTCAGGCCAGCGGCAGGTAGACCCGACCGCCGCCGGAGACGAACTCCTCCGACTTGTCCTTCATGCCGCGCGCCGCGTACTCCTTGAGCTCCTGGGTGATCTTCATGGAGCAGAACTTCGGGCCACACATCGAGCAGAAGTGGGCCGTCTTCGCCGGCTCGGCCGGCAGCGTCGCGTCGTGGTACGAGCGCGCCGTCTCCGGGTCCAACGAGAGGTTGAACTGGTCCTCCCAGCGGAACTCGAACCGTGCCTTGGACAGGGCGTCGTCCCAGTCCTGCGCGCCGGGGTGGCCCTTGGCCAGGTCCGCCGCGTGCGCCGCGATCTTGTACGCGATCACGCCCGCCTTCACGTCGTCCCGGTCGGGCAGGCCGAGGTGCTCCTTCGGCGTGACGTAGCAGAGCATGGCGGTGCCGAACATGCCGATCATCGCGGCGCCGATCGCCGAGGTGATGTGGTCGTACGCCGGGGCGATGTCGGTGGTCAGCGGGCCGAGCGTGTAGAAGGGCGCCTCGTGGCACCACTCCTGCTGAAGGTCCACGTTCTCCTTGATCTTGTGCATGGGTACGTGCCCCGGACCCTCGATCATCACCTGCACGTCGTGCTCCCAGGCGACGGTCGTCAGCTCACCGAGGGTGCGCAACTCGGCGAACTGCGCCTCGTCGTTGGCATCGGCGATCGAGCCGGGACGCAGCCCGTCACCGAGGGAGAACGTCACGTCGTAGCGCGCGAAGATCGCACACAGCTCGGCGAAGTTGGTGTAGAGGAAGTTCTCCTCGTGGTGGGCCAGGCACCAGGCCGCCATGATCGAGCCGCCCCGGGAGACGATCCCGGTGACCCGGTCCACGGCCAACGGCACGTACGGCAACAGCACCCCGGCGTGCACAGTCATGTAGTCCACGCCCTGCTCGGCCTGCTCGATGACGGTCTCCCGGAACACCTCCCAGCTCAGCTTCACCGGGTCGCCGCCGACCTTCTCGAGGGCCTGGTAGATCGGAACCGTCCCGATCGGCACCGGCGAATTCCGCACGATCGCCTCACGGGTCTCGTGGATCCGCTTGCCGGTGGAGAGGTCCATCACGGTGTCCGCGCCCCACCGGGTGGCCCAGGTCAGCTTCTCCACCTCCTCGGCGACCGACGAGCTGACCGCCGAGGTGCCGATGTTGGCGTTCACCTTGACCAGGAACGCCTTGCCGATGATCGCCGGCTCGCACTCCGGGTGGTTCACGTTGAGCGGCAGCACCGCCCGACCGGCGGCGATCTCGGTCCGGACCAGCTCCGGCTCGACGTTCTCCCGGATCGCCACGAACTCCATCTCCGGCGTCACCACACCGGCCCGCGCGTACGCCAACTGGGTTGGCCGACGATTGCCCACCCCGGCCAGCGGCGTGCCCGCGCCCCGCACGGGGGCCACGTCGCCGCGCTCGGCGATCCACGGTCCCCGCAGCGCGGGCAACCCGACAGACGGGTCCGACCCCGGGCCGGAGGTGTCGTAGAGCCGCACCGGCGGATGGTCCCCGGTCAGCTTCACCTCCGCGAACGGCACCCGGACATCGGGCCGCGAACCCTCGACGTACACCTTGCCTCGTGCCTGCATGACAGCCTCCCTGGTGATCAAGCGGACCAACCGAAGTGGTCCAGCGGTCCCCGACCCGCGCCCAGCGCCCAACCCCGCGCGCCGGTCAGCGCGCGGAGCACGTACTCCTTGGCGGTCTCCACCGCCGCCGGCACCGGATCGCCGAGCGCGAGGCGCACGGCGATCGCCGCCGAGAACGAACACCCGGTGCCGTGGGTGTGCCGGGTGTCCACCCGGGCAGCGCGCAGCAGCGTTGTCACTCCGCCGCCGTGCAGCACGTCGACCGCCTCGTCGCCGCCCAGGTCGCCGCCGGTGACCACTACGTACTCCGGGCCGCCGGCCGCGAGGGCCTCGGCGGCCACCACCATCGCGGCCACGTCGTCCACCGGGCGTCCGGTGATGGCCGCGGCCTCCGCGCAGTTCGGCGTCGCCACCCGGGCGTACGGCAGCAGCCGCTGCACCGCGTCCACCACGCCGAGCCGGTGTCCGCTTGTGGCAACGAGCACCGGATCGACGACGAGTTGCGGCAGCCGACCGTCGCGGGCGGCCTCGGCCACCGCGTCGGCGACCGCCGGGGTGCCGAGCATCCCCGTCTTCACCGCGCGCACTGTGAAATCCGTGAGTACGCTCTCCAGCTGCTCGGCGACAGTGCGCGGCGGCAGCGGCAGCACGGCGTCGACACCCCTGGTGTTCTGCGCGGTGACCGCGGTGAGGACGCTCGTGCCGTACGCGCCGAGCGCCGCGAAGACCTTGAGGTCGGCCTGGATGCCCGCGCCGCCGCCGGAGTCTGAGCCGGCGATGGTCAGCAGTGTTTGCGGGGTCATTTTTCCTGGCCTTTGGTTGCGGTTTGGGGCTGCCCCCGTCGTGGGGGCCTGGCTGACTCCGCGCCGACTTGAGGCAGCTCAGGGGTGACCGCCTCGACATAGGCGCTGGCCAAGGCGGCGGCTGTCGCACGCGGGTCTTCGGCTCGCATGATCGCGCCCAGTACGGCCACCCCGGCGGCTCCCGCGTGGACGCAGGCGGTCACCTGGTCCGGGGTCTCGACTCCGCCGAGGGCCAGCAGCGGCACGGGGCTGGCCTCGACCAGTGTGCGCAGCCCATCGGTGCCCAGGGCCGGGCCGTAGCCCGGTTTCGTCTTCGTGGGCCAGATCGGGGAGATGGTGGCGAAGTGCTCGGTGGTCAGGCGGGTCAGCTCGTACTCGCCGTGGCAGGAGCGGCCGACCAGGCCGTGGGTCGGCGGCGGGTACGGGCCGGCGGCGGGCAGGTGGACGGCGTCGCCGCCGAGTGGGTCGGCACCGGCCACGACAAGGGTTCCGCAGACGTCGGCGAGGATCGCGCGCAGGTCGGCGGCGAGGGCGGCGCGCTCGACGCGGGGCAGGTCCTTCTCCCGCAGCACCACCCAGCGCACTCCCCCGGCCACCGCCGCCGCCACGACCTCGTCGAGCGCACCCCGGGCGACAAGCCGGTCGGTGAGCACGACAACACCTGATGGCGGGGTCACAGGTCAGGTCTCCCCTCGTCCGGGGTGGAGGCGAGCGCGTGGAAGCGCCTGGCGATCCGTCCGGCGCCGGCCGCGAGCCGGCCCGCCTCGACCGCGTACCGCATCGCGGTGGCCATCGCCACCGGGTCCGCGGCCCGGGTCACCGCGCTGGCCAGCAGCACCCCGTCGCAGCCCAACTCCATGGCCAGGGCCGCGTCGGAGGCGGTGCCGATGCCGGCGTCGAGGATCACCGGCACGTCGACGCCCTGCCGGATGAGCCGGATGTGGTGCGGGTTGCCGATGCCGAGCCCCGAGCCGATCGGGGAGCCGGCCGGCATCACCGCGGCACAGCCCACGTCGGCGAGCCGGCGGGCGAGCACCGGGTCGTCACTCGTGTACGGCAGCACGGTGAAGCCGTCGGCGACCAACTCCTCGGCGGCGCGGAGCAGCTCCACCCCGTCGGGCAGCAGGGTCC
The DNA here is from genome assembly GCF_040649135.1 of Micromonospora sp. NPDC049047. NCBI lineage: Bacteria > Bacillati > Actinomycetota > Actinomycetes > Micromonosporales > Micromonosporaceae > Micromonospora > Micromonospora sp. NPDC049047. Next base: position 109,764 of record NZ_JBEZEY010000014.1, read on the forward strand.
GCTCGTCGCCGATCACCTCCAGCTTGACCCAGTCGGTGTCGAACGCGTCCCGGGCCAGCCGGGCCACCTTCACCGCCTCGGTCGCGGTGTGGCAGCCGGCGGTGTTGGGCAGCAGCCGTACCCCGCAGCGGTCCAGCAGGTCGAGCAGCCCGCCGGCGGTGCCCGGGGCGGTGTCCACCCGGCGTAGGGCCACTGTGACCAGCTCGGTGCCGGACGCCCGGATCGCCTGCTCCAGCACGTGCAGGTTGGCGGCACCACCGGTGCCGAGGATCAGCCGCGAGGTGAACATCTCCCCGCCCAGCGCGAACGACACGCCGCTCACCCGCCCTGCGCGGCGGTCAGCACCTCGACGCGGTCGCCGTCGCGCAGCGCCGTGGTCGCCCATCCCGCCCGGGGCACCACCTCGCCGTTTACCGCGACGGCCACCCCGCGCGGTTGCGGGGCGACGGCCCGGACCAGCTCGGCGACCGACACCTCACCCGGGAGGCTTCGTCCGGCCCCGTTCACTGTCAACTCCACAGGTCCCCCTTCGTTGTCGGTTCGGGTTCGCCGCCGGTCACCGTGCCGGCGAACCGGTCCGGCCGGAAGGGCGCGAGCAGCGGATCGGGTACGCCGGTGCACACCAGATCCGCGATCAGGTCGGCGGTGATCGGGGTGAGCACGATGCCGTGCCGGTGATGGCCGGTGGCGGCGAGCACGTCCGGCCGGCCGGGCAGTGGCCCGAGGATCGGGGCGTTGTCAGGGGTTCCCGGGCGCAGTCCGGCGACCGCCTCGACCAGGTCGTACTCGGCCAGCTCGGGCAGCAGGTCCACCCCGGCGCGGAGCAGCCGTTGCACGGCACCGGCGGTGACTGTGGTGTCCGACAGTTCCTCGACAGTCGCGCCGAGCACCACCTCGCCGTCGGCTCGGGGCACCAGGTAGACGGGCTCGCCGTCGGCGTACCCCCGGAGCACGTGCCGGAAGCCCGGCGCGACACCGTCGGGCGCGCGGAGCCGGAGGATCTGGCCCTTCACCGGCCGCACCGGCAGGCCGGTGAGTGCTGCGGACCCGCAGCCGGCGGCGACCACTGTGATCCGGGCGTCCACATCGGACAGCCGCGCGACCGCCCGCGGCACCAGCACCGCGCCGGCCCGCTGCGCGGCGGTGCGCAGCGCCGGCACCAGCAGTCGGGGGTCGACCTGGTGGTCGGTGGGCGCGAGCGCGCCGCCACGCACCCGCGGGGCGAGCGCCGGCTCACGCTCGCGCAGGTCGCTGGGGCGCAACCGGGTCACCGGCAGACCCAATCCCTGCTGGTACGCCCAGAGCCGACCCGCCTCGGCCAGGTCGTCGCCGGTCAACCCGATAAGCAGGGTGCCCTCGGTCCGGTAGCCGATGTCGGCGCCGCCCGCTGCGGCCAGTTCGGCGGCGAACCCCGGCCAGCGCGCGGCGGACGCCAGCAACAGGTCGGTAAGTTGCCGCTCACCGAAGTACGCCTCGGCGACCGGGGCGAGCATGCCGGCGGCCACCGCAGACGCCCCCGAGCCGGGTGCCGGATCGTGCACCACCACCCGCAGCCCCCGGGCGGCGCAGCGCCAGGCGATCGCCAGCCCGATCGGCCCAGCCCCGACCACCGCCACGTCCGGCCGGGCCCGGTCGATCGATGGCGCCGACGGGGACCGGCCGGTCAGCACGTCAGAGCCTCGACAAGTGCGGCGGTCGCCTGCGCCGGGTCGGCGGCGGCGGACACCGCGCCGACCACCGCCACCCCGTACGCCCCGGCGGCCCGCAGCTGCGGCACCCGAGCGGCGGTCACGCCACCGATCGCGATGACCGGCACGTCCACGGCGTCGGCGACCGCGCGGACCCCGGCCGGTCCGATCGGTTCCGGCAGGCCGGGCTTGGTGCTCGTGGGATGGCAGGGACCGACGCCCAGGTAGGTGGCTCCCGCCGCGACGGCCTCGCTCGCCGTCTGCGGCGCGCGGGCGGTGGCGCCCAGCACACCGGTGGGGCCGAGCACCCGACGGGCTGCGGAGACCGGCAGGTCGTCCGCTCCGACGTGTCCGCCGGCCGCGCCCACCGCCAGCGCCACGTGCAACCGGTCGTTCACCAGGCAGGTCGCGTCGTACGACAGGCAGAGCGCCAACACCCGCCGGGCCAGGTCGTACGCCTCGCGGTCGGTGGCGGAGTCCTCGACCCTGACCTGCACCACCAGGTCGGCGCGGGCCACCGTGAGGGCGGCCCGGACCACTGTGAGCGGGTCCCGACCGGGTCGGGTGTCGGTGATCAGATGCAGTCGCCCCAGGGACGGCACGGCAACTCTCCTCCCTGCGCCGGCATTATCCGGATCAGGTTCGACGGTCGGGGGCTGTCAGCCCCCCTCTCAGCCCGGTACACCGGGCTCCCGTGGGTTACTTGCGTGTCACCGTACGACAGATCCGTCGGTCTGCCAAGGCGAGGTTCGGCGGCGACCGGCGGGCCGGAACGCACCAGATCGAGCTAGATCTGTGGGGCGGTTCATACGGTCCTGTTCGGAATGTCGCCTGCCGTTACAGAACCGTTACCCGCCGGCACCTTGCCGGACATTGAACCAGCCGAATTAATTTGTTCAGCGATTCGACAAAATGCCGGTGGGGCACCCTGACGGGGTGTGACCACCGGCTCCATCAGGGAGGGCCTTCGGCGAGCCGACTCCCGCGAGCTCTGTCACTACGACACAGGAGGCGGCGTGTCCCGTTCTCGTCGTGCCCGCGTACCCATCACCGCGACCCTCATCTCCCTCGCCCTCGCCTCGACGACCCTGCTCGGCACGCCCGCGCAGGCCGCCGCACAGGTCCCCCCACGGGAGGCAGCGGCCAAAACCCCGGTCACCCAGGTAGCACCGAAGATGCCCAAGAAGGCCGCCGAGGAACCCTTCTCGGTCCTGGTCTTCTCCAAGACCGCCGCCTTCCGGCACGACTCCATCCCCACCGGTGTCGCCGCGATCCAACAGCTGGGCGCCGACAACGGCTTCACTGTGGACACCACTGAGGACGGCGCCGCGTTCAGCGACGCCAACCTGGCGAAGTACAAGGCCGTGATCTGGCTCTCCACCACCGGTGACGTCCTCAACGCCGAGCAGCAGGCGGCGTTCGAGCGCTACGTGAAGGCCGGCGGCGGTTACGTCGGCATCCACGCCGCCTCGGACACCGAGTACAGCTGGGCCTGGTACGGCGACCTGGTCGGCGCGTACTTCGCCAACCACCCGCAGAACCAGCAGGCCACGGTCAAGGTGGAGGACCACGCCCACCCGTCCACGGCCGAGCTGCCGGACCGCTGGTCCCGGTTCGACGAGTGGTACAACTTCCAGACCAACCCCCGGCCGGACGTCCACGTGCTGGCCAGCCTGGACGAGAAGAGCTACACCCCGGGCGCCGGCGCGATGGGCGCCGACCACCCGACCTCCTGGTGTCAGGACTTCGACGGCGGTCGCTCCTGGTACACCGGCGGTGGACACACCCGGGAGTCGTACGCCGAGCCCGAGTTCCTGTCCCACCTGCTCGGCGGCATCCGGACCGCGGCCGGTGTCGAGGACGCCGACTGCGGCGCCTCGAAGACCTCGAACTTCGAGAAGGTCACGCTGGACAGCAACACCAGCAACCCGATGGAGTTGGACATCGCCCCCGACGGGCGGGTCTTCTACATCGAGCGCGACGGTCGCGTGCAGATCGTGAAGCCGGACACCGGCAGCACCGTCACCGCCGTCGACCTGGACGTCTTCACCGGCAACGAGGACGGTCTGATCGGCATCCGGCTCGACCCGGACTTCGCCACCAACAAGTGGGTGTACCTGTACTACGCGCCGAACGACGGCGTCACCCGCAACCTGCTGTCCCGGTTCACGGTGACCGGCGACACCATCGACCCGGCCAGCGAGAAGCAGGTCCTGCGGGTCGACACGCAGCGCAACACCTGCTGCCACGCGGGCGGCAGCATGACCTTCGACAGCGCCGGCAACCTCTATCTGGCCACCGGTGACAACACCAACCCGTTCGAGTCGAACTCGTACTCGCCGCTCGACGAGCGGCCGGGCCGCCAGGACTACGACTCGCAGCGCACCTCGGCCAACACCAACGACCTGCGCGGCAAGGTGCTCCGGATCCACCCGGAGGACGACGGGACGTACACCGTCCCGAGCGGCAACCTCTTCGCGCCGGGCACCGAGAAGACCCGTCCCGAGATCTACGCGATGGGCTTCCGCAACCCGTTCCGGATCGGCACCGACCCGAAGACCAACACGCTGTACGTCGGTGACTACGGACCGGACGCCAACTCCAACAACCCGGACCGGGGCCCCCGCGGTCTGGTCGAGTGGAACATCGTGACCCCCGGCAACTACGGCTGGCCGTACTGCACCGGGACGAACGAGGCCTACAACGACTACACGTTCCCGTCCGGCCCGAGCGGCCCGAAGTTCGACTGCGCCGCGCCGGTGAACAACTCGCCGAACAACACCGGCCTGACCAACCTCCCACCTGTCGTCCCGGCCACCGTCGACTACGGCTACGCCGGTGACGCGCGGTACCCGGAGATCGGTGGCGGCGGCGCGCCGATGGGCGGTCCGGTCTACCGGTACGACGCCAACCTCAACTCCACCCGCAAGTGGCCGGCCTACTACGACGGCAAGGCGCTGCTCGGCGAGTGGAACCAGAACAAGATGTACACGATGCAGGTGAGCGCCGACGGCAAGTCACTTGTGGACATCAACCAGTTGCTCACCGGCATGAGCATGATCCGGCCGATGGACTTCGAGTTCGGCCCGGACGGCGCGTTGTACCTGATCGAGTGGGGCAGCGGCTTCGGCGGCAACAACGACAACTCCGGCGTCTACCGGATCGACTACACCGCCGGTGACCGTGCGCCGATCGCTGCGGCGTCCGCCAACCCGACCTCGGGTCCGGCGCCGTTGACCGTCACCTTCTCCAGCGCCGGCTCCCGGGACCCGGACGGTGGCGCGCTCACCTACGCCTGGGCCTTCGGCGACGGGCAGACCTCCACCGAGGCGAACCCGACGCACACCTACGCGACGGCGGGCAACTACACCGCCCAGCTCACCGTGACCAACCCGAAGGGCCGTACCGCGGTGGCGAACGTGCCGGTCACCGTGGGCAACACCGCACCGACGGTGACCATCGAGTTCCCGCCGGACGGTGGCTTCTTCAACTGGGGTGACCAGGTCCGTTACACGGTCAAGGTGACCGACCCGGAGGACGGGCAGATCGACTGCGCCAAGGTGAACCTCCAGGTGCTGCTCGGTCACGACGAGCACGCCCACCCGCTTGAGCAGCACACCGGCTGCACCGGCACCGTCCAGACGTCGCTCGCCTCCGGGCACGGCGCCGAGGCGAACGTCTTCGCGGTCTTCGAGGCCACCTACACCGACGAGGGTGGTGCCGGCGGTTCCGGTGCGCTCACCGGCCGGCAGATCGAGGTCCTCCAGCCCAAGCAGAAGCAGGCCGAGTACTTCACCGCCACCGGGCGTACCCCGGTGAGCACCGGCGGCGGCGACGCCGGCGTGCAGCGGGAGGCCGGGGCCGACACCGCGGGTGGCGGCCAGAGCATCGCGTTCATCGAGGACGGTGACTGGTGGTCGGTCGCTCCGGCGAACCTGACCAACATCACCGAGATCCGGTTCCGGGCCGCGTCGGCCGCCGCTGGCGGTCGGATCGAGGTCCACGCCGGTGCTGTCGACGGACCGGTGGTCGCCACGGCAGTCGTGCCGTCGACCGGGGCGTGGCAGACGTACACGGACGTGAGCGCGCCGGTCACCGGTGCCGCGAGCGGTTCGCTGTTCTTCGTGGCCCGCGACCCGAACGGCGGAGCGGGTTCGCTGTTCAACGTCAACTGGATGGACTTCGTCGGCCGCGGTGTCACCGAGAACGCGCCGCCGGTGGTCAGTGCCACGGCCACCCCGGCCACCGGCACCGCACCGGTCACCGTCGCGTTCGACGGCACTGCCACCGACGCCGAGGGCGACACCCCACTGACGTACGCCTGGGACTTCGGTGACGGCGGCACGGCGACCACAGTGGACGCCAGCCACACGTACACCAGCGTGGGAGCCTTCACGGCCACCCTCACGGTGACCGACAGCAAGGGTGCCAAGGCGTACGCCGCGGTGCCGGTGCGGGTGAACGCGCCGGACACGTCCTGCCTCGGGGCGCGTTCGGACGACTTCAACGGCAACACGCTGGACAAGAGCCGGTGGACCACTGTGGTCCGGGAGAACCAGCTCTACTCGCTCAGCGGCGGTGCGCTGAAGCTGCCCACCTCGGTGGGTGACCTCTACGGTGCCCGCAACGACGCCACCAACCTGGTGCTCCAGGCGGCGCCGACCGGTGCCTGGGAGATGACCACCAAGGTCACGCTTCCGGTGACTGCCAACTACCAGCAGGCCGGCCTGCTGGTGTACGGCGACGACGACAACTACGCCAAGGTCGACCTGCTCTACAACGGCAGCCGCCGGGTGGAGTTCATCTCCGAGACGGCCGCCACGCCGCGCAACGAGGCTGCGGACGCCGCCGACGCACCGGCGGGTGACACCGTGTACCTGCGGATCACCAGCGACGGGACGAACCTGACCGCCGCGTTCTCCGGCGACGGGCAGACGTTCACCCCGGTCGGCCGTTCGGCCGCGCTGGCCGGCATCACCAACCCGCGGATCGGGGTCTTCGCCCTCAACGGCGGCACCGAGGCGCCGGTTGTGGACGCCGCGTTCGACTCGTTCGTGGTCACGCCGGACGCCCCGGCCGGCCCGGTCGACCCGTCGGACGAGTTCACCGGCACCTCGCTGGACAAGTGCCGGTGGGACGCCATCACCCGGGAAGACCCGAACGGTTACCGGGTCACCGATGGCGCGCTGCGGATCGACGTGCCCAACGGTGACATCTACGGCACCGACAACACCGGGCCGAAGAACTTCATCCTCCAGACCGCGCCGTCCGGCGACTGGACCCTGGAGACGAAGGTCGACGGCAGCCTGCTGAACGAGCAGTACCAGCAGGCCGGTCTGCTCGTGCAGGCGGATGACGACAACTACCTCAAGTTGGACTTCATCGCGGACAACCAGGCCGGCCAGGCGGTGACGCGGCGGATCGAGTTCCGCAGCGAGATCGCCGGGGCGGTGCAGAACCCGCAGCCGGAGGCGACAAGCCTCACCTCGGCGGTGTGGCACCTGCGACTGGCCCGCACCGGCGACACGTTCACCGCGTCGTACTCGGCCGACGGCACGACCTGGACCGCGTTCGAGACGCTTACCAACAGCGCGGTGGGGGCCACCCCGAAGGTCGGTCTGTTCACCCTCGGCGCCAACCAGACGGCGTCGAAGACCGCCTCGTTCGACTACTTCCGGCTCAGCACGGAGGTGGCGGACGAGACCGCGCCGGTCACCACGGCCGCGGTTTCCGGCACCCCGACCGACGGGTGGTTCACCGGGCCGGTGACCGTCACGCTCACCGCCGCCGACGAGGCCGGCGGCAGCGGACTGGCCGGTACGGAGTACCAGCTGGACGGGGCCACCACCTGGACGGCGTACACCGCACCGGTGGCCATCACCGGCGACGGCGAGCACGAGCTGCGGTTCCGCTCGACCGACAAGGCCGGCAACGTGGAGGAGACGAAGACCGTCTCCGCCAAGATCGACGCCACCGCGCCGGTGACCACTGCGACGTTCGCTCCGGCGAACGACGCCGGCTGGCACAACGGGACGATCCCGGTAGTGCTGACCTCGACCGACGCCGGGTCCGGCGTCAAGACGGTGGAGTGGTCGCTCGACGGTGGCGCGTGGACGCCGTACACGGAGCCGGTCGCGGTGACCGGTGACGGGCAGCACGAGCTGCTGTACCGCGCCACCGACAAGGCCGGCAACGTCGAGACGCTGAAGTCGGCGATCCTGAAGATCGACGGCACCAAGCCGACGCTGCTCGTGTCCGGCATCGCCGACGGCCAGCTCTACGGGGACAGCCAGGACGTTCGGGTGTCCTGGCAGGCCGTCGACCCGACCTCGGGCATCGCCACTGTGGTCGGCACGTTGGACGGCCAGGCGTACACCAGCGGCACCCTGCAGGCCATGTATGAGCTGCCGCTCGGCCTGCACGAGTTGACAGTGACCGCGACCGACAAGGCGGGCAACGCGACCACCTCTGCGGTCCGGTTCTTCGTCACCACCTCGTTCCGAGACATGCAGAACCTGCTGGACCGGTTCAAGGCGACGGGTCGGCTCTCGGCCAAGGCGCACAAGCAGCTGACGGCCAAGCTCGACGCGGCCCGGCAGGCCGAGGCGGCGGGCAACGACAACAAGGCGATCAAGCAGCTGACCCAGTTCCGGGATCTCGCCACCGACGCCACCCTGGTGGCCGAGGCCGAGATCCGGGACACCCTCACCCGGGACGCTGACGCGATGATCGTTCGGCTCGGCGGCACGGCCAGCAAGGCCGGCGTCAAGGCGAACGACGGCGAACCGGTCAAGGGCACCGGGCGGCTCGGTGGCGATGCCACCCGGCTGGCACCCGGTCGCCAGCTCTGATCCGACGAGGCCCCTCCCCGACGCCACGGCGTCGGGGAGGGGCCTCCCCCTTTCGTAGGCGAGGAGATGTCCGTGACGGTTATCCGCAAGGTGTTGGCCGCCGTGTTCGCCGGACTGGCCCTGACCCTGCTCTCCGCTGCCCCGGCGGCGGCGCGGGCCGACAAACTCAAGCTGACGGTGGCCGGCGACGGGGCTCAGGGGGTCACCATCCAGGCCAGCTACACCGATGGCCGACGGCTGGACCGGGTGGTACGACTGGTGCTCACCGCCACCGGGCCGGACGGGCAGAAGGTCGGGCCGGTGCAGCTGGAGCCGCAGCCGGAGGGGCAGGGCTTCTACAGCAGCGGGCCGGTGCTCACCACCGGCACGTGGAAGGTGACTGTGAACTCCCCTGCTCCCCTGACGGCCAAGGCCAGCGCAACGGTGCAGGCCCGGGCCGCACAGTCGCCGCCGGCACCCAAGCCGGTAGCGGTGAACGAGCCGGCGGACGGCGGCAGCGGGGCAGGTGCTGGCTGGTGGCCGTTCGCGGCGGCCGGCCTGGTCCTCGTCGCCGCGGCGATGGGGGTGGCCATGCTGTTCGGCCGCCGCCGCGGGACGTCGGCCGACTGACCGACCCGCTGTCCGAGAAACAGGCGAAACACGTACGCGGTATGCCTGATATTTCTTCAGATTGACCGTCAGACGGGAGTGGAAGCGGCGGTGGGGGTGATGGTGGCGTCGGAGCGCCGGTGACGCAACTCGGTCGGCAGCACCGCCAACGCGATGAGCGCGCCGAACAGGCCCGTCGCGGCGAAGCCCCAGGCCGGTGCGGAGGCGTCGATTACCGCTCCGGCCAGCGGGGCGCCGAGCGCCACCCCCACCGTCATCGCCGAGCCGTGTAGGCCCATCGCCTCACCGCGTACGGTGGCCGGCACCAGGCGGCTCACCGCGTCGGCGGTGGCGGCCACGGTCGGCGCCGTGAGCGCCCCGGACGGCAGCAGCACCAGCGCCAACAGCCACCATTCACCGCTGCCCAGACCGGCCGGAATGGTGACCAGGCCAAGCACCAGAGCAAGGCCCACCGACGACACCGGGCGGGACAGCGCACCGTACGTGAAGCCGCCGAGCAACGAGTACGAGGCCCAGAGCGCCAAGACCACGCCGCTCCAGTCGACCTGACCGGCGTCACGAAGCACCGCTACGACTGTCACATCGGTGCCGGCGATCACCAGTGTGCCGGCCGCGCCACCGGCGAGCAGCCCGATCAGCCGTGGGGTCAGCCACCGCCGACGGGGCTCCGGCTGCTCCGTCGTCTCCTCGTCCCGGGCCCGGGCCGGCGGGTTGAGCACCAGCAGAGTGAGTCCGGTCAGCACGATGCCGCCGCCGACCGCATACATGGCAATGGTGGGCGAGACCATGGTGGCCAGGGCCACCGCCGCCGCCGGTCCGATCATGAAGCTGAGCTCCACCGACATCGAGTCCAGCGCGTACGCCTGACGGCGTCGGGTCGGCGGGACCAGCGCGGCGATCGACTGCCGGACCACGGAGAAGACCGGGATGGTGAGCACGCCGCCGACGAACGCGGCACAGAGCAGAGCCAGGTACGGCAAGGCCGGCGCCGTACCCCAGAACAGCGCCTCGACCGCCGTGGTCAGCAGCAGCATCCGCCGCAGGCCACGCCGGTCGACCAGTCGGCCGAGCAGCGGGGCACCGAGTGCCGAGCCGACAGTCAGCGCAGCCCCGACGAGTCCCGCGGCGAAGTAGCCAAGGCCAAGGTCGAGTACGTGCAACGTGATCGCCACGGCTGTGGCCGCCACCGGCACCCGGGCCAGGATCGCGACCAGCAGGAGTGGTCGCAACCCTGGCAGCGCGAGCGCGTCCCGGTAAGGCTTCAGATCCACCATGCGGCCGACCGTATTACCGGTCCCGGCGGACAGGCGAGCGGTCCAGTCGCACCATCAACAGTGCTCAGAGGCCGATCCCGCCGAGAGAATCACCGCCCCTGGGCGACGTAGAGGGCGACCCCCCCACCGCCCTCCAGAGCCGCGTCAGGATCCTCCGGGAGGACTGTCGACGACAGAAGGGCGATCAGTCAGGCTCGACTTCAGTCGGCTACGTGTGATCTGCGCCACAATTTGCGCCTACGCTCGGCCGCGATCTGCGCCTCGACCTTCAGGGGCTGCTCAGAGAATGGCGCGCAGCGCGGCCAGGTCCTCGTCGCTGGGCTCCCAGGTGCCGGCGGCGGCGTTGGCGCGCACCTGCTCCGGGGTGGTGGCACCGGCGATCACCGAGGTCACCGCCGGCTGGGCGGCCAGCCCACCGATCGCCACCTGGAGCATGGTCACACCCCGCTCGTTCGCGTACGCCTCGATCGCCTCGATGGTGTCCCAGTCGGCGGCGGCGAGCCGCTCCGCGTACCGGCCACCGCCGGAGAGCCGACTGCCGGCCGGCGGCTGAGCCTCGCGCTTGTACTTGCCGGTGAGCAGCCCGTTGGCGAGCGGGAAGAACGGCAGCATGCCGAGGCCGAACCGCTCACAGGCCGGGATGATCTCGGTCTCCACCGACCGCTCCAGCAGGCTGTAGTGGTTCTGCGCGCTGATGAAGCGGGCCCGCCCGTTCGACGAGGCGACCCAGTCCGCGTCGGCGATCTGCCAGCCGGCGAAGTTGGAGTTGCCCAGGTAGCGCACCTTGCCGTCGCGGACCAGGTCGTCCAGGGCGGCAAGGGTCTCGTCGATCGGGGTGCCCGGGTCGGGCTCGTGCATCTGGTACAGGTCGATGTGGTCGGTGCCGAGCCGGCGCAGCGACGCCTCGACGGCGCGGGCGATGTAGCGCCGCGCGCCCCGGGCGCCGAAGTCCGGGCCGTTGAGGCCGTTCATGTCCATGCCGAACTTGGTGGCCACCACCACGTCGTCCCGGCGGCCCTTGAGGGCCTGCCCGAGCAGTTCCTCCGAGCCACCCTGCGGTTCGCCGTAGATGTCGGCGGTGTCGAACAGGTTGATCCCAGCGTCCAGAGCGGCGTCCACCACCGCGCGGGTGCCGTCGAGGTCGAGCTTGCGGCCGAAGTTGTTGCAGCCGATGCCGACCACGGAAACCACGAGCCCGGAGTCGCCCAACCGGCGATAGGTCATCTCAGTCACGAGATCCACCCTATGCCGACCCGGTGCGGGCCACCTCGGCTGCGGCTCAGCCGACCACCTCGGTGACCAGCTCACGGGCGGCGTCGATGGTCGCGGCCAGCTCGGTCGGACTGCTGCCGACGCCACCGAGCAACGCCTGCGCCCGCCGCGCGAACTGCGGAGGTGCCCCCGACAGCAGCCCTGCTGAGGCGATCATTCCCTTCTCGTTGACCAGCCACCGGCGTTCTCTCGCGTGCAGCACCTGAGCGAGCACCCCGACCACCCGGAACAGGCAGCCGGCGACGTACGCGCTGTCCCCGCCGACGGCGGCCTTGGCCGCCCCGTCCAGCAGGAACCCGGCTTCCCAGCCGCCGGCCACCAGCGCGTCGGCCAGCGCGGGCGGATAGTCCCGGGCCTGCCCCTGCAGCCGGGTCAGCTGTCCGGTCGGGTCCGCCAGCACCTGGCACAGCGCCACCTCGCCGACGTAGGCCGACGAGTAGAACCCGAGTGGGTGCCCGGCCTGCACACCGACCTCGTACCGGCCGGCCTGGCAGTCCGCCCAGACGCGGTGCACCCGGTCGAGGTCCCGGTAGATCCAGTCCACTGCGGCCCCGCCGATCCGCAGCCAACCGCCGCCGTCGACCCAGGGACCCCAACCACCCGGGGCGGTGAGCGTGCTTGCTGTGTCGTCGGCGACCGTCGCGGCGACCGCACGCAGCGCCGGGACGTCCAGCTCGCCCCGGTAGTACAGGCCCAGGTCCCAGTCGGAGTCGGGCCGGTGCTCGCCGCGCGCCCGGCTACCACCGAGCGCCACGGCGACCACCCCCGCGACGGCGCACAGCCGGTCGGGCAGGTCGGCCGGGATCACTTGACGTCCCAGACCGGTTCCGGGGTCTCCACCACCTCGCTGTCGCCCCGGAACAGCACGAACCTGTCGAAGGATCGGGTGAACCAGCGGTCGTGGGTGACCGCGATCACCGTCCCCTCGAAGGCGTTCAGGCCCGCCTCCAGGGCCTCCGCGCTGGCCAGGTCGAGGTTGTCGGTGGGCTCGTCGAGCAGCAGCAGCGTCGCCCCAGACAACTCCAGCAGCAGCACCAGGAAACGGGCCTGCTGACCGCCGGAGAGCGTGCCGAACCGCTGGTCGCCCTGGGCGGCCAACTCGTAGCGGCTGAGCACCCCCATCGCCGCGTGGCGGTCCATCCCGGTGCGGTGCTCGTCGCCGCGCCAGAGGATCTCGACGAGCGTCTTCGACATCAGCTCCGGCCGGTCGTGGGTCTGGGAGAAGTGCCCCGGGCGGACCCGCGCGCCGAGGCGGGCCGTACCGTCGTGCGCCACCGGTGCGAGCGCGCCCGCCCCGTCGACCGGCCCGTTGGCCGGGTCGGGGTCGGTGCCACCGCGGGCCAGCAGCCGCAGGAAGTGCGACTTGCCGGTGCCGTTGGCACCGAGCACAGCCACCCGGTCGCCGTACCAGATCTCCAGGTCGAAGGGGTAGGTCAGGCCGTCGAGCTCAAGCTGCTCGCAGACGACCGCGCGCTTGCCGGTCCGCCCGCCGCTCAGCCGCATCCGGATGTCCTGGTCCTTCGGGGGTACGGGCGGCGGCCCGGCCTCCTCGAACTTGCGCAACCGGGTCTGCGCGGCCTGGTAGCGCGAGGCCAACCCGTCGTTGTACGCGGCTTTCTGCTTGTACATCAGCATCAGCTCGCGCAGCTTCTGGTGCTCCTCGTCCCAGCGTCGACGCAGCTCGTCGAGGCGGGCGTGCCGGGCTACGCGGGCGTCGTACCAGCTGGCGAAGCCGCCCGGGTGCACCCAGGCGCTGCCACCCTCGACGGCCACCACCCGGTCGGCGCTCTGGGCCAGCAACTCCCGGTCGTGCGAGACGTACAGCACCGACTTCGTCGACTCGCGCAGTCGCGCTTCCAGCCAGCGTTTGCCGGGCACGTCGAGGAAGTTGTCAGGTTCGTCGAGCAGCAGCACCTCGTCCGGGCCGCGCAGCAGCAACTCCAACGCGAAGCGCTTCTGCTGCCCCCCGGAGAGGGTGCGCACCGGCCGGTCCCGGACGGCGTCCCAGGGCTGGCCGAGCACTATCGTCGCGACGGTGTCGAAGAGCACCTCGGCGTCGTACCCGCCGGCCTCTCCCCAGGCGCCGAGCGCATCGGCGTACGCCAGCTGGGCCTTGCCCGCGGCGTTGCTGAACTTGCCGCGGGCCTCGGCCGCCCGCATGGCCGCCTCGGTCTCGGCGAGCCGGCGACCGGCGGCGCGCAGTGCCGGCGGGGCCAGTGACAATGCCAGGTCGGCGAGCGTCGACTCGTCACCGATCATGCCGATGAACTGCCGCATCACGCCGAGACCGCCGGACCGGGCGACGGCCCCGGTCGCCACCGGGAGGTCACCGGCGACCATCCGCAGCAGTGTCGTCTTTCCGGCGCCGTTCGGCCCGACCAGGGCGACCTTGCTGCCCTCACCCACCCGGAACGACACGTCGGCGAAGAGTTCCCGGCCGTCGGGCAGGACGTGCCCGACCGCTGCCACATCCACGTATCCCACGCCGGGATCCTGCCCCAGCGCGGGCGGCAGGGACATCCAATTACCGGGTGACCCGCAGCACCCGGAAGCCCTTCTGGCTGGCGTACCGCTCGACCTGCAGGCTCTGCTCGGTGAGCCAGCGTTGCAGTGAGTCGCCACCGAGGTGCCGGGCGACGACCAGCCAGCCGACGCCGTCCGGGGCGAGTCGGGGCAGCCAGCGCAGCAGCAGCTCGTGCAGCTCGTCCTTGCCGATCCGGATGGGTGGGTTGGACCAGATCTGGGCGAACCGGATATCCGCCGGCACGTCGTCCGGGGCGCGCACCCGGACGCGGTCGGCGGCGTCGACCCTTGCCGCGTTGGCGGCGGTCAGTTCGCGGGCGCGGGCGTTGACGTCGACCGCCCAGACCGTGCTCGCCGGTGCCAGGTCGGCAAGTACGCAGGCGATCGGGCCGAACCCGCAGCCGAGGTCGAGCAGGTCACCGGCGGTGTCGGTGGCGGGCAGCTCGGCCTTTCGCAGGAGTACGGCCGTGCCGGGGTCGAGGCGGCTGGCGGAAAAGACGCCGCCGGCCGAGACGAGTCGGTAGTCGCGGTCGGCGACGGAGAACTCGACCTCCCGCGACGGAGCGTCGCTTGCGGGCTGAGCGGTGAAGTAGTGGTCGCCGGTCACGCCGGCAATTCTCGCACCGGCCCGGGCCGACCAGGACGCGACCCACGCGCACATTTCCCTAATATTACCCCCTAAAGGGACAATCACTCTTACTCTGGGCGTCATGGTGTATCGGTACGAGTCCGATGAGGACGCTTTCGCGGAGTACCCGGAGCCCGGGTCCGACCTGTCGGTGTTCGGCGCCGGTCCGCCCCCACCGGCGGGACCGTCTCCGTCCCGCTTCCCCACGCCGTCGCTGCCCCGGCCGAACCAGCTCGCGCTGCCGTCGACGCAGCCCGCGCCGGCCCGCGCCCAGGTTTCGCCCGCGCCGACTCGTACCGAGATCCCGCCCGCCCCGCCCCGCAGCCAGGTCTACACCTCCGCCGTCGCGGCGCACCCCAGAGACCGGCGCGCTGGTGGCCGGCTGTGGCAGGTGCTGATCGGCGGCGCGGCAGTCCTGGTGCTGCTCGCGCTCTGCGGCCTCGGTGCCGCCGCGCTGCTCGACGAGCGCAACGGGCAACCGACGGCCGACCCGACGTACCAGCCGAACGCCGCGCCGACGTCCGCCGCAGCGGAACGGCTGGCCCTCGACTCCCGAGAATCCGACCAGGCCCCGCTCACCGCCAAGGAACTCTTTCCCGGCAAGGAACTGAACGTCACCGCCGGCCAACCGAGCTACCAGGTACTCAAGACCCAGTCCAGCGGCAGCTGCGCAGTCGCCACCACCGGCGAGGTCGCCGACCTGCTGACCCTCCTCGGCTGCAACCAGGTCGTCCGGGCCACCCTGCGGACGCCCGACGGCGCCCACCTGGTCACCGCCGGGTTGTTCAACCTCACCGACAAGGTAAGCGCGGAACGGGCCCGGGACCGGATCCGCCCCCTGCTGGACGAGCGGCAGGGCCGCTTCCGTGGCCTCACCGCCGAGGACGGTGACGGCACCGACGTACTGGCCAGCGCGCCCGCCCGGGTCGGCTGGCAGGTACGCGGTCACTACCTGGCGTACGCCCTGGTGGTCCGCGGGGACGGGGCGGCGATCAAGGCGGGTGACACCACGGTCCGCGAGATCCTGTTCGACATGATCGAGCTGCACCTCAGCCGGGGCGTCCTGCAACAGCGGGCCGACGGTGGCACTGCCGCCCAGCCGACGCCGGAGTCCTCCGCCAGCAGCGCCGACGAGGATCTGCCCGGCGAGTGAGCACTCGCCACATCGTCGGCGTTCAGCCCTCGACCGGGACCCGGAGTCGACGGGTGAGGTCGGCCCGGCGGGCGTACTCGGACGGGTCGTCGGGGTAGCCGACCGCGACCAGGGTCAGCCCGTGCGCGGGCGCCACAGTCACCTCGCTTGAGCGCTCCTGTCGGGCCAGTAGGCTGCCCGGCCACTCGACCGGGCGGCGGCCGTCCCCGGCCACCAGCATCGCCCCCACCAGGCTGCGCACCATCGCCTGGCAGAACGCGTCGGCCTGCACCGTGGCGACCAGGATCCCGTCCGGGTCGCGACGCCAGTCCAGCCGGGTCACCTCGCGCCACGTTGTCGCGTTCTCCTTGCGCCGGCAGTACGCGGCAAAGTCGTGCTCACCGACCAGCCCGGCCGCGGCGGCATTCAACGCGGCCAGGTCCAGCGGCTTCGGCCAGGCCAGCACCTCGTGCCGGCGCAGCGGCTCCGCGCCGAAGGGCGCATCGGTGACCCGGTACTCGTAGCGCCGGAAGGTGGCCGAGAACCGGGCGTCGAAGTCGGCCGGCACCTCGGTCATCGCGCGTACCCGCACGTCGGTGGGGAGCAGCCGGGCCAGGCGCCGGAGCAGCCGCCCCTCGTGCTCCCGCCACACGTCGGCAGGCAGGTCCAGGTGGCACACCTGCCCGGTGGCATGCACGCCCGCGTCGGTGCGGCCGGCCACCGTCAGCCCGGTGACCGTGCCGGCGCCGAGGACCAGGTCCAGGGTCTCGACGAGCACCCCGGCGACGGTGCGGCGGGTCGGCTGCGCGGCCCAGCCGGAGAAGTCAGTGCCGTCGTACGAGACGTCCAGCCGCAGCCGGATCCGCTCGTCCACCTCGTACCTCCTGTTACGGATCGGGCCCGGCACCCCGATGGGGTGCCGGGCCCGACAATGCCCTGGATCAGGCCTTGTTCTCGGTGGCCTCGTCGCTGTCCTCGCGGGCGGCGGCGGTGTCACCGGACGCCGACACCGGCGCCTCGGAGTCCTGGTCGGCCGAGGCCGACTGCGGGGTCTCGTCGGCCGGGGCGAGCGCCTCGACCTTGTCCTGCTGCGCGGCCTTGCGGGCGGCGGTCTTCTTGTTCACCTTGGGCTCGGCGACCTGAAGCTCTTCCACCAGCTCGATGATCGCCATCGGCGCGTTGTCACCCTTGCGCGGACCGGTCTTCACGATCCGGGTGTAACCGCCGGGGCGGTTGGAGTACCGGGGCGCGATCTGGTCGAACAGGGCGTAGACCACGTCCTTGTCCTTGACGACACCCAGCACCCGCCGCCGCGAGGCGAGGTCACCGCGCTTGGCCTTGGTGATGAGCTGCTCGGCCAGCGGACGCAACCGGCGGGCCTTCGTCTCGGTGGTCTGGATCTTGCCGTGCTGGAACAGCGCGGTCGCCAGGTTGGCGAGCATCAGCCGCTCGTGCGAGGGGCTGCCGCCGAGGCGGGGGCCCTTGGTGGGCGTGGGCATTGTTGGTGCTCCTCAGTTGTGGCGGCAGCGCGGACTAGAGCTGCTCGGTCTCGCGGTAGTCGTCGGTGTCGTAGTCGGCCTCGCCGAAGGTGTCCACGACGTGCGCCGGGTCGAAGTTCGGAGCCGAGTCCTTCAGCCCGAGACCCATCCCGGCGAGCTTCATCTTGACCTCGTCGATCGACTTCTGCCCGAAGTTGCGGATGTCGAGGAGGTCGGCCTCGGTACGCCCGATGAGCTCACCAACGGAGTTGATGCCCTCGCGCTTGAGGCAGTTGTAGGAGCGGACGGTGAGGTCCAGCTCCTCGATCGGCAGAGCGAGGTCCGCCGCCAGCTGGGCGTCCTGCGGGGACGGCCCGATGTCGATGCCCTCGGCGGTCTCGTCCAGCTCCCGGGCCAGCCCGAACAGCTCCACGAGCGTCGAACCGGCGGAGGCCAGCGCGGTACGCGGACCCATCGACGGCTTGGTCTCGACGTCGATGATCAGCCGGTCGAAGTCGGTGCGCTGCTCGACACGGGTCGCCTCGACGCGGTAGGTCACCTTCAGCACCGGCGAGTAGATCGAGTCGACCGGGATCCGGCCGATCTCCGCGCCGGACTGCTTGTTCTGTGCAGCCGTCACGTAGCCCCGGCCCCGCTCGACGGTCAGCTCCATGTCGAGCCGGCCCTTGCCGTTCAGGGTGGCGAGCTTGAGATCCGGGTTGTGCACCGAGACGCCGGCCGGCGGCTGGATGTCGCCCGCGGTCACGTCGCCCGGGCCCTGCTTGCGCAGGTACATGCTGACCGGCTCGTCGTGCTCGGAGCTGACGCACAGCTCCTTGATGTTCATGACGAGCTCGACCACGTCCTCCTTGACACCGGGGATCGTGGTGAACTCGTGCAGCACACCGTCGATCTTGATCGAGGTGACGGCCGCGCCCGGGATCGACGACAGCAGCGTACGCCGCAGCGAGTTACCCAGGGTGTAGCCGAAGCCCGGCTCGAGCGGCTCGATGGCGAACCGCGACCGGGTCTCGTTGATCGACTCCTCGGAGAGGGAGGGTCGCTGGCTGATGAGCATCTTTTCTCTTCTCTTCCGGGGCGCCCGCTATTTGACGCCCACGACACAAACTGTTCCGGTGGCCCGCCCCGAAGGGCGGGCCACCGAACGAGCTCGGACTACTTGGAGTAGAGCTCGACGATCAACTGCTCCTGGACCTGCGTGTCGATGACCTGCCGGGCCGGGAGGGAGTGCACGAGCACCTTCATCTGGCTCGGGATGGCCTCAAGCCACGCCGGAACCGTCTTCGAGCCGGCCTGGGCCTGCGCGACGATGAACGGGGTGAGCTCCTTGCTCTTGCCCCGAACCTCGATGATGTCGTGCTCCTTGACGCGGTACGACGGGATGTCGACCTTCTTGCCGTTCACCGTGAAGTGACCGTGCTTGACCAGCTGGCGGGCCATGTCCCGCGAGTGGGCGTAGCCGGCCCGGTAAACGACGTTGTCCAGCCGCGACTCGAGGATCTGCAGGAGGACCTCACCGGTCTTGGCCTGCTTGCCAACGGCTTCCTCGTAGTAACCGCGGAACTGCTTCTCCAGCACGCCGTAAACCCGGCGGGCCTTCTGCTTCTCGCGGAGCTGGAGCAGGTACTCCGTCTCCTTGGTGCGGCCGCGGCCGTGCTGCCCGGGCGGGAACGGCCGGGACTCGAACGGGCACTTCGGACCATCGCACTTGCTGCCCTTGAGGAACAGCTTCATCTTCTCCCGCCGGCAACGGCGGCAGTCTGCACCGGTGTAACGAGCCATCTCTCTCTACCTCTCAGACCCGGCGACGCTTCGGCGGACGGCATCCGTTGTGCGGCTGCGGGGTGACGTCGGCGATCTGCCCGACCTCGAGGCCCACGGCCTGCAGCGAACGGATGGCGGTCTCCCGGCCGGAGCCGGGGCCCTTGACGAACACGTCGACCTTGCGCATGCCGTGCTCCATGGCGCGACGCGCGGCAGCCTCGGCGGCCAGCTGCGCGGCGAACGGAGTCGACTTGCGGGAGCCCTTGAAGCCCACCTGGCCAGCGGAGGCCCAGGAGATGACCGCACCGGTCGGGTCCGTGATGGACACGATGGTGTTGTTGAACGTGCTCTTGATGTGCGCCTGCCCGTGGGCGACGTTCTTGCGTTCCTTGCGCCGGACCTTCTTTACAGCGGCTCCGGCACGAGCCTTCGGTGGCATAAGTCTGTGCGCTCCTAGTTGACTTTCCGGATCGGGCCGGACGGTCCGGTCTTCCTAGACCCGACATCGACCCGAATTCCGGTCAAGAACTACTTCTTGCCGGGCTTCTTCTTGCCGGCGACGGTCCGCTTCGGGCCCTTGCGGGTCCGGGCATTGGTCTTGGTCCGCTGGCCACGCACGGGCAGGCCCCGGCGGTGCCGGATGCCGGCGTAGCAGCCGATCTCAACCTTGCGGCGGATGTCAGCGGCGACCTCGCGGCGCAGGTCGCCTTCAACCTTGTAGTTGCCCTCGATGTGGTCGCGGAGCTGCACGAGCTCCTCGTCCGTGAGGTCCCGAGCGCGCTTGTCCGGCGAGATGCCGGTAGCGGCGAGTGTCTCCAGGGCGCGGGTGCGACCGACCCCGAAGATGTAGGTGAGCGCGATCTCCAACCGCTTTTCGCGGGGGAGATCCACGCCGACTAGACGTGCCATGTGCGGGCGTACTCCTCGTGATGTGTGGCGGAGGTGTGGACCCGTCCCATCCCGCTACCGGCCGTCCCGTCTTTCCGACGCGGTGAGCGCCGGCGACCGGGATCGGTCGCTGCCCGAGCGGGCCCCGGCCTCCGACCGGGGGTCAGCCACGAAGGAGTACGACTCGCGTACCGCTCGCGGCTGGGACGAGCATGTGTGATGTGGGCTGAGTCAGCCCTGGCGCTGCTTGTGGCGCGGGTCGCTGCAGATGACCATGACCCGGCCGTGCCGGCGGATTACCCGGCACTTGTTGCAGATCCTCTTGACGCTCGGCTTGACCTTCACGGTTGCCTTACTTCCCATCTGGCCCGGGGACGCGCGATGCGCGATGCCGGACGTCGAAGACGGACACGGGACTTCCCGGCCGTCGTCAGGACTACTTGTAGCGGTAGACGATGCGCCCGCGGGTCAGGTCGTACGGCGAAAGTTCGACGACGACCCGGTCCTCCGGAAGAATGCGGATGTAGTGCTGCCGCATCTTGCCGCTGATGTGAGCCAACACCTTGTGGCCGTTCGCGAGCTCTACCCGGAACATGGCGTTCGGCAGGGGCTCGATGACCCGACCCTCGATCTCAATGGCTCCGTCTTTTTTCGGCATGTCCTCCGCTGTCCTGACGTCGATTACTCCGGGCGGCCCACAACGTCTTACACGGAAATCTGACCAGAATCAGAAGACCGCGCCAGCCGCGGCTCCAGGTCCCACCGAAGCGCAGGGTGGGCATGCCGGAGTGGACGCTGTGCGCCGATCTGAAAGTGTACGCCGGCCTGCACGCGCACGCCAAACCGGCCACCCACCCCAACCCGCACCCTCCCGTTGATCATGAAGTTATTGTCACGACACGCCGCCCGAGGTGACGCTAACTCCATGATCAACGCGCGGTGCGGCGGGACGCGCGTGGGTGGGTGGGTGGATCAGGTGGCGGGGGGTGGGTTGTCTGGTTCGTTGGCGCGGAGTTCGCGTTTGCGCTCCCGCTTCACCCGCTTGCGCTCCCGCTCGATCGCCTGGCGCCTGGGCTCTCCCCCGGCCAGCCCGCCGACGGTCCGGAGCAGCAGTACCGCCCCCCACGGCCCGGCCACCCAGATCGGCCAGAAGTAGAGCAGTTCCCAACTCAGCAGCGAGGTCACGCCCCAGACGGTCCCCACTATGGCGAGCACCCTCAGGTACGGCCACCACACCTCGCCCAGCCAACGACTTGTGTCGCCGAGCGCGAACGAGGCGAGCCGACCGGTGGACGGCTGGGCCGTCGGGCTGGCCGACCGCAGCGCCGGCTGCGACGGGGGCGGCACCGGTGGCAGGTCGACCAGCAGCGTGTCCAGCTCGGCGTACGTGCGCGCGGCGTAGGCCCGTTGCAACCGCTCGTCGTACTCGTGCAGGTCCAGACGACCCTCGTTGAGGGCGGCCCGCAGCCGTTCGGCCACCGCCTCGCGGTCCGCGTCCGCCGCTCGCATCCTGTCGCGCCCGTCCATGCCGGCAAGCATGCCACCGGCACGCCAGCCACGCCGTACCCCAGGGCTCGGTCGATCATGAAGCCGGCCACGGCACCGGCCGGGGTGCTAGGGGGTTATCGAGGCCGCGGGTTGGCGGGCGGTCACCAGGTCGCCCAGGCGGGCGCGACCCCCGTCGAAGGCCGTGAGCACCCAGACGCCGTCGGGCAACAGCGCCATCGAGTGCTCGACGTGCGCCGCGATGGAGCCGTCCCGGGTGACCACCGTCCAGCCGTCGGCCAATTCGACGGTACGCGGGGACGCCATCGTGATCATCGGCTCGATGGCCAACGCCATGCCGGGCACCAGACGCGGGCCCTTGCCCGGCCGGCCCAGGTTGAGCACGTGCGGGTCCTGGTGCATCTCGGTGCCGATGCCGTGCCCACCGTAGCCGTCCACGATGCCGTACCGGCCGCCCTTACGGACCGCGCTCTCCACCGCGTGCGAGATGTCGGTGAGCCGGCCCTTACCGCTCGCCGCGCCGCGGGCGGCGGCGGCGATGCCGGCCCACATGGCGTCCTCGGCGACCTCTGCCATCTTCAGCAGTGCCGGGTCGACATCGCCGACCCCGACGGTGATGGCGGAGTCGCCGTGCCATCCGTCAAGCACCGCACCGCAGTCGATCGAGATCAGATCACCGGCCTGAAGCACCTGCTCCGGCGACGGGATCGCGTGCACGATCTGCTCGTTGACCGACGAGCAGATCGACGCCGGGAAACCGTGGTAGCCCTTGAACGACGGCACGCCACCCGCCTCGCGGATGGTCGACTCGGCGATGGCGTCCAGATCGGCGGTGCTCACACCGGGGGCGACAGCCTCGCGCATCCGGCGAAGCGCCTCGGCGACCACCAGACCGGCGGCCCGCATCTTCTCGATCTGGTCAGGGGTCTTCAGCTGGATGTCCAGCTGGGGACGACGCATGGAGCGATTACCTTTCGTGGCCGTTCAGCGGGGCACGTCACGCGTACCCCGCTGTTCGCACTCTATCCGCCGTGGTCCGGCGAGATCTCAGCCGCCGTACGACCGCAGTGCGTCGATGGCCCGGGTGGTGACGTCCTCCACCGGGCCGGTGGCGTCGATCCCTACCAGCTTGCCCTGAGCGCCGTAGTAGTCGACAAGGGGCGCGGTCTTCTCGCTGTACTCCCGCAGGCGGGTGGCGATCGTCTCCGGCTTGTCGTCATCGCGCTGGAACAACTCGGCGCCGCACCTGTCGCAGATGCCCGGCCGGGAGGTGGCGTCGAACTCGACGTGCCAGATCTTGCCGCAGCCCCGGCAGGTACGCCTACCGGAGAGCCGCCTGATCACCTCGTCGTCGTCGACCACCAGCTCCAGGACCAGATCCAGCGCGGTGCCCAGGTCGGCGAGGAGCTTGTCCAGGGCGGCCGCCTGCGGAGTGGTCCGCGGGAAGCCGTCGAGCAGGAAGCCCTCGCTGGCATCGGGCTCGGCCAGCCGGTCCCGGACCATGTTGATGGTGACCTCGTCCGGAACCAGCTCGCCTGCGTCCATGTATCGCTTGGCCTCGACGCCGAGCGGCGTGCCCTGGGTGACGTTCGAGCGGAAGATGTCTCCGGTCGAGATCTTGGGTACCGACAGGTGCGCGGCGACGAACTCCGCCTGCGTGCCCTTACCCGCACCCGGCGGGCCAACCAGAACGAGTCTCATCTACCGCAGGAACCCTTCGTAGTTCCGCTGCATGAGTTGGCTCTCGATCTGCTTCACGGTCTCCAGACCGACGCCGACCATGATGAGCACAGCGGTGCCACCGAACGGGAAGTTCTGGTACTGCTGACTGTCCAGCCAGATGAAGAAGAAGTTCGGCAGGATCGAGATGATGCCGAGGTAGAGCGCACCCGGCAGGGTGATCCGGCTGAGGATGAAGTCGAGGTAGTCGGCAGTCGGCTTGCCCGGCCGGATACCCGGCACGAACCCGCCGTACTTCTTCATGTTGTCCGCGACCTCGGTCGGATTGAACGTGATCGAGACGTAGAAGTACGTGAAGAAGATGATCAGCAGGAAGTAGACCGAGATGTAGATCGGGCTGTTCGGCGCGACCAGGTTGTTCTGGATCCACGCCTGGACCTTGCCCGGATCGTTCTGGTCGAAGAACTGCAGGGCCAACTGTGGCAGGTAGAGCAGCGACGAGCCGAAGATGACCGGGATCACACCGGCCTGGTTGACCTTCAGCGGGATGTAGGTCGAGGTGCCGCCGTACATCCGCCGGCCGATCATCCGCTTGGCGTACTGCACCGGGATCCGGCGCTGCGCCTGCTCGATGAAGGTGACAGCTGTGATGACCACCAGAACCAGCGCGATGACCAGGGCGAACTTGCCCCAACCCTGGCTGGTCTTGATCTGCCAACCCTCGCCGGGCAACCGGGCCGCGATCGAGGTGAAGATCAGAACGGACATGCCGTTGCCGACGCCGCGGTCGGTGATCAGCTCACCGAGCCACATGACCATGCCGGTGCCGGCGGTCATGGTGATCACCAGGATGGTCAGGGTCAGCCAGTCCGGGATGCCGGTGCCGGTCGGGATGATCGGGAACTGGTCGCAGCGGTTCTGGAACAGCTGGCCGGAGCGGGCCAGCGCCACGAACGCCGAAGCCTGCAGCACACCGAGACCGAGGGTCAGGTAGCGGGTGTACTGCGTGATCTTCGCCTGGCCGGCCTGGCCTTCCTTGCGGAGCTGCTCCAGCCGCGGGATCACGACGGTCAGCAGCTGCAGGATGATCGACGCGGTGATGTAGGGCATGATGCCCAGCGCGAAGACCGAGAGCTGTAGCAGCGCTCCGCCGGAGAAGAGGTTGAGCAGATTCAGCGGGCCCGTCGTGTCACCCGAGATGGAGTCGAGGCACTTCTGCACGTTGCCGTACGAGACGCCCGGGCTGGGGAGCGTCGCACCCAGCCGGTAGACCGCGATGATGCCTACTGTGAACAGCAGCTTCTTGCGCAGGTCAGGCGTACGGAACGCACTGAGAAAGGCGGACAGCAACTTCTTCCTCCTGCGCGAGGCGGGCCGCCGGTGATCCCTGGCGGGTGGGGGTGGATCACGGGCGAGTGCCCGCAATCCATGGCTGGGATGGGACTCTAACAGTCCGACCCCGGTCCGGGCAGATGCGCCCGACTACATAAATCGATTCCGATATTACCGGGCCGTCGAAGGCCCAGGCAGACCATGGCGCCCGCCAGTTGCTCACAACTGGACGGGCGCCATGGGTGGTACGCCTTACAGCTCGGTGGCGGAGCCACCGGCGGCAGCGATCTTCTCCTTGGCCGACGCACTGAACGCGTGCGCGGAGACCTGGAGCGCCACACCGCCGAGGTCCCCGGTGCCGAGGACCTTGACCGGGTGACCCTTGCGAACCGCGCCGGACTCGACGAGCTCCAGCGGGCCGACCTGACCACCATTCGGGAACAGCTCAGCAAGCCGGTCCAGGTTGACCACCTGGAAGACGACCTTGAACCTGTTCTTGAAGCCCTTCATCTTCGGCAGGCGCATGTGGATGGGCATCTGCCCACCCTCGAACGCCGCCGAGATGTTCTTGCGGGCCTTGGAACCCTTGGTACCGCGACCAGCGGTCTTGCCCTTGGAACCCTCACCGCGACCCACGCGGGTCTTCGCGGTCTTGGAACCGGGCGCCGGGCGCAGGTGATGCACCTTGATCGTCATTACTCGACCTCCTCGACCTTCACGAGGTGGCTCACAGTGAAGATCATGCCGCGGATCTCGGGCCGGTCCTCCTTGACCACCACGTCGTTGATCCGCTTGAGACCGAGCGAACGCAGCGACTCACGCTGGTTGTGCTTGGTCCCGATACCGGACCGGAGCTGGGTGACCTTCAGACGTGCCATCAGCGCGCCACCCCCGCACGCGACGCCAGCATGGCGGCCGGCGCGACGTCCTCCACCGGCAGACCACGACGCGCCGCGACCTGCTCGGGGGACTCAAGCCCCTTCAGGGCCGCCACGGTGGCGTGCACGATGTTGATCGGGTTCGACGAGCCGAGGCTCTTGGAGAGCACGTCGTGGATCCCGGCGCACTCCAGCACGGCGCGCACCGGACCACCGGCGATGACACCCGTACCGGCCGAGGCCGGCTTGAGCAGCACGACGCCAGCGGCGTCCTCACCCGTCACCGGGTGCGGGATCGACTGACCGATCCGCGGCACCTTGAAGAAGTGCTTCTTGGCCTCCTCGACACCCTTGGCGATCGCCGCGGGCACCTCCTTGGCCTTTCCGTAGCCCACGCCGACCGTGCCGTCGCCGTCGCCCACGATCACCAGGGCGGTGAAGCTGAAGCGACGACCACCCTTCACGACCTTGGCGACGCGGTTGATCGCGACGACCCGCTCAAGGTGCGGGGTCTTCTCGACGGGCGCGTTTCCGCGGCCGCCCTCACGGCGGTTGTCGCGGCGACCACCCTCGTTGCCACCGGACCCGCCGCCACGGCGCTGTTGACCTGGCATCAGCAGCCTTCCTTATCTCTCGTGACGGGGTTGTTAGAACTCGAGCCCGGCTTCGCGGGCGGCGTCGGCAAGCGCGGCGACTCGCCCCGCGTACCGGTTGCCGCCGCGGTCGAAGACGACCTTGGAGACGCCGGCGGCCTTGGCCCGCTCGGCGAGCAGCGCGCCCACCTTGCCGGCGAGGGCGCTCTTGTCGCCCTCCGTGCCGCGCAGCGAGGTGTCCAGGGTCGACGCCGACGCCAGGGTGTGACCCTTGGTGTCGTCGACGATCTGGGCGACCATGTGCCGCAGCGAACGGGTGACGACCAGGCGCGGACGCTCGGCCGTACCTGTGACGTTCTTGCGGACGCGGAAGTGTCGACGCGCACGCCCGACGGCGCGCTTGGCGGCGACACCGCGGCGGCGCTTGAGCAGCGTGGCGCTCACTTCTTACCTGCCTTTCCGGCCTTGCGGCGGATGACCTCGCCCTGGTACTTCACGCCCTTGCCCTTGTAGGGCTCCGGCGGGCGGATCTTCCGGATGTTGGCGGCGACCTCACCGACCTGCTGCTTGTCGATGCCAGCAACGTGGAACAGGGTCGGCCGCTCCACCGTGAAGGTGATGCCCGCCGGGGCGGGGACGACCACCGGGTGCGAGAACCCGAGCGCGAACTCGAGGTCCGAACCCTTGGCGGTGACCCGGTAACCGGTGCCGGCGATCTCCAGGCTCTTGCGGTAGCCCTCGGTGACCCCGACGATCATGTTGGCAACCAGCGTACGGCTCAGGCCGTGGAGCTCCTTGGCCTTGCGCTCGTCGTTGGGCCGGTTGACGCTCAGCTGCCCATCCTCGGCCCGCTCGACCGTGATCGGCTCGGCGAGGGTGTGCTCAAGCTGGCCCTTGGGGCCCTTGACCTTGACGGTCTGCCCGTCGATCGTGATGTCGACGCCGGCTGGTACCGGGATCGACTTACGTCCAATTCGCGACATTTCTACCAGTCTCCCGTTACCAGACGAAGGCGAGGACTTCCCCGCCAACACTCCGCTTGCGGGCCTGCCGGTCGGTCAGCAGCCCCTGGGACGTCGAAATGATCGCCACGCCCAGCCCACCGAGCACCCGCGGGAGCCCGTCCGACTTGGCGTACACCCGGAGACCGGGCTTGGACACGCGCTTGATGCCGGCCAGGCTCCGCTCGCGGTTCTGGCCGTACTTCAGCTCGACGACCAGTCGCTTGCCGACGGCACCCTCCTCGGGCTCCTCGACCGACCAGGTGGCGATGTATCCCTCGGCCTTCAGGACCTCGGCGATGTTCGCCTTGATCTTGGAGTAGGGCATCTTCACCTGGTCGTGGTACGCCTGGTTGGCGTTACGCAGACGCGTGAGCATGTCTGCGATCGGGTCGGTCATCGTCATGGATTTCGTCAGCCTTTCTCGCCGGGGTTCCCGGGGCATCAGCCCCGGGCCTACGGCGAAGAGCAATACCTAATCGGTGCAGGAGTTCCCGGCCGACGGCCGGGACGCGGTCGCCCTTACCAGGAAGCCTTGGACACGCCCGGCAGCTCACCGCGGTGAGCCATCTCCCGGATGCAGACCCGGCAGAGCCCGAACTTGCGGTAGACCGCCTTCGGACGCCCGCACCGCTGGCAGCGGGTGTACGCGCGAACCGAGAACTTCGGCTTCGCGGCCGCCTTGATGATCAGCGCCTTCTTGGCCATCTCAGTTCTCCTTGAACGGGAAGCCCAGGAGCTTGAGCAGCGCCCGGCCCTCGTCGTCGGTCGTGGCGGTCGTGACCACCGTGATGTCCATGCCCCGCTGGCGATCGATCCGGTCCTGGTCGATCTCGTGGAACACCGACTGCTCGGTCAGACCGAACGTGTAGTTGCCGTGCCCGTCCAGCTTGCGCCCGTCCAGACCGCGGAAGTCGCGGATACGCGGCAGCGAGATGGACAGCAGCCGGTCCAGGAACTCCCACATCCGGTCGCCGCGAAGGGTCACCTTCGCACCGATCGGCATGCCCTCGCGCAGCTTGAACTGCGCGATGGACTTGGTCGCCCGCCGCACCTGCGGCTTCTGGCCGGTGATCGTGGCGAGGTCGCGGACCGCGCCGTCGATCAGCTTGGCGTCGCGAGCAGCCTCGCCGACACCCATGTTGACGACGATCTTGACCAGCCGCGGCACCTGCATGGGGTTGCCGTAGCTGCGCTGCTCACGCAGCTGGGCCACGATCTCGTTGCGGTACCGCTCCTTGAGGCGCGGCAGGGTCTTTTCGGTAGCCGTGGTCATCACAGGTCCTTACCGGTGCTACGCGCGATGCGGACCTTCTGGCCGTTGTCGTCGATCCGGTAACCGACGCGGGTCGGCTTGCCGTCGGAGTCCAGGACCTGCACGTTCGAGACGTGGATCGGGGCCTCCTGAGTGACGATGCCGCCGGTCTTGGCGCCACGCTGGGTGGTGCTGATGCGGGTGTGCTTCTTGACCCGGTTCACGCCCTCGACCAGGACCTTGTCCTGCCGCGGGTAGGCCTGAATGACCTTGCCCTTGGCACCCTTGTCCTTGCCGGCGATGACGACGACCGTGTCGCCCTTCTTGACCTTCACGGTCACAACACCTCCGGCGCGAGGGAAATAATCTTCATGAACCGCTTGTCCCGCAGCTCCCGGCCCACCGGGCCGAAGATGCGGGTACCACGCGGGTCCCCGCCGTCCTTGATGATGACGGCGGCGTTCTCGTCGAAGCGGATGTACGAGCCATCCGGCCGACGCTTCTCCTTGGCCGTGCGAACGACGACCGCCTTGACGACGTCGCCCTTCTTCACACCGGCACCCGGGATGGCGTCCTTGACCGTGGCCACGATGACGTCGCCGATGCTCGCGTAGCGCCGACCCGAGCCACCGAGAACCCGGATGCACAGGATCTCCCGAGCACCCGTGTTGTCGGCGACGCGCAGTCGCGACTCCTGCTGAATCACGTCTATCTCCTATGTCTGCCGGTTCTCCGGCCGCCGTAGCGGCCGGAGCCTGGCGGAACCTACGCCCGACGCAACGCCGGGCGAGCTCGAGCCTTCGCTACTTGGCCTTTTCCAGGATCTCCACGATCCGCCAACGCTTGGTGGCGCTCAGCGGCCGGGTCTCCATGATGAGAACCCGGTCACCGGTGCCAGCGGCGTTCTGCTCGTCGTGCACCTTCAGCTTTGCCGTACGGCGCATGATCTTGCCGTACAGCGCGTGCCGAACCCGGTCCTCGACCTCGACCACGACGGTCTTGTCCATCTTGTCGCTGATCACCAGGCCCTCGCGGACCTTGCGGCGCGACCGTGCGGCGGCGGTGGCGGTCTCTTCGGTCATGATGCAGTCACCTCAGTCGGCGCGGCCGAGAGCCCCAGCTCGCGCTCACGCATGATCGTGTAGATCCGGGCGATCTCCCGACGGATGACCTGCAACCGCCGGTTGTTGTCGAGCTGCCCGGTTGCGGCCTGCACGCGGAGGTTGAACAGCTCCGCCTTGGCCTCCCGCAGCTTCGTGACCAGCTCCTCTTCGGAGAGCTCACGCAGCTCGGTCGCCTTAACGCCCGCTGCCATCAGGATTCACCCACTTCGCGCGTAACAATGCGGCACTTCATCGGGAGCTTGTGGATCGCGCGACGCATGGCCTCTCGCGCGGTCTGCTCGTTGGGGAAGGACATCTCGAAGAGAACCCGCCCCGGCTTGACGTTGGCGACCCACCACTCGGGCGAACCCTTACCGGAACCCATCCGGGTCTCGGCAGGCTTCTTGGTGAGGGCCTGGTCCGGGAAGATCGTGATCCAGACCTTGCCACCACGCTTGATGTGGCGAGTCATCGCGATACGTGCCGACTCGATCTGCCGGTTCGTCACGTACGCCGGCTCGAGAGCCTGGATCCCGAACTCGCCGAACACCACCCGGTTGCCACCCTTGGACGCGCCACTGCGGTCCGGGTGGTGCGGCTTGCGGAAGCCCTTCGGGGGCTTGCGCGGCATCAGCATCTGTCAGCCCTCCTGCTGCGTTTCTGCCGGAGCAGCCGCGGCGGCGACAGCTGCGCTGTCCACCGGCTCGCCGCTCGGCGTCTCGGCCTGCTGCGCGATGGTGGTCGCAGCAGCCCGCCCGGCCTCGGTGCCACCGGCCGTGGTGCCGGACGAACCCGACCGGCCACGACGCGGACGCTCGGGACGGTCGCCACGCTCACCACGACGCGGGCGGGACGGACCGGCCTCGGCCGGAGCCTCCCGGCCCGGGACGGCGTCGCCCTTGTAGATCCAGACCTTCACACCGATCCGACCGAACGTGGTACGGGCCTCGAAGAAGCCGTACTCGATGTTGGCCCGCAGCGTGTGCAGCGGAACCCGGCCCTCACGGTAGAACTCGGTCCGGCTCATCTCGGCGCCGCCGAGGCGGCCCGAGACCTGAACCCGGATGCCCTTGCAGACCGGGTTCTTCATCGCCGACTGCATGGCCTTGCGCATCGCCCGACGGAAGCTGACCCGGCTGGACAGCTGCTCGGCCACGCCCTGCGCGACCAGCTGAGCGTCCGACTCGGGGTTCTTCACCTCGATGATGTTCAGCTGAACCTGCTTGCCGGTGAGCTTCTCCAGCTCGCCGCGGATCCGGTCGGCCTCCGCACCCTTACGGCCGATGACGATGCCCGGCCGGGCGGTGTGGATGTCGACCCGGACCCGGTCGCGGGTGCGCTCGATGTCGACCTTGGAAATCCCGGCACGCTCGAGGCCCTTGGACATCATCCGGCGGATCTTGACATCCTCGCCGATGTAGTCCTTGTAGAGCTTGTCTGCGAACCAGCGGGACTTCCAGTCGGTCGAGATGCCGAGCCGGAACCCAGTGGGGTGAACCTTCTGACCCATTACTCGGCGTCCTCCGTCTTGCTCTGCGCTTCGGCCGGTGCGGCCTCCGTGGCCGGGGCGGCCTTCTTCGCCGCGGCCTTCCTCGGCGCTGCCGGCGCGACCGCTTCGACCGCCACGGTGATGTGGCAGGTGCGCTTGCGGATTCGGTACGCCCGACCCTGCGCCCGCGGCTGGAACCGCTTCATCGTCGGGCCCTCGTCCACGAAGGCCTCGCTGACGAGCAGCGCGTCGGGGTCCAGCCGCTCGTTGTTCTCCGCGTTGGCGATCGCGCTAGCGAGCACCTTGTACACCTGCTCGCTCGCAGCCTGCGGCGCGAACTGCAGCACCGTGAGCGCCTCCTTCGCGGGCAGGCCGCGGACGAGGTTGACCACCCGGCGCGCCTTCATCGGCGAGATGCGCACGTGCCGCGCAACCGCCCGCGCGCCCGGAAGCACCGGAGCGTCGCCCTTTCCTGGCATCGCTGTAACCCCTTGTTCCCTCTATCCGTATGCCTGGCGGCGTCAGCGCCGACGGCTCTTCCGGTCGTCCTTCTCGTGACCCTTGAACGTGCGGGTCAGCGCGAACTCGCCGAGCTTGTGCCCGACCATCGCCTCGGTCACGAACACCGGGACGTGCTTGCGTCCGTCGTGAACGGCGATCGTGTGCCCCAGCATCTCGGGGATGATCGTCGAACGCCGCGACCAGGTCTTGATCACGTTCTTGGAGCCCTTGTCGTTCTGTACTTCCACCTTCTTGAGCAGGTGGTCGTCGACGAACGGGCCCTTCTTCAGGCTGCGAGGCATGTCTTATCTCCCTCAGCCGCGCTTACGCGTGGCGTAGCGGCGGCGGACGATCAGCCGGTCACTCGGCTGGCCCTTACGGCGGGTGCGGCCCTCGGGCTTACCCTGCGGGTTGACCGGGTGGCGACCACCGGAGGTCTTACCCTCACCACCACCGTGCGGGTGGTCGACCGGGTTCATGGCGACACCACGGACGGTCGGGCGCTTGCCCTTCCACCGCATCCGGCCGGCCTTGCCCCAGTTGATGTTCGACTGGTCGGCGTTACCGATCTCGCCGACGCTGGCGCGGCAGCGGACGTCCACCCGCCGGATCTCGCCGGACGGCATACGCAGGGTCGCGTACGCGCCCTCGCGGCCGAGCAGCTGGATACCGACACCGGCGGACCGGGCCAGCTTGGCCCCGCCACCCGGACGCAGCTCCACGTTGTGGATGGTGGTACCGACCGGGATGTTGCGCAGCGGCAGGTTGTTACCCGGCTTGATGTCGGCGCCCGGCCCGGACTCGACGCGGTCGCCCTGCTTCAGGTCCTTCGGCGCGATGATGTACCGCTTCTCGCCGTCGGCGTAGTGCAGCAGCGCGATGCGCGCCGTGCGGTTCGGGTCGTACTCGATGTGAGCGACCTTCGCCGGCACGCCGTCCTTGTCGACCCGCTTGAAGTCGATCAGACGGTACTGGCGCTTGTGACCGCCGCCGTGGTGCCGCGTGGTGATCCGGCCGTGGGCGTTACGCCCGCCCTTCTTCGGCAGCGGAACCAGCAGCGACTTCTCCGGCGTGGACCGGGTGATCTCGGCGAAGTCAGCGACACTCGAGCCACGTCGGCCCGGCGTCGTCGGCTTGTACTTACGGATAGCCATTGTCTACACCCCTCAGCTGACCGGGCCGCCGAAGGCCTCGATGCGGTCACCGTCAGCCAGCTTCACGATCGCCCGCTTGGTCGCCTTGCGCTGACCGAAGCCGGTCTTGGTGCGCTTGCGCTTACCCTGGCGGTTGAGCGTGTTGACCGTCAGGACGCGGACGTTGAAGATCTGCTGGATAGCGATCTTGATCTCGGTCTTGTTCGCGTCCGGGTGCACCAGGAAGGTGTACCAGTTCCGGTTCAGCTCGCTGTAGCTCTTCTCCGAGACGACCGGCGCCACGATGATGTCGCGCGGGTCGGCGATCGTGCTCACTTGCCACCCTCCTCGGTGGTCTCGGCGGGCACGCCCAGGAACTCGTCCAGGGCGTCCTTGGTGAAGACCACGTCGTCGGCCACCAGCACGTCGTACGTGTTCAGCTGGCCGGACTCGATCAGGTGCACGCGCGGCTCGTTGCGCAGCGACACCCAGTTCAGCTCGTCGGTGCTGCTCAGCACGACCAGGACCCGACGGGCCTCGGTGAGCTTGGCCAGCGTGGCCAGGGCCGCCTTGGTCGACGGCTTCTCGCCCGAGACGAACGCCTCGACGACGTGCACCTGCCCGGCGCGGGCCCGGTCGGAGAGGGCACCCCGCAGCGCGGCGGCCTTCATCTTCTTCGGGGTCCGCTGGCTGTAGTCGCGCGGCACGGGACCGTGCACGACGCCACCGCCAGCGAACTGCGGCGCGCGGATCGAGCCCTGCCGGGCGCGACCGGTGCCCTTCTGCTTGTACGGCTTCTTGCCGCCACCGGCGACCTCGCCGCGGGTCTTGGCCTTGTGCGTGCCCTGTCGGGCCGCCGCGAGCTGGGCCACCACGACCTGGTGCATCAGCGCGACGTTGGCCTGCACGTCGAAGATGTCCGCCGGCAGCTCGACCGAGCTGCTGGTGGTGCCTTCGACGGTGCGCACGTCAACGGTGGTCACTTGGCCGCACCGCCCTTCTTGACCTTGATCTTGGCCGCGGTACGGACCAGAACCAGCGCGCCCTTCGGACCGGGGATGGCACCCCGGACGAGCAGCAGGTTGTTCTCGGTGTCGACCGCCTGGACGGTGAGGTTCTGCACGGTGTACCGCACGCCACCCATCCGACCGGCCATCCGAGTGCCCTTGAAGACGCGACCGGGGGTCGCGCAGGCGCCGATGGAACCGGGCGAACGGTGCTTGCGCTCGACACCGTGACCGGCACCCAGACCGTGGAAGCCGTGCCGCTTCATCGGGCCGGCGTAACCCTTGCCCTTGGTCTTGCCGGTGACGTCGATGGTGACGCCGGCCGGGAACTCCTCGACGGTCACTTCCTGGCCGAGCGAGTATTCCCCCGCGTCAGTGGTGCGCAGCTCGACGATGTGCCGGCGCGGCGCCACGTCCGCCTTGGCGTAGTGCCCGCTGACCGGCTTCTTGACCTTGCGCGGGTCGATGGTGCCGTAGGCCAGCTGGACCGCGGAGTAACCGTCCTTCTCGGCGCTACGAACCTGGCTGATGACGCACGGGCCGGCCTCGACCACGGTCACGGGAACAACCTTGTTGTTGTCCCAGACCTGGGTCATGCCGAGCTTGGCGCCCAGGATCCCCTTGACTTGCCTGTCCATTTGTCCGGTCCCTACAGCTTGATCTCGATGTCGACGCCAGCCGGCAGGTCGAGGCGCATGAGCGAGTCGACCGTCTTCGGGGTCGGGTCGATGATGTCGATCAGCCGCTTGTGCGTGCGCATCTCGAAGTGCTCGCGCGAGTCCTTGTACTTGTGCGGCGAGCGGATAACGCAGAAACGGTTGATCTCCGTGGGCAGCGGCACCGGGCCCGCGACCTGCGCCCCGGTGCGCGTCACCGTCTCGACGATCTTCCGAGCCGAGGAGTCGACGACCTCGTGGTCATAGGCCTTGAGCCGGATGCGGATCTTCTGTCCCGCCATGGTGGCTTCTGTTCCTTCTCTCGATGCCGCTGTGTTGCGGGCGCCTGTGCCGGCTGGCACAGGCCCACTTCGCCGACCCCCGCGGTCGGGCGTGTCGCGCCCTCGGGCCAGGCTCCGCCCCGTGTTTCCGGAGTGGTGCTGACCGCGCGGTGGGTCAAGGCGCCGATCGCATTACCGCGACCTGAACGCCGTGCGAGGGTGGTTGGCGACTGGGCCGCCAACCACCCCACGCTCGACTGTCTCGCCACCCGGAGGTTCAGCGAAAGCCGAACACAGGCGACGAACTGTCGTTACGCAACCTGACTAGTATGCCGCACGACCGGCGGCGGGTCTAATCGGGGTTACCTAGTTCACTTGATGATCTTGGTGACGAACCCGGCGCCGACGGTGCGGCCACCCTCGCGGATCGCGAACTTGAGGTTCTCCTCCATGGCGATGGGCTGGATCAGCTTCACCGACATGGAGGTGTTGTCGCCCGGCATGACCATCTCGGTGCCCTCGGGGAGGGTGACGACACCGGTGACGTCCGTGGTCCGGAAGTAGAACTGCGGACGGTAGTTCTGGAAGAACGGGGTGTGCCGGCCGCCCTCCTCCTTGGAGAGGATGTAGACCGTCGCCTCGAACTCCGTGTGCGGGGTGTTCGAGCCCGGCTTCACGACGACCATGCCGCGCTCGACCTCGTCGCGCTTGGTGCCACGCAGCAGCAGGCCGACGTTCTCGCCTGCGCGGGCGTCGTCCAGGGTCTTCCGGAACATCTCGATCGCGGTGACCTTGGTCTTGAAGCTCTTCTCCTTGATACCGACGAGCTCAACATCCTCGTTCGGCAGGAGAACGCCGCGCTCCACGCGACCGGTGACGACGGTGCCACGACCGGTGATCGTGAAGACGTCCTCAACCGGCATCAGGAACGGCATGTCGACCTCGCGCTCCGGCTGCGGGATCGAGGTGTCGACCGCGGACATCAGGTCCAGCAGCTTGCCGGTCCACTCGGGGTCACCCTCGAGGGCCTTCAGCGCCGAAA
Source organism: Micromonospora sp. NPDC049047 (assembly GCF_040649135.1). NCBI lineage: Bacteria > Bacillati > Actinomycetota > Actinomycetes > Micromonosporales > Micromonosporaceae > Micromonospora > Micromonospora sp. NPDC049047. Next base: position 145,349 of record NZ_JBEZEY010000014.1, read on the forward strand.
CCCGGACGACCGGCAGGTCGTCACCCGGGTACTCCTGCGAGGAGAGCAGCTCACGAACCTCGAGCTCGACGAGCTCCAGGAGCTCCTCGTCATCGACCATGTCGCTCTTGTTGAGCGCCACGACGATGTACGGCACGCCAACCTGACGGGCCAGCAGCACGTGCTCGCGGGTCTGCGGCATCGGGCCGTCGGTCGCCGCGACCACCAGGATCGCGCCGTCCATCTGCGCGGCACCGGTGATCATGTTCTTGATGTAGTCCGCGTGGCCGGGGCAGTCGACGTGCGCGTAGTGCCGCGCCTCGGTCTGGTACTCGACGTGCGCGATCGAGATCGTGATGCCGCGGGCCTTCTCCTCCGGCGCCTTGTCGATCTCGTCGAACGGCGTGTAGGGGTTCAGGTCCGGGTACTGGTCGTGCAGGACCTTGGTGATGGCCGCCGTCAGCGTCGTCTTACCGTGGTCGATGTGACCAATGGTGCCGATGTTGACGTGCGGCTTAGTCCGCTCGAACTTAGCCTTCGCCACTGGTGTCCTCCTGTGGACTTCTTGGTTCGTACGCCCGGCGCGCCGGTCGGCGCTTAGGACTCTGTCGACAGCCTTTCCGACCTGACGGTCGGAGAGCCTTTGTGGGTTCTGCGGCGATGAAGCCTACAGGCCCGGTCTCACGCGATCCGATCGTGGTGGCCGCGGGCGGGTGAACCCTCCCGCGACCAACCACGAATCACCTGCTCAGGGCGTTACTCGCCCGTTGCCTTGGCGATGATCTCCTTCGCGACGCTCTGCGGAACCTCGGCGTAGGAGTCGAACTGCATGCTGTAGCTAGCCCGGCCCTGGGTCTTCGACCGCAGGTCGCCGACGTAGCCGAACATCTCCGACAACGGCACCAGAGCCCTGACGATGCGGGCGCCACTGCGCTCCTCCATCGCCTGGATGATGCCGCGGCGGGAGTTGAGGTCACCGATGACGTCACCCATGTTCTCCTCAGGAGTGGTGACTTCAACGGCCATCATCGGCTCGAGCAACGCGGGATCGGCCTTGCGGGCCGCGTCCTTCATCACCATCGAGCCGGCGATCTTGAATGCCATTTCCGACGAGTCGACCTCGTGGTACTGGCCGTCGAGCAGCGTCAGCTTGACACCGACCAGCGGGAAGCCCGCCAGGATGCCGTACTGCAGCGCGTCCTGCGCACCGGCGTCCACCGAGGGGATGAACTCCCGGGGGATCCGGCCGCCGCTGACGGCGTTCGCGAACTCGTAGGTCGGCGAGTCGTTGTCCAGCGGCAGCGGCTCGACGCTCACGATCACGCGGGCGTACTGGCCGGAACCACCGGTCTGCTTCTTGTGGGTGTACTCGACCTTCTCCACCTTGCGGCGGATGGTCTCGCGGTACGCCACCTGCGGCTTGCCGACGTTCGCCTCGACGTTGAACTCGCGGCGCATCCGGTCGACCAGGATGTCCAGGTGCAGCTCGCCCATGCCGGAGATGACCGTCTGACCGGTCTCCTCGTCGAGCTGGACGCGGAAGGTCGGGTCCTCCTCGGCCAGCCGCTGGATGGCGGTGCCGAGCTTCTCCTGGTCGGACTTGGTCTTCGGCTCGATCGCCACCGAGATGACCGGCTCCGGGAAGGTCATCGACTCCAGGATCACCGGGTTCGCCGGGTCGGAGAGCGTGTCGCCGGTGGTGGTCTGCTTGAGACCCTGCACGGCGATGATGTCGCCGGCCTGCGCCGACGGACGCTCTTCGCGCTTGTTGGCGTGCATCTGGTAGATCTTGCCGATCCGCTCCTTGCGGTCCTTGGTGGAGTTGACCACCTGGGAACCGGAATCGAGCGTGCCGGAGTAGACCCGCACGTAGGTGAGCTTGCCCAGGTGCTTGTCCGTCTGAATCTTGAAGGCCAGACCGGAGAAGGGCTCCGAGTTGGACGGCTTGCGCAGCAGCGGGGTCTCGCCGTCGGGGGCCGTACCCTCGATCGCCGGAACGTCGAGCGGCGACGGCAGGAAGTCGACAACGGCGTCGAGCATGGGCTGGACGCCCTTGTTCTTGAACGCCGAGCCGCACAGCACCGGGTTGGCCTTGCCGGCGATGGTGGCACGCCGGATGGCGGCCTTGATCTCCTCGACGGAGACCTCTTCGCCTTCCAGGTACTTCTCCATCACCGAGTCGTCGACGTCGGCGAGGGTCTCCATCAGCTTCTCGCGCCACTCGGCAGCGGAGTCGGCCAGGTCGGCCGGGATCTCCTCAACCGCGTAGTCCTCACCCTTCTGGGTCTCCCCACGCCAGGTGAGAGCGCGCATGCCGATCAGGTCGACGACACCGATGTGGTCGCCCTCGAGCCCGATCGGGATCTGGAGCACCAGCGGGGTGGCGTTGAGCCGGTCGATCATCATCTGCACGCAGCGGAAGAAGTCGGCGCCGGTCCGGTCGAGCTTGTTGACGAAGCACATCCGCGGGACGTTGTACTTGTCGGCCTGCCGCCAGACGTTCTCCGTCTGCGGCTCCACGCCGGCGACACCGTCGTAGACCGCTACCGCACCATCCAGGACCCGCAGCGACCGCTCGACCTCGACCGTGAAGTCGACGTGGCCAGGCGTGTCGATGATCTGGATCGTGTGGCCCTTCCACTCACACTTGGTAGCAGCGGAGGTGATGGTGATACCACGCTCCTGCTCCTGCTCCATCCAGTCCATGACGGCAGCGCCCTCGTGGACCTCACCGATCTTGTACGTGATGCCGGTGTAGAACAGGATCCGCTCGGTGGTCGTGGTCTTACCAGCATCGATGTGCGCCATGATGCCGATGTTGCGTACGTTGGCGAGCGCGTCTGCGGCGGCCACTTCAATCCCTACTTATCGTCGTCTCGACACAACTGGTGGCGGTTCCGGCGCCCAGAGGCGCCGGAACCAGGGTGTTACCAGCGGTAGTGCGCGAAGGCCTTGTTCGACTCGGCCATCTTGTGCGTGTCCTCGCGCCGCTTGACGGCGGCACCGAGGCCGTTGCTCGCGTCCAGCAGCTCGTTCATCAGCCGCTCGACCATGGTCTTCTCGCGACGGGCGCGGGAGTAGGTGACCAGCCAGCGCAGGCCCAGGGTGGTCGCCCGGGTCGGGCGGACCTCCACCGGCACCTGGTAGGTGGCGCCACCGACCCGACGGCTGCGTACCTCGAGGGTCGGCTTGACGTTGTCCATCGCCCGCTTGAGGGTGACGACCGGGTCGGTGCCGGACTTCTCGCGGCAGCCCTCGAGGGCCGCGTACACGATCGACTCGGCGAGCTGACGCTTGCCGCGGAGCAGGATCTTGTTCACCAGCTGGGTGACCAGCGGCGAGTTGTACACCGGGTCAGCGACCAGTGGCCGCCGCGGAGCGGGTCCCTTACGCGGCATGTCAGCTCTTCTCCTTCTTCGCGCCGTAACGGCTGCGCGCCTGCTTGCGGTTGCGGACACCCTGGGTGTCAAGCGAACCGCGGACGATCTTGTAACGCACGCCGGGGAGGTCCTTCACCCGGCCACCGCGCACGAGCACGATCGAGTGCTCCTGGAGGTTGTGACCGACGCCCGGGATGTAGGCGGTCACCTCGATCTGGCTGCTGAGCTTCACGCGAGCGACCTTGCGCAGCGCCGAGTTCGGCTTCTTCGGGGTGGTGGTGTACACGCGGGTGCACACGCCGCGCCGCTGAGGGGAACCCTTCAGCGCCGGGGTCTTGGTCTTGGTCGTCTTCGCCTGGCGGCCCTTTCGGACCAGCTGCTGGATCGTGGGCACCGGGTTTCTCCGCTCCCTTCGGCCGCATCCGCGGCCGCGCCGTCTGCTCGTTAGCCGGCCTGCTGACCGGCTCTCCTACATTCCGACCCGGGGCCACCTCACGGAGACCCCGGCACCCGCGGTCGGGCGTGTCGCCTTTCCGCGGTCCCGTTGCGGACGCTCACGCGTGCGATCGGGTTTGTGTCACCGGCGCGCGGGTCGCCCCGCCCCGGATCCTTGGCTTGTCGTGCCGCCGCCCGGGATCCGGAAACAGCGCACGCACGAGTTGCCCGGGCATGCCCGGGCACAAGGGGAAAGAGTACCTACCACAACCGCCCAGGTCAAAACGGAAGGGCCCGGCGACTGTCCTACGCCCGCCGGCCGAATCTCGTCCTGCCCCGTCGCCCGCGATGGGCACCTACGGAGACAAGTGTACCGGCTTCCCCGCAGGACCACCCGTCGGCCCCGGGCCGGACGGTGGCAGACGGGCCCGAACGGGGTCGGGTGCCGCAGCGGGCGGTGACCAGCCTCAGGTCAGCGCGAGCAGCAGCGCGACGCCGAGCCCGAGGAGGCTGAGCAGGGCCCCCGCCGCACCGCAGCTGATGCCGGCCACCGCGAGCCCTCGGCCGGTGAACCGGACCGCAGGGGGCGCGGCCGGCCGACGGATCTGCCGCCGGCCGAGCAGACCGGTGACCACCGCCCCGGCGCCGGCCAGCAAACCGAGCGCGGCGAACGCTCCGGAAGCCCAGGCCCCACCCTCGTCCACGAAGGCCACGCCGAAGCAGATCACCAGCAAGGACACCAGGACCGACGCGATCCCGGCCACCAGGGACCCGATGGCCAACCCCGACGTGACCGGGGCCACATCGAGGTGCACGACCCCGAACGGGGTGCCCGGCACCGTCTCCACCCGCTTCGGCGGCCGATGCTGGGCGTCGCTGGGTGGCGGAACCGGATGGCCCGGCATGCCCGCCCAACCGGGTGCCGAACCGGACCCCGGCGGACCCCACCCGGGCGGCACACCCGCCCCAGACTGCGGCGGACCCCAACCCGGCGGCACACCCGCCCCAGACTCCGGCGGACCCCAACCGGGCGGAGCCGCCGGCCCGGACTGCGGCGGACCCCAGCTCGGCGGTGTCGGGGGCGGCACTCCGGGGCCCGGGTCCGCCTGGCCGGAGCCGGGGAGACTCGTCGTACCCCAGCCGGGGTGCGGCGCGCCCCAACTCGGCGTGGACGCGGGTGGGTGCGCCTCGTTGCTCGGGCCCGGTCGGGCCCAGTCGGTGTGCTCGGACGGAGTCGGCTCGGACGGAGCCGGCTGGCCGGCCGGCTCGTCCGCAGGGGGCCGCGCCGGATCCGTCACGTGGTCCTCCTGTCGAAAGGCCGCCATCGCCGCACGGCGGACACCGGCCAGGCTACCGCCGGGGGTGCCGGCACCGTCGGCGGGCGCGGCGGCTCAGTCCATGTTCGCCGGATAGTCGTGGCCCAACGGCGTACCGGCCAACCGCACCACGCCGATCACCACCGCCGTCACCACGCTGACCGCAACCAGCACCAGGCCGGCCCAGGCCATCCGCTCTCCGCGCCGCAGCCACCTGCCGCCGGTCAGGAAACCCCCCGAGGAGTACGCCTCCCGGCGAGCCTGCCGGGCCAGTTGCAGTGCCACCGTCGCCGGCACCACCCCGCCGATGAACAACCCGGTCAGCAGGCCGAGCAGTCCGAGCGCGAAAACCGCCCGGGCCTTGGTGGCTCGGGCCGGATCCGGGTCCAACGGGTGGCGCAGCCCCTGCTGCGCGACGGACGCCTGCCCGGGTGCGGTCGTCATCCCCCCATCATGCCGAACTCGGACCGGGGTGGGTGGGTCCGGATACGACGAGGCCCCCGGTGGGTACCGGGGGCCTCGTCGTGTGCCTGGTGTTAGCGGTACGACCCGAAGTCGAAGTCGTCAAGCGGCACAGCCTGCCCGCTGGCCGGTCCGAAGCCGTAGTCGGTCTCCGGGTACCCGGTCATCGAGTAGACCTTGGCCTTGGCCTCCTCGGTCGGCTCGACCCGGACGTTGCGGTACTTGCTGATGCCCGTACCGGCCGGGATGAGCTTTCCGATGATCACGTTCTCCTTGAGGCCGACCAGCGAGTCGCTGCGCGAGTTGATCGCAGCGTCGGTCAGCACCCGGGTGGTCTCCTGGAAGGAGGCCGCCGAGAGCCAGGAGTCGGTGGCCAGCGAGGCCTTGGTGATACCCATCAGCACCGGACGGCCGGCGGCGGGCTCGCCGCCTTCCGAGACGAGCCGGCGGTTCTCCGACTCGAACAGCGCCCGGTCGACAAGCACACCCGGCAGGAACTCGGTCGAGCCGGAGTCGATGACCGTCACCCGCTTGAGCATCTGGCGAATGATGATCTCGATGTGCTTGTCGTGGATGAGCACACCCTGCGAGCGGTAGACCTCCTGGACCTCACTGGTCAGGTGGACCTGGACCGCCCGCGGACCCATGATCCGCAGCAGCTCGTGCGGGTCGATGGTGCCCTCGGTCAGCTTCTCGCCGACCGCGACGTGACCGCCGTCGTGGGTCCGGAGCTTGACCCGCTTGGAGATCTTGTCGTAGACGATCTCCTCGCTGCCGTCGTCCGGCACCACGATGATCTTCCGCGAGCGCTCGCCGTCCTCGATCCGGATCCGACCCGGGGTGTCGGCGATGGGCGCCTTACCCTTCGGGACCCGGGCCTCGAAGATCTCCTGCACACGCGGCAGACCCTGGGTGATGTCCTCACCCGCGACACCACCGGTGTGGAAGGTACGCATCGTCAGCTGCGTACCGGGCTCACCGATGGACTGGGCGGCGATGATGCCGACCGCCTCGCCGATGTCGACAGACTTGCCGGTCGGCAGCGACCGGCCGTAGCAGGCCGCGCAGACGCCCAGCTTCGACTCGCAGGTGAGCACGCTGCGCACCCGGACCGTCTCCACGCCGGCGGCGACGATCTTGTCGACCCCGATGGAGTTGATGTCCTGGCCGCGCTCGGCGACCACGGTGCCGTCCGGCCCCTTGATGTCGTCGGCCAGGGTCCGGGCGTGCACGCTGGTCTCGGCGTGGGTGTGGACGACGAGCTTGCCGTCGAGCTTCTCGCCGATCTGCATCGGGATCGCCCGGTCGGTGCCGCAGTCCTCTTCACGGATGATGACGTCCTGCGAGACGTCCACCAGACGACGGGTCAGGTAACCCGAGTCGGCGGTCCGCAGCGCGGTGTCGGCGAGACCCTTACGGGCACCGTGCGTGGAGATGAAGTACTCCAGCACGGACAGACCCTCCCGGTAGCTGGCCTTGATCGGCCGCGGGATGATCTCGCCCTTCGGGTTGGCCACCAGACCACGGATCGCGGCGATCTGCCGGAGCTGGAGCAGGTTACCGCGGGCACCCGAGTTGATCATCTTCCACAGTGGGTTCTCCTGCGGCAGAGCGGTGTCCATCTCCTTGGCGACCTCGTTGGTCGCCTTGGTCCAGATCGTGATGAGCTCGCCGCGACGCTCCTCGGCGGTCATCAGACCACGCTGGTACTGCTTGTCGATCTGGTCGGCTTCCTTCTCGTACTTCGCCAGGATCTCCGCCTTGCGCGGCGGAGCGATGACGTCCTCCATGCCGATCGTCACGCCGGACCAGGTGGCCCAGTGGAAACCGGCCTCCTTGAGCCCGTCCAGGGTGGCCGCGAGGGCCACCTTGGGGAAGCGCTCGGCGAGGTCGTTGACGATCGCGGAGAGCTGACCCTTGCGGATCTCGTAGTTCACGAAGCGGTAGCCCTGCGGCAGCGTCTCGTTGAACAGCACCCGACCCAGGGTGGTCTCCACGGTCAGCGGGTCACCCTCGACCCAGCCCTCCGGGGCGGTCCACGGCTCGGCGCCGGCACCGTTGTCCACACCGACCACGGACCGCAGGCGGATCTTCACCGGGGCCTGCAGGTGCAGCTCGCCGTTGTCGAAGGCCATCCGCGCCTCGGCGTCCGAGCTGAACGCCCGGCCCTCGCCCTTCTCACCGGCGGTGAGGTGGGTGAGGTGGTACAGACCGATGACCATGTCCTGGGTGGGCATGGTGACCGGCTTACCGTCGGCCGGCTTGAGGATGTTGTTCGACGACAGCATCAGGATCCGCGCCTCGGCCTGCGCCTCGGCGGACAGCGGCACGTGCACCGCCATCTGGTCACCGTCGAAGTCGGCGTTGAACGCGGTGCAGACCAGCGGGTGGATCTGGATCGCCTTGCCCTCGACCAGCTGGGGCTCGAAGGCCTGGATGCCCAGACGGTGCAGGGTCGGCGCGCGGTTCAGCAGCACCGGGTGCTCGCCGATGACCTCTTCCAGCACGTCCCACACGACCGGGCGCTGACGCTCGACCATCCGCTTGGCGGACTTGATGTTCTGGGCGTGGTTGAGGTCGACGAGCCGCTTCATCACGAACGGCTTGAACAGCTCCAGCGCCATCTGCTTGGGCAGGCCACACTGGTGCAGCTTGAGCTTCGGGCCGACCACGATGACCGAACGGCCGGAGTAGTCGACGCGCTTGCCGAGCAGGTTCTGCCGGAACCGGCCCTGCTTGCCCTTGAGCATGTCGGACAGCGACTTGAGCGGGCGGTTACCCGGGCCGGTGACCGGCCGACCACGACGGCCGTTGTCGAACAGCGCGTCGACGGCCTCCTGGAGCATCCGCTTCTCGTTGTTGACGATGATCTCGGGTGCGCCGAGGTCGATCAGTCGCTTGAGGCGGTTGTTCCGGTTGATCACGCGGCGGTACAGGTCGTTCAGGTCCGAGGTCGCGAAGCGGCCACCGTCGAGCTGCACCATCGGGCGCAGGTCCGGCGGGATGACCGGGACGCAGTCCAGCACCATGCCGAGCGGCGAGTTGCGGGTGTTCAGGAACGCCGCGACGACCTTGAGTCGCTTGAGCGCCCGGATCTTCCGCTGGCCCTTGCCGGACCGGATGGTCTCCCGCAGGCTCTCGGCCTCGGCGTCGAGGTCCATGTTCTGGACCAGCGCCTTGATCGCCTCCGCGCCCATGGAACCGGTGAAGTACTCACCGAACCGGTCGCGCAGCTCGCGGTAGAGCAGCTCGTCGGTGACCAGCTGCTTCGGCTCCAGCTTGCGGAAGGTGTCAAGCACCTCGTCCAGGCGGTCGATCTCGCGCTGGGCCCGGTCGCGGATCTGGCGCATCTCGCGCTCTCCGCCCTCCTTGACCTTGCGCCGGACGTCCGCCTTGGCACCCTCGGCCTCCAGCTCGGCCAGGTCGGCCTCGAGCTTGGCGGCCCGCTTCTCGATCTCCGAGTCGCGGCTGTTCTCGGACTGCCGCTTCTCGGCCAGGATCTCGTTCTCGATCGTCGAGAGGTCGCGGTGACGCGACTCCGCGTCCACGCTCGTCACGACGTACGAGGCGAAGTAGATGATCTTCTCGAGGTCCTTGGGGGCGAGGTCCAGCAGGTAGCCCAGCCGGCTCGGCACGCCCTTGAAGTACCAGATGTGGGTCACCGGAGCAGCGAGCTCGATGTGCCCCATCCGCTCACGACGGACCTTGGAGCGAGTCACCTCGACGCCGCAGCGCTCACAGATGATGCCCTTGAACCGGACGCGCTTGTACTTACCGCAGTAGCACTCCCAGTCCCGCTGCGGACCGAAGATCTTCTCGCAGAAGAGCCCGTCCTTTTCCGGCTTCAGGGTGCGGTAGTTGATCGTCTCAGGCTTCTTGACCTCGCCGTGCGACCACTGACGGATGTCGTCGGCGGTGGCGAGACCAATGCGCAGCTCGTCGAAGAAGTTGACGTCGAGCACTATGTCCCCTATGTCGTCGTCTGTACTGCTAATTCTCGGGCGGGGTCGGGGGCCGGCGAACCGGCCCCCGACCGCTCACCTCAGACCTCTTCGACCGAGCTCGGCTCGCGCCGGGACAGGTCGATGCCCAGCTCCTCAGCGGCCCGGAACACCTCGTCGTCGGTCTCGCGCATTTCCAGGGCCACACCGTCGCTGGACAACACCTCAACGTTGAGGCACAGCGACTGCAGCTCCTTGAGCAGCACCTTGAACGACTCCGGGATGCCCGGCTCCGGGATGTTCTCGCCCTTGACGATGGCCTCGTAGACCTTCACCCGGCCGAGCACGTCGTCGGACTTGATCGTGAGCAGCTCCTGCAGGGCGTACGCGGCGCCGTACGCCTGCATCGCCCAGCACTCCATCTCACCGAAACGCTGACCACCGAACTGCGCCTTACCACCAAGCGGCTGCTGCGTGATCATCGAGTACGGGCCGGTCGAACGAGCGTGGATCTTGTCGTCGACCAGGTGGTTGAGCTTCAGGATGTAGACGTAACCGACAGCGATCGGGTCGGGCAGCGGCTCGCCGGAACGACCGTCGAACAGCTGCGCCTTGCCGGTACGCCCGATCAGCTGCTTGCCGTCCCGGTTGGGCAGGGTCGACTCGAGCAGACCGGAGATCTCCTCTTCGCGGGCACCGTCGAAGACCGGGGTGGCCACGTTCGTGTCACCCTCGGACTCGTGCGCGTCGATCGAGCGGAGCTGGCGCTTCCACTCGGCGTCGTCGCCCTCGACCTTCCAACCGGTCTTGGCGACCCAACCGAGGTGGGTCTCCAGCACCTGGCCGATGTTCATCCGGCTCGGCACGCCGAGCGGGTTGAGCACGATGTCGACCGGGGTGCCGTCCTCGAGGAACGGCATGTCCTCGACCGGCAGGATCTTCGAGATGACGCCCTTGTTGCCGTGCCGGCCGGCGAGCTTGTCGCCGTCCTGGATCTTGCGCTTCTGGGCGACGTAGACCCGAACCAGCTCGTTGACGCCCGGCGGCAGCTCGTCGCCGTCCTCGCGGGAGAACGTGCGCACACCGATGACCGTGCCGGTCTCGCCGTGCGGCACCTTCAGCGAGGTGTCCCGAACCTCACGCGCCTTCTCACCGAAGATCGCGCGGAGCAGGCGCTCCTCCGGGGTCAGCTCGGTCTCACCCTTGGGCGTGACCTTGCCGACCAGGATGTCGCCGGGAACGACCTCGGCACCGATCCGGATGATGCCGCGCTCGTCGAGGTCGGCGAGCATTTCCTCGCTGACGTTCGGGATGTCGCGGGTGATCTCCTCCGGACCGAGCTTGGTGTCCCGGGCGTCGACCTCGTGCTCCTCGATGTGGATCGAGGTGAGCACGTCCTGCTGCACGAGGCGCTGCGACAGGATGATCGCGTCCTCGTAGTTGTGGCCCTCCCAGCACATGAACGCCACCAGCAGGTTGCGCCCGAGTGCCATCTCGCCCTCGTCGGTGCACGGCCCGTCGGCGATGACCTGACCGGCCTCGACGCGGTCGCCCTCGAAGACCACCGGCTTCTGGTTGACGCAGGAGCCAGCGTTGGAGCGGCGGAACTTGTGCAGCAGGTACGTCCGGCGGTGGCCGTCATCCTGGTGGATGGTCACGTAGTCGGCGCAGAGATCCTCGATCACACCGCCGACCTCGGCGACCACCACGTCGCCAGCGTCGACCGCGGCACGGTATTCCATGCCCGTGCCCACGAGCGGCGCCTCGGCCTTGACCAGCGGCACCGCCTGGCGCTGCATGTTCGCGCCCATCAGTGCCCGGTTGGCGTCGTCGTGCTCGAGGAACGGGATCATGGCGGTCGCGACCGAGGTCATCTGCCGGGGCGAGACGTCCATGTAGTCGACGGCACCGGGGACGACGTCCTCGGTCTCGCCACCCTTACGACGGCAGAGCACCCGGTCCTCGGCGAACGTGCCGTCAGCCTTCAGGCGCGCGTTGGCCTGGGCCTTGACGAACCGGTCCTCCTCGTCCGCGGTCAGGTAGTCGATCTGGTCGGTGACCCGACCCTCGACGACCTTCCGGTACGGCGTCTCGATGAAGCCGAACGGGTTGACCCGGGCGAAGGTGGACAGCGCGCCGATCAGGCCGATGTTCGGGCCTTCCGGCGTCTCGATCGGGCACATCCGGCCGTAGTGGGACGGGTGCACGTCGCGGACCTCGAAGCCGGCCCGCTCCCGGGACAGACCACCCGGGCCGAGCGCGCTCAGCCGGCGCCGGTGGGTCAGGCCCGCCAGCGGGTTGGTCTGGTCCATGAACTGGGACAGCTGCGACGTCCCGAAGAACTCCTTGATCGCCGCCACCACCGGGCGGATGTTGATCAGGGTCTGCGGGGTGATCGCCTCGACGTCCTGCGTGGTCATCCGCTCACGGACCACCCGCTCCATGCGGGAGAGGCCGACCCGAACCTGGTTCTGGATCAGCTCACCCACGGTGCGCAGGCGCCGGTTGCCGAAGTGGTCGATGTCGTCGGCCTCGTAGCCCTCCTCACCGGCGTGCAGCCGGCAGAGGTATTCCACGGTGGCGACGATGTCGTCCTCGGTCAGCGTGCCGGTGGTGATCGGCACGTCGACTTCGAGCTTCTTGTTGAACTTGTAGCGCCCGACCTTGGCGACGTCGTACCTCTTCGGGTTGAAGAAGAGGTTGTCGAGCAGGGTCTGGGCGTTCTCGCGCGTCGGCGGCTCGCCAGGGCGCAGCTTGCGGTAGATGTCTAGCAGGGCCTCGTCCTGGCCGGCGATGTGGTCCTTCTCGAGCGTGGTCATCAGCAGCTCGGACCAGCCGAACCGCTCACGGATCCGCTCGGCCGACCAACCGATGGCCTTGAGCAGGACGGTGACGGCCTGCCGACGCTTGCGGTCGATGCGTACGCCGACCGTGTCGCGCTTGTCGATGTCAAACTCCAGCCAGGCACCCCGACTCGGGATGACCTTGACGCTGGAGAGGTCGCGGTCGGAGGTCTTGTCCGGCTGCTTGTCGAAGTACACGCCCGGGGACCGGACGAGCTGGCTGACCACGACGCGCTCGGTGCCGTTGATGACGAAGGTGCCCTTGGGCGTCATCATCGGGAAGTCACCCATGAACACCGTCTGGCTCTTGATCTCGCCAGTGGTGTTGTTGGTGAACTCCGCGGTCACGAAGAGCGGAGCGCAGTAGGTCAGGTCCTTCTCCTTGCACTCCTCGATCGAGGCCTTGACCTCGTCGAAGCGCGGCGCCGAGAAGGAGAGCGACATGGTGCCGGAGAAGTCCTCAATGGGACTGATCTCTTCAAGGATCTCCGCGAGACCCGAGCGTGCGTGCGGGTCGTCCGCCGACCGGCCCTGCCAAGCCTCGTTGCCCACGAGCCAGTCGAAGGACTCGTTCTGGATGGCAAGGAGGTTGGGGACCTCGAGGTGTTCGGTGATCCTGCCGAATGAAACTCGGCGGGGAGCGAATGCGCTCGACGTACGACTGGTCTTCGCAGGGCGGGAAGCTGCCAAGATGCGTCCTTCCGAGGACCGGTGCTGCAGAACGGCTGGTACGCGTGCACTCCAATGACCCCACCAGAACTATCCGTAAACGGACATTTCCAAGCAGGGGTCAAGTCGGAAGGCAGCGCAAACTAGCAGTGTAGCCGAGAGGCTAACCGCTGTCCAGCCCACCCCGCAGGTCGTTTGCGGAACGCGCCTCGGCCCCCGTGAACCGGGGCTGCCGGGCCGCTCAGAACGCAACGTCCCCACTGGGCCGCTCAGGTCGACACGGCTGATGGTGCTGCCGCTGTCATACCCACGTCGTGGCCGTCGCAAGCGCGGTGTCTTGCTGGTGCCAGCGTGCCTGGCAGTCCGGGGCCGCGTCAAGGGCCGGTATCCGGGTCGGCCCTTCTTTCCCACCGCAGGGCGACCCGCCGAACACGTTCGGATCGGCCGACGCGACCTTCCCCGCCCAGCTCAGGGGCAGATCGGCGCCGGAACCACGAACACGGCGGGCGGTGATCCGTGTCGGATCACCGCCCGCCGCGACGCGATCGTGTCCCGACTCACGAGCCGGGTACGCGCTGGTGGAGCTCAGGTCACTTGAGGGTGACCTTGGCGCCCTCACCCTCGAGCTTGGCCTTCGCCTTCTCGGCGGTCTCCTTGTTGACCTTCTCCAGGATGGCCTTCGGCGCGGACTCGACCGCGTCCTTGGCCTCCTTGAGGCCCAGGCCGGTCAGCTCACGCACGACCTTGATGACCTGGATCTTCTTGCCGCCGTCAGCCTCGAGGATGACGTCGAACTCGTCCTTCTCCTCCTCGGCCGGGGCCGCAGCGGCGCCGCCGCCGCCGCCACCCTGGGCGATCGCGACCGGAGCCGCGGCGGTGACCTCGAAGGTCGTCTCGAACTGCTTCACGAACTCGGAGAGCTCGATCAGCGTCATCTCCTTGAACGCGTCGAGCAGCTCGTCGGTGCTGAGCTTCGCCATGTCTGGCGTCCTTTCCTAATGCTGATAAGTAAGAACTGGTGCGCCGTGGGGGCCTCAGGCCGCCTCGGCGCCCTCCTTCTCGCGCTTGTCCTGCAGTGCAGCCGCCAGACGGGCGGTCTTCGACAGCGGGGCCTGGAACAGGGCCGCGGCCTTGCTCAGGTTGCCCTTCATCGCGCCGGCCAGCTTGGCCAGCAGCACCTCGCGGGACTCCAGGTCGGCGAGCTTCGTGACCTCGGCCGCGGAAATGGCCTTGCCCTCGAAGACACCGCCCTTGATGACGAGCTTCGGGTTGGCCTTCGCGAAGTCGCGAAGACCCTTCGCCGCCTCGACGACGTCGCCCGAAACGAAAGTCAGCGCGGTAGGACCGGTGAACAGCTCGTCGAGGCCGGTGATGCCCGCGTCCGTCGCAGCACGCTTCGCGAGCGTGTTCTTCGCGACCATGTAGCTGGTGTCGGCGCCGAGCGAGCGCCGAAGCTGGGTGAGCTGGGAAACCGTCAGACCGCGGTACTCGGTCAGCACGGTGGCGCCCGAGCTGCGGAAGCTCTCGGTCAGCTCAGCGACGGCCGTGGCCTTGTCGGCCCGGATCGGCTTGTCCGCCATGTCCCTCCTCTCTCGTTACTCGAGGCTGGTCCCCGTCACAGCCGAAGCCGGAACGGGGGCGGAGGCAGCACGACAACGAAAAAGCCCCGGCGCAGGGCGCACGGGGCGAGGGCCGGCAGATCAACACAGTCGGCGGACCATGTTCACTGCCGAGTTACGCTTGCCGCCCTACGCGGGTCGCCCGTTGTCGCGGGACCTTCGACCGTGCCGAAGCACGGTGACCAGCGGTCTCTGGGTGGTTCCTCATCCATGGAAACACGGATGACTGTGTGAAGACTACGCGCCCCCGTCACCAGCGCCAAATCGCCCCCGGTGAGCCGCCCCACAGTCGCCGGTGTCGCTCAGGCGTTGGCCCGCCGCCGCCACAGGTAGCCACCGACGACCGCGGCGCTCCAGGCCAGCGCCCACCCGGACAGCCCCAGCAGGGTGAGCGCCGCCGCGTCACCGCCGACGGTGCGGGCGGCGGCCATGATCGGCGGTGCCAGCCAGGGCGCCACCGAACCGCTCAGGCCGAGCACCACCGCGCCGACCCCGCCGAGGGCCAGCACCGCGACGCCGTACGCGGCACCGCCCACCGACGCCCGGCTGGCCAGCGCGCCGAGGGCAACCGCGGCGGGTACGGCGAGCAGGTGCGCCCACAACCCCAGTGCGAGCCCGACCGGGATGGACCGGTCCCCCGGCTCCACCGGGCCGGTGACCCCGCCGACCAGCCACGGAAAGAGCAGCGCGACGGCCACCGTCGCCAACGCCGCCACTATCGCGGCGAGGAGCCCGGCGAGCCGCTCGCGGGCCGCCCCGACGGTCACCTGGGCCAGTCGACGCTGCACGTCCGGCTCGACGTCGAGCAGGATCTTCGTCTGCCAGGCGAGCACCGGGAAGAGCACCACTGCCGAGACGCCGTACGCCTCGGCCGGTTGGGACCGTCCGCCGCCGTAGAGCGTGCCGAGCACGACGAGGCCGGCGAGCAGCGGTGCCAGTGCCCGGCCGGTCCGCAGGAGACCGGCCAGCCGCATCCGGACCAGGGCGCTCACCGGGCCTCCTCCGCTGCCTGGCCGACGGTGTGCACGTCCTCGGCGGCCTCGGGCTGTCCGGGTGCCCGCTCACCGTCCGGCCGGGCCGGGGAGGTCGATGCGGGGTGGGCCGGCGGTGCGGTGGGGCGGGCGTCGGCGCGTACCCGAAGAATGTGGTGGCCCTCGGCGCGCAACCGGGCCACGGTGTCGGCGACCCGCGCGGTCGGGACCGCGACCTCGACCACCGCGAACGCCTCCTCGGCCGACGGCGCCTCCTCGGTCAGCGCGCCGTCGGCCACCGACCAGCGGCGGGCGGTCGGCAGCCGGACCGTCTCCCCGCGGTGGTCACTGACCAGCACGGCACCGTCGGCGGCGAGCACCTCGGCGATCAGCTCGGGAACCAGCTCGCGGGTGGCGGCGTCCAGTCCCTCCCACGGCTCGTCGAGCACCAGCAGGCCCGGTGTCCGCAGCATCGCCTGGGCGAGGCCCACCTTCTGGGCGGTGCCCTTGGACAGCTCCGGCAGCCGCACGGAGTGGAAGGCGGACAACCCGAGCCGGTCGATCCAGGAGGCGACCGCGTCGTCGGCCGCCGTCGCCCTCAACCCCGCCACCCGGGCCATCCCGGTCAGGTAGTGGGCCACGGTGAACGGCTGGTCGGCGGGGAACCGCTCCGGCACCCAGCCCACCCGTGCCGGCCGGTCGGTGACCCGGCCCCGGTCGGGCCGCAGCACCCCGGCGGCCACCTGGAGCAGCGTCGACTTGCCGACCCCGTTGCGGCCCAGCACGACAGCCACCTCGCCCGGACCGATCCGCACGTCCACGCCCCGCAGCACCCATGGCCCGCGCCGGTGGTACCGCAACCAGACGTTCTCCAGCCGCATGGGAGAGAGGATGCCACAGCGCAGACGCGCCGGGGCGCCGCCACGATCGTGGCGGCTCCCGATCTTCGACAGCCGCGACGATGCCCTCGTTCAGCTGTCCGGGCGGACGCGGTCAGGTTCTCCGGTCTCCGCGGCCGTGACAACCGCCC